>NZ_JAMYOA010000008.1:0-267064 GCF_040319515.1 Mesorhizobium sp. M0909
AACCGGGATCATGAAACGCCCAGCGCCTTCACCATCGCCGCCGCCAGTGTCGGCGGCGTGGTCAGCGGAATCCGCAGCCGCACCTTGCCGGCGATCTCCAGCTCGATCACCGCTGGCGGCGCCGCCGGCACCGAAGCGGCGACAGGCTTATCGGGAACCACGACAACTTCGGCAGAGCCCGTCTCGCGGGCTCTCACCGTGCGGCGCCACTTATAGATCAGGCTGGTCGCGACATCGTACTGACGCGCCACCGCCGCCACCGTGGCTCCGGGCGCGAATGCCGCGGCCAGTATCCGGCACTGATCCTCTTCACTCCAACGACGCCGCCGCTCCGGCCCGGTCAATAATGTCACATGGCTCATGCTGTGCTGCTAACTACGGTCGTAAGGACGATCTTAAGAGCGCAGCCTCGCTACCGTGCCGTGCTCGCGCAAGGCGGCCTTCGCCGGAGGCGTACTTTTGTCTGAGCATGATCTTTTCCGAAAACCGGATTCCACTTTTCGGGATCATGCTTTTTGCCTGAGCATAATCTTTTCCGAAAACCGGATTCCACTTTTCGGGATCATGCTTTTTGTCTGAGCATAATCTTTTTTCCGAAAACCGGATTCCACTTTTCGGGATCATGCTCTAAGCGCTGGACAGGCCGGATTCCCGTGCTATAACCCACGCGCTTTCAAGGGGTGCCGACGGCGCTTTCATGAACCCGGTGTGCAGATTGCCGCCCACTGGGGCAGGCCCAGATAGCTCAGTTGGTAGAGCAGCGGACTGAAAATCCGCGTGTCGGTGGTTCGAATCCGCCTCTGGGCACCATCCACCTCGGTCCATTCTGGACACATAGGTTACGGTTTATACCAGAGACATAGGTAACCCTTTGGCCCGAAAGGGTTTTTGGGGTGGTTCGAGCCTACATGTCTCATCGTCGAAATAGCCCAGATCATGTCCACGAAGCTGACCAGCCAGATATGGTCCTCGCCCTGTTTGGTGCCCGACGGTCTGGCCGGCGAAGACCTGGCTGAGGTTGATCTTTTTGTCCAAAAACCTCATCCGACTTTGAGCGGCCATCCAGAAGGCCCGCTGCTGCACTCAGCTCCACCGACTGGGAAACCTTTGCCGAAGTTGACTGTTGTAGCTCCAAGACAGAGGAGAAGGTTGAATGGCTTCCGTCCGATACATCGTTGCGGACGTCGATGAGGCGGCCGCATTCTATCGAGACTATCTCGATTTCAAGATCGAAATGCACAATCCGGGCAAGTTTGCCGCGCTGCTGCGTGACGACTTGACGCTGTATCTCAGCGCCCCAGGTGCGGGGAGCGGTGGTCAGGCGGGCGGCGATCCGAAGCCGGGCGGGTGGAACCGATTTATGATCGTTACGAAGGGATTCGATGTGCTCATTGAGCGGTTGCGCCGGGCTGATGCAAGATTCCGCGGCGACATCAGCGACGGCGGTGCCGGTCGCGCCATCTTGCTCGAAGATCCATCGGGCAACGTGATCGAGCTATTCGAGTTCAAGAAGGACTGAGCTTGAACAAATAGCTGGTGGTTGAGGGAATACGAATTCCCGCGATCAATGTGGATTGCCGCGCGTTTGCGAGTTGTTACGCCATAGTTCGACTCAGAACCACGCAGAGGAGCGCGAGCCCAAGCACGACCGTTGTCACCAGGTTGACCCTTTCGGCTTTGGCGATTGCTGTCGCCACGTCGCTGCCCTGGTCTCCTGTTGCAGAGCCCCGGATGTTCCCGACCAGGTGGACCCACTTCCTCTCGGCGATCCGATTGGCCGATGCACCGAGAAACAGCGCCAGTATTGCCAAGCCTACGCTCAGCGTTGTCCACACGCCGCGGGCACCGGCCACGTACATCCACACGCCGGTCGCAACCGTCAGAAAGGCCAAGACAGCATAGAAGGGGCCGGTGCCGTAGCGCCGCGCGAGCGTCTGCAGGAATCCGACGCCGGACGGCCCCGCTTGAACGACGGCGGGGCCTATGACCACCACATAAAACACGGCTGCGCCGAACCAAGTCCCGAGCAAGGCAACAAAGATCGGAATCAGTGGGTTGGTCGGTTCCATGATGATATCTCCTTTGTCTCACCCCAGGCCGTTGAAAGGGGAGTTGTCACATCGGATGGGCCTCGTCCGTCATCACTGTGACGGACAGCGATGGGAAAATGTGACAGATGGAACCGGATCAATGGCTGGCAAAGCGCTTCGAAGCTGACCGCACGCGTCTGCGGAAGGTTGCATACCGCCTGCTTGGTTCATCGACAGAGGCCGACGATGCAGTGCAAGAAGCGTGGCTGCGCCTCAGCCGCTCAGATGCCCGGAGCGTCGACAATCTTACCGCTTGGCTCACTACTGTCGTTGCGCGCGTCTGCCTCGACATGCTGCGGGCGCGCAAATCACGCGCGGAGACTCTGCAGGCGCTCTCCGCGTGGGGCGCGGATTCGGGAGACGCCGCGGACCTCGACAAGGAATTAGCGATTGCCGATTCGGTCGGCCTTGCGTTGAGTGTCGTACTCGAAAAGCTTGCTCCTGCCGAACGTGTCGCCTTCGTGCTGCACGACGTCTTTGATGTGCCCTTCGAAGAGATTGCCCCTACCGTCGGCCGCACCCCGGTCATGGCGCGGCAACTGGCAAGCCGAGCTCGTCGTCGCATACGGGGTCAGCCCACTGTTTCCGCTGCTGAATTGAACGGGCGGCGGCGGCTTGTGGATGAGTTTCTTAACGCAGTTCGTTCCGGCAACATTGATGCGATCGTGGCCCTCCTCGACCCGGACGTCGTTATCCGTGTTGATTCGCCTGCGGCTCCTGACGGAAGAGCGGTGGAAGCACATGGGTCCACAACAGTTGCGAGGGGGGCTCTTGCCTTCGCGGCACGTACGCAATTCGCGACGCCAATGCTTCTGAACGGGGCGCCAGGGATTGTTGTGGCGCCGACCGGACGTGCGCGATATGCACTGACGATAGACGCGGCAGGGGAGAAAATCCGAGCCATTGAAGTGATCGGCGATCCCGCTCGCCTGAGTCAGATCGATTTTGCCACGCTCAATTCACCAGATTAGCACAAGTCGCGACTTATGATTTGTCGCTACATCCAGCTGCCTGCCGTTGTCGATGGCGTGCGAGAATTATCTGGACCATGGCGCCAGCGACGCCGGTCAAATGTCGATGAAAACGTCTTCGGCATCTCGGATCCCGCTCTGGCCACAACCTACAGACCGAGGGCGCAGCCGTCCTTGCGCGGTTCAGAACCGCCCAGCAGGGTCCCGTTTGCCCAATCGATGCGAATGGCCTGCGCACCGCCGATCGGGTCTGTGGCAGGAATGATTTCGAAACCGCGTCGGCTAAGTTCAGCTAGGGTTTCGCCAGCGAGCCCGTGTTCGGCCTGGACCTTCATCGTGCCGGTGACGGGGGCGATCCGCGGCAGATCGATCGCCTCCTGCAGATCCATCCCGAAGTCGAGCACTTTCGTCAGCAGGTGCGCATGGCCCATTGCCTGGTAGTAGCCACCCATGACGCCGAAAGGCATTTCTGCCCGGCCGCCTCTCGCAAGCATCCCGGGTATGATGGTATGCAAAGGTCGCTTGTTCGGCGCCACTGCATTAGGGTGCCTGGGGTCAAGCGAAAAGCTTTGCCCGCGATTGTGCAAGACGACACCGGAGCGTGGCGAGACCAGGCCCGAGCCAAAGCTGTCGAAGACCGAGTTGATGAAACTGACCGCATTGCGATCCTTGTCCACAACCGAAATATAGACCGTGTCGCTGTGCAGCGGCATATCGAACGCTGGCAGATCCGCGCGGGCGCGCTTCAGGTCAATCATGCCGGCCAGACGATCGGCCCAGGCATTCGACAACATGTCGGCCACCGGGACCTCGGACGCATCAGGATCGGCGACGAGCAGGTCACGCGCGGCGTAAGCGAGGCGTGTTGCTTCAATTTCCAGGTGAAGCCGGTCCGCAGATTGCGGATCGCCGTGGGCTTCGAAGCGCGAGAGGATGTTTAGAATCAGCAGCGCGATCACACCCTGGCCATTCGGCGGACATTCGAACACATCGTAGCCTCGAAACGCCGCGCTGATCGGGGTCACGTACTCGCCTGTTGCCGCGGCGAAATCTTCGAGTGTGTGCAATCCGCCGAGTCCACGAAGATAGGCGACCATGTCTCCGGCCACAGGGCCAGTGTAGAAGGCCTCTCGTCCCTTCTTGGCGATCAGCCGCAGCGTTGCAGCCAACTCAGGCTGGCGATGCACTTCGCCAACGCCTGGCGCGCGGCCGTTTGGCAGGAAAATCCGTTTCGCGGCTACATCGGAGGCCAGAAGTTCTTCCTCCAACGCCCAGTCACGATGGACCCGCGGTGAAATGGCGTAGCCTTCCTCGGCGAAACGTATAGCGGGGGCCAGGATTTGATCAAACGGCATATGTCCATGATCAGCGTGCAATCTGGTCCATGCATCGATGGCTCCCGGGATGGTGACGGAGCCAGGAGAATTACGGGCCACCTCCGCCATGCCACGTTCGAGGAACCAGTCAATTGTCAGGGCGGCGGGTGTCCTGCCCGATCCGTTGTAGGCGATGACCTCGCCGGATCCGTTTCGCGACAGAAGAGCGAAGCAGTCGCCTCCAATGCCGGTCGAGGCTGGCTCGACGACACATTGCACCGCGCAGGCTGCGATGGCGGCATCCATGGCGTTGCCGCCGGCCGCCATGATCTCCACCGCCGTCAGGGTCGCCGACGGATGAGAGGTGGCGGCCATCGCCTCGCGTGAAACGACAACCGAGCGCGTTGGTTTCTCAAAATTTCGCATGCTATGCCCTTCTGGTCGTGCTCAAGAGGCGGCGTCGCTCATCGTCGAGGGGCGGTGCCGCAGATGCCGCGACATCCAGTATTCGAGTGCCGCCAAGGCACGGATGATCGCGAAGTTCAAAGTGAGATAAATGGCGCCCGCGCAGATGAAGACTTCAAAGGCGCGGTAGGTCTGGGAGATCAATCCCTGGGCAATTCCAGTCACCTCCATCAAGGTCACGATGGAAGCCAAAGACGTGCCCTTGACCATGAGGATGATTTCATTGCCGTAACTCGGCAGCGCCTGGCGAAAGGCCAGCGGCAGGATAACGTGCCGATAGGTCAAATGGGTGGACAGGCCGACAGACCGGGCCGCCTCGACAAGGCCGCGTGGCACCGATTGAATCGCGCCGCGGAGGATTTCGCTGCCATAGGCGGTGGTGTTGAGTGTCAGCGCGATGATTGCGCACCAGTAGGGTTCGCGGAAAACGGCCCATAATCCAATTGCCGACAGTTGGTGCCGGAACTGACCAAGGCCATAATAGGTCAGAAAAATCTGCACCAGCAGGGGCGTCCCCCTGAACACGGCAACGAAGCCACGGATCGGCAGGACGACGAAGGGCGATTCCGATTGCTGGGCTAGCGCCAATGTGACGGCAAGAACGAAGCCGGCAACGATGGAAGTCAGGGCCAGTTCCATCGTAAGCGGCAGGCCGGCGAGTAGTTTCGGCAGGATTTCGAGGAAAAACCTGAAATCTATCATGCCGACCGGACGCGCCACGGCGCCTTTCGTTCCAGACGGTAAAAGGCATTGCCCGTGACGGAAGCGATAGCCAGATAGAGCAAGGCTGCAGCAATGTAGAAGATGAACGGTTCACGGGTCGAACCTGCGGCGATCTGTGCCTGGCGCATCAGTTCAACGAGGCCGATTACCGATATCAGCGACGAGTCCTTCAGAACCAATTGCCACACATTGCCGAGGCCTGGCAGCGCGTATCTCAGGAGCTGCGGAAAAATAACCTGGCGCAGCCGCTGCAGCCGGTTGAGACCAAGCGCGCAAGCGGCATCGTGCTGTCCTTGGTCGATGGCGAGGTAGGCCCCTCGATAGACCTCGGCTTGATAGGCGCCCGAGATGATTGCGATAGCCAAGGTTCCAGTGGCAAAGGCCGGAACGCCGACGAATCCGGACCCTCCCAGGCTATGACCAAGCGAGGTCAGGGCGACACTACCTCCATAGTAAAGCAGATAAATGGTCAGAAGGCCGGGCACGCCCCTGAAAACCGTGCAATAGCCAAGGGCCAAGAATCTTAGCAGTTGGGAGTTGTGGAGACGCCCGGCCGCTGCCAGCCCGCCAAATACAGCGCCAAGCGCAAAGCCCAGCACAGACAGGAGCACTGTGACCGAGGCCGCCATGAGAAGAGCAGCCCCCCAACCTCCGTTCTGGAAACCAAGCAGCCGGAATGCGTCAACCATTGATACCCCCGGCAGGACGAACGGCTCAGCTCCGGAACGGGTCAGGAATGGCCGTTCGCCGGCAAGCGCCTACTTGACTGGAGTGACGTCGCTCTTGAGCCATTTAAGCGACAGGGTTTTGATCGTGCCGTCGGCGGTCGCGGCGTCGATGGCGCCGTTGAGCATGTCTTTCAGCTTGCTGTCCTCTTTGCGGATACCGGCCCCGGAGCCAAGACCGAAGAGACCCCCGACAAATCCTGGTCCTGCAAGCGTATAGTCGCTGAACTCCGGTTTGCTCAGCGTGGCAGCCAGCGCTGTCTGCTGTGCGAAGAGCGCGTCGATGCGACCCGCGGCGAGATCAAGATCGTGTTGCTCGGTGGTCTTGTATTCGCGAATCTCGGCGACGTCCGAGAAGTATTTTTTCACAAATTCCAGGTTTGCCGTCGCAGCCTGAACTCCAATGATCTTTCCCTTCAGCAATGGCTTGAGCCTGTCGATTGCCGCCTGCGCAGAGGCTTCATTGTCCAGCTTGAAGCGCTCGTTGGAAATGCCGAGCTTGCCCAGTTCGCTATCCTTGGCGACCGCGAAACCTGAGGGATCCACCGCATATGGCTGGGTAAAATCGATGACCTTCAGACGTTTTTCAGTGATGAACATGCTCGCCATGATCACGTCGAACTTGCCGACGGTCAGCGCGGGGATCATGCCGTCCCAGTCCTGTGCGACGATCTTGCACTCGATCTTCATTCGCCCGCACAGATCATTGGCGAGATCGACCTCGAAGCCGTCCAGTTTGCCGTCGGCCGTTGTGAAGTTCCAAGGCGCGTAGGCTCCTTCGGTGGCAATGGTAATTGCCTTTGGCGTTTCTTGTGCGACAGCGGCCTGGACCAGGCCGAACAGGACCGACGCAATGGCTGCGATGCGGCTAATTTTCATGTCAATCTCCTCTTTTGCCGGTATGGCAGTTCCCTTTCGTCGTGCCGGATTGTCTTCCGGCTTCAACGATTTAGATGGTATTCCTAGCGGCGGCCGGGACTTGCAAAGCTAGCCAGAAGCGGCGCTGTCTCGACGATATGATCCCGCATGACGATCTCTGCCTTGCCGGCATCACCTGATCGCAACACCTCGATCAGGATCTCGTGCTCGGCGCGCGCGCTGGCGGGTTTGTCGACATAGTCGAACCAGATGCGCAGGTAGGGCTCGATCACGACGTGCAGGCTGGCAATCTGCCGGACCAGCTTGGGTCTGTTGCTCAATTGGCAAATCTGCAGATGGAAGGCCTGATGGCGCACGACCCAGTCGCTGCTGCCGGTCTGGCTGGCGCGCTCCATCCGGTCGAGCTGGCGTTCCAGTTCTTCAAGCACTTCGACATCGATGTGTGGCATGGCAAGCCTCACCGCCAGCCCTTCGAGCACCGAGCGTATTTCAAAGGTTTCGTAGATCTCATCGAGGGTAAGCCCGGCGACGATGCAGCCACGGTTCGGGCGAATGACCACAAGACCTTCCGCGGCCAGTTGGCGGAATGCTTCGCGAACCGGCATGCGGCTCATGCCGATTTCCGTCGCGATCTCTTCCGGGATCAGCCGGTCCCCGGCCCGGTAACGCCCCATCCTCAGGGCCCGCTGAATGTGGCGATAAGCCTCCTCCTCGGCGGTCGTGATACCCAACGGCTCGATTGCGTCTGCTGCCACGTCCTTGGTCCGCTCAAAGCGTATCTGTGTATCCACTTATCCAGTTGTCGAGACCTGTGTCAAGCACCGAAGCTTGCGCGCGTTAGAATTTCTGTTGTGAGAATAAGCACTTGATCGGGGAAATCGGGCAAGCGCACCGTGGTGAGCTAAGCCGCTGATCGGCCGCTTTTCGACGCCCGCGCGTCGGAAACCTTCAACGCCACCGAACTTTACAAAAAGGCCCGCCGCTCCATTTGCGAAGCGGCGAGGCCCCATATTCGGGGACGATCGCCGGAGTGTTCCCCGGCATTGCTTCCAGTGCAATTCAGGTGCCAGAATTGTTGACCCAAAACGGGTCACCGCACCGGAGGCGCGAGCGCGGACATTCCGCGATCACGCTACTGCCGCGCATTGCCATTCCTGCTACGTTATTTTGCGGCGGACCTGATTTTTCCGCCTGGCCGGCGCTCGATCAGGCAACTTACCCCAACGCGCCCCCCAGTGGCGCCGGCCATTTTCACAACCTTGGAGCGCGGGTGGGCCGGCGCCGTTAGGCTCTCAGCACCTATGGCAATCCGCCAGCGAGCCGCTTTGTCCAGCCTGCAACCATCAGTCCGCACGCAATTTCCCACGCAGTCGGCGATCCAGTCGAACAGATCCGGGTCGCGCCCTATCAGTTGCACGGCCTGAAGCCCCTCGATCGCTGCGCCCGTGATAACGAGCAGTACGATCAGCCTCGCCTTGCGTTCCGGCCAGCCGAGACTTCCGAGAGCCGCCAGGACGACGAAGGCGGCGGCGTGATTGAGCTTGTCGTGATCAAACGTGAAAGCCAGGCCAAGACCCAGCAGGAGCTGCTCCGGCAAAAGGGCGAACAGCAGAACGCCGGCAAACGCGGCCGGAAAGGCAATCCTTGCCACGATCTGATAGGAATCCAGGCGCAACAAGGATAAAATGGCCTTTCGTCCGAAATCTGCGGGGGAACACCACCGGCCAGAGCGAGCGCGGCGTCCAATTTCCGCCGTCCGGGCGTCCGGTGCATCGTCAGAATGAATGAATGCCTCGGGTCAGCCGCCGCACAGGCCGGGCTCGTGGCGAGTGCAATAGGCCAGCGGTAGCTTCCGCGATCACGCAATTCCCTGCCGCGCTGACCCGGCTACTATCTGGCTGCGGCGGACCTGACTTCCGCTTGGCCGGCGCTGCGTCGGGGCACCTTACCCATGCCACACGAATCGGCGCCGGCCAGAATTCCACCGATTGCGCAAAGGGGTTAAAAGCCCGCCGCCCTGTCGGACGACGGGCTCCGTTGCCTGGGCGCCAGGGCGCCGCGGTAGCGACCGATGGTACGAATGCTCCCGCAGGTCTCCAATATGCTGCTGCCGAACGGCGTTGCGCATCGGCTAAACAAACGAAGCCCGCGCCTCTGGCGGAGGGCGCGGGCCGACCGGGTTTGCACCCGATCTGCAGCAGAAACCCGGGAGGTTCCCGCTGCTTAGGATAACAATTAGAGACTACTAATGTTCCGGTCTAGGGAAGATGCGGCTGCGCCAGAAACCTCATGGTCGGCGCGATGACGATCGAGGCGTCAGTTCGTGCGCAAGTCCATCTGGAAAATACGCTCGTCGAAATGCCGCGTTTCGACGGCAAAGGTCAAAGCCGCTTCAAGGATCAGGCCGCCACGGTCGTCCCGGACCTTGACTGCAATCCTGCGGTGAGGAAGGCCATCCCTGGCCATCTCGGCCAATGTGCGAAGGGCTTCTTTCCTGACCAGCGGGAAATCGTCATATAACGTTCCCTGATCGTCGGAATAGACGATTCCGTCTTCATCGGAATCAAAGAAGCAGTGGGGCATTGCGCTTGGCCGAAGCTCGGCATCCGGGAACGTTGTCGGCAGATCGCCGCGATCTCGGCCAATCGCGATCAGTGCCTCTCCACCGTTGGCTTCGCCACCATCTCACTTGCGCTCGCGCAATGCCTTCACCGCCTGCGAGAGGATCATCCGGTCGCCGCCGGTCCTTTTGATCAGCTTGCTCACCTGGCTGGGCGAAACACCATTTTCCCGCGCGAAATATTCGACCTCGTAATACTCATCCACCGAAACACGCTTGCGGTCGCTGAAGTCTCGCTTGCTCTTGTCGTCGGCCATTTCTGTTCTCCTCGCCCCTTCTCTTCGCTTCAGGGGGTCAGCTTTGATGCACGCAGCAATTTGAGGGTTCGCTCGCCACAAGGTGACGGGCGAACCTATCGGCGCAGGAAGGGACAGGCTGCGCAGCTGCCGGGTTGGATCGGAATGGAAACAGCCAAGATCCGTGCGAGCAACCGTCGACTTTTCCATGGAATCCTCCCGGAACGTGCAGCCAGCAACGGCTACGCGCCGCCACGGTTCCGGGTCACGCGGCAAACCCACCCTTTGCGCGCAAGGATCAGACTTAGGTCCTGCGGCAACACGTCGGTTGGTCCCTGCCGGGCGGGACCGAAGCCCCGTCGACGGAACGTTTTCAGCTGCCTTACGTTCGAGTGAGCCTTGGCGCGAAGAGCGGACCGAGTTCGCAAAGGAGACGACCATGAGAATGCATTTATCCACCGCAGTGGCGGGATTTCTGCTACTGGCAGGCGTCGGAGCCGTTGCGGCGCAAGACGTCGTCATCGAGCCGGAGCAGGAAACGGTCATCAAGGAGTATGTGAAGAAGCAGCCGCTGGCCTCGGTGAAAATCCCTGGGGTGGAGCTCAATATCGGCTCAACGCTTCCCGATACCGTCGAGCTTCATGAGGTCCCCAACGTCAAATACCGCTATGTCGTCATCGACAACCGCACCGTCGTCGTCGACCCCGGCACGCGCAAGATCGTCAAGATCGTCGAGTGACGTGAAAACTCGGGCAGCCGTCACCCGCCGCTCATAATGAGCGGCGGGTGACGTTTGCGTTAGGCGGCTCCGCGGCGTCGTCGCTCGGCAGGAACCCGCCGTACCGTGGACGGCCGGGGGGCCTCACAGGCAGTTTCAATGCGAACAATCAGCAGACTTTTCGATTCCCATGACCAGGCAGCGCGTGCCGTCGAAACGCTTCAGGCAGCAGGAATTGCGCGCCACCAGATCAGCGTCATCGGACCCTACGATGATGAAATCGGCGTCGTCTTGCGCGGTCCAGGCAGCGGTTCCGCCCTTGGCGCAGCGGCGGGTTTGTTGGCCGGCCTCGGCGCCTTTGATATCCCAGGCATCGATCCCGTCGGCGCGGGATGGCTGGCATCGGCCCTCGTCGGCGCAGCCTTGGGCTGCGTTGCCGGCAGGCTTTTCGACACATCGTCCGCTAGCGGCAAGCAGCCAGGCCGGCGGGATGCCGAACAGGGTGTGATCCTGGTGCTGGCGCATGTCGATGAAAGACAGGCCGACGCCGCACAGGCGGTGCTTGGAGCTTCCGTTCAGGCGATGCAGTCTTTGGCCAGGGCGGCCTGAAGATTCAACTCCTGCAAAGCGCTTGACCAGACCGCACAGCGGGGCGATCAAGGCACGCACCCAAAAATCTCTGGCAAGCCGCCGCGAGAAAGTGTTGAACACCGTGCCAATCACATTCGGCGAGCGGTTGCGCTCGGCGAGGCTTGATGATTTGCTGTCGGTTTGCGGAGAACGAATGATGCATGAGCCTGTCGGTCAAGACGAATATGGGTCGACCAGCCCGTTCGATCCGGACGATCTGTCGAGATTGAACGCAATCGGCCCGAGCGCCGGCAGCAACGATTTCGAAAAATACGCCGTCGCCGTGATCATCGTGTTCGGCGCCCTGATCATCGGCGGCCTGATGGCTGCGGGCTTGAGCTTCGGGCGCCGCAGCACCTTCTTTTTCGCGCTTGGCGGCGCCACCGCGGCATGGATCTCCGGCAATGCGCTTTTGCTCGACCGGCCGCGCATCTATGCGCTGTTCGTCGGCATCGCGGCGCTGATGCTGATTGCGTCGACGATCGCGCTGGTCACCTGAAGCAAGGCGAAATCGTCCTATTGACCATGATTTATCCGAAATCGGTTTCCACTTTTTGCTGCGCTGACCTTGGGTTCGGGATCATCGTCTAATACCCGATGGCCTCGCCGGCTGCGGCGCGGCTGTCGATGGCGCCATTGTAGCGGGCGCCGCCACCTTTCTCGATTTCCGCCAGGCTCTTGCCGCCGACCAGGATGCCGGCCGCCTGGCCCCAGGTCGTGTCGGCAAGATCGAGGCGGTAGCCCATGCCGGTTAGCAGCTTTTCAGTATCCGGCGACAGGCCGAAGGGTTCGATATAAACCGTGTCGGGCAGCCATTGGTGGTGGATGCGCGGCGCGTCGATCGCCTCCTGGATGTTCATGCCGTGATCGATGACGTTGACGATCGACTCCAGCGTAATGGTGATGATGCGTGAACCGCCGGGGCTGCCGATGACCATGAACGGCTTGCCGTCTTTGGCGAGGATGGTCGGGCTCATCGACGACAGTGGCGTCTTTTTCGGCGCGATCGCATTCGCCTCGCCCTGGACCAGGCCATAGAGATTGGGTACGCCGGGTTTCTGGGTGAAGTCGTCCATCTCGTTGTTGAGCAGGAAGCCGGTGCCGTCGGCGACGACGCCGGCGCCGAAAGAGCCGTTCAGCGTGTAGGTCACCGCGACGGCGTTGCCGTCATTGTCGATGATCGAATAATGCGTCGTCTCGCTGCTCTCGCCAAAGCCCTTCGGCATCAGTTCCTGCGACACCCCGGCCCGGAACGGATCGATCTTTTCGCGGATTTCCCTGGCGTAATTCTTGTCGAGCAGTTTTGCGACCGGATTGTCCACGAAGCCGGGATCGCCGAGCGCCGAATTGCGGTCGACATAGGCGTGGCGCATCGCCTCGACCATGACGTGAACCGTCTCGGCCGAACCGGCGCCTAGATAGGACAGCGGGTAGAACTCAAGCATGTTGAGGATCTCGCAGATGATGACGCCACCGGAGCTTGGCGGCGGCGAGGAAATGATCTCGTAGCCGCGATAATTGCAGGTCACCGGTTTGAGCTCGCGCACGGCATAATTTTCGAAATCCGCCTTGGCCAGAATGCCGCCCTTCTCGCCGCTCGCCTTGACGATGGCGTCGGCGATCGCACCTTTATAGAAGGCATCCACGCCGCGTTCCGAAATCGCGGCAAGCGAGGCCGCGAGATCGGTTTGGATGAGGCGCTCGCCGACGGCATAGGGCTTGCCGTCCGGCTTGAGGAAAATGGCGGCCGCCGCTGGGTCCCTGGCCAGCCGCTCGGCGCCGCCTAGGAGGGAGGCCACATCGCCCTGCTCCAGCACGAAACCGTCCGTGGCATAGCGGATGGCTGGCGCCAGCAAATCCTGCCGCGTCAGCGTACCGTATTTCTCCCGCGCCATCTCGAAGCCGGCCACCGAACCGGGCACGCCGACCGCCAGATAGCCGTCGAGACTGGCGCCCTTTACCGGCTTGCCGTCCTTGTCGAGATACATGGTTTTGGTCGCGGCGAGCGGCGCGCGCTCGCGGAAATCGAGGAAGGTCGAACGGCCGTCCTTGAAGCGGATGGTCATGAAGCCGCCGCCGCCGATGTTGCCGGCGGTCGGGTAGACGACAGCCAGAGCGTAGCCGACAGCGACCGCTGCATCGACCGCGTTGCCGCCCTTCTTCAGCACCTCGACGCCGACTTCCGACGCCAGATGCTGGGCGGTCACCACCATGCCGTGCTCGCCCTTCGCCGGCTGCGGCGAGGCGGCAAAGGCGAGGAACGGCACGAAGGTCAGGGTGAGGGAAAGGGTGACGGCGATTACGGTTTGGCGGATGTTGTGCATGGCCGTTCTCCGAGGCGTGGGTAGGCCTAGGAAACGCGCTTGGAGAGGTTGAGTCTACTGACATTAATGGGAAGATACGGCGAGGCTTGCACCTTCTATCGACACCTGGGGTTCCTCGCCCCCATTCATGGACCCATGCATGGCGGAGGGGAACCCAAGCTGAAATGAAGCCACGATCCAACGCTGACAAGCAATTTTGTTCTTGCTTTGTGCCGGCAGCTATGCTACTAATCCAACTATGGTGCTGAATCGCACCGCGACCCGCCTCAGGCGGGTTTTTCTTCGACCCGTTCCTTCAAACAATCCCGCCGCCTACGCTCGCCACCGCGGGCCGTTCCGCTGCAACCTTCGCCCGGTAGCCGGCGGCGCGGTAGGCGGCGACCGGCTCGATGGCGCCGCCTGTCTTCAGCCGTGCCGTGGCAAGTATCGGCTCGACATCGGTGCGATAGGCTATCTTCAGCGTCTGCGTCGCCATCAGCGCGTCGTTGGTATCCTGGAAGCCTTCGAGCGCCCTGCGGTCGACCAGCAGCGCCTGCGCATAGGCGCGCTGCACTTCTATCGCCGACAGCATCAGGCTTTCGATCGGATCGGTGACGTTGTGGCTCTGGTCGAGCATGTGGGCCGGATCGAAGCCTTCGGCGCCTGAAAGCTCGGCATCGACCAGTTCGTTGAAGACCAGAAACAGGCGGTAGGGATCGATCGAGCCGGCGTCGAGGTCGTCGTCGCCATATTTCGAATCGTTGAAGTGGAAGCCTCCGAGTTTTTTGAACTGGATCAGCCGCGACACGATCATCTCGATATTGACGTTGGGGGCGTGATGGCCGAGGTCGACCAGGCAGAACGCCTTGTCGCCAAGCTCTTTGGCGATGATGTAGTTGGTGCCCCAATCCTGCACGACGGTCGAATAGAAGGCCGGCTCGTACATCTTGTGTTCGGTGAACAGCTTCCAGTCGTCCGGCAGCCCGGCATAGATATCCTTCATCGCGTCGAGATAGCGCTCGAATGCCTTGGCGAAGTTGACCTGGCCGGGAAAGTTCGAGCCGTCGCCGATCCACACCGTCAGCGCTTTCGAGCCCAGCGTCCTGCCGATCTCGATGCATTCGAGGTTGTGCTCGACCGCCTGCCGGCGTGTTGCTGCATCGGCATGTGACAGCGAGCCGAATTTATAGGAAAGCTTCTGGTCGCTGGCGTCGGAGAAGGTGTTGGAGTTGATGGCGTCGAAGCCGAGACCGAAGCGGGATGCCGCCTGCTTCAGCCGGTTCGGATCGGCCTTGTCCCAGGGAATATGCAGCGAGACGGTCGGCGTCGCCTGCGTCAATTGCCGGATGACGGCGCAGTCCTCGAGCTTGTCGAAAATGTCGCGCGGCTCGCCGGCGCCGGGAAAACGGGCAAAGCGGGTGCCGCCGGTGCCGACGCCCCAGGACGGGATCGCCACGGCGAATTTCTCGACCTTGTCTCTGACAGCGTCGATGGCGATGCCGCGGCGGTCGAGGCGCTCGCCGAGAGAGTCGTAATCGCGCTTGAGGTCGGCGTTGCGCGCGGCATTATGCTTGTCGACAAGGTCGACGGAGATGATGGTTTCGGACATGGTTCCTCCCAAATGCGTTCGGTTGGCGCTGCCCCTTACCCGCCTGCCGGCACCTTCTCCCCGGGGAGAAAGGTAAAGCTCCGGCCTCGGCGCCAACCCCTCAAAGACGGTCGCTTATCGCGTAAAACTCTGCGCGTTGCCGGCGTCGACGTTGATGATGTTGCCGGTCGATTTTGCCGACATATCGGAGGCGAAGAAATAGATCGCTTCGGCGATGTCCTCTGGGAATACCGAGCGCTTCAGCATCGAACGCGAGCGGTAATGCTCCTCGAGATCGTCGGTCGACATCTTGTAGGCGGCGGCGCGCTGTTCCTTCCACTCGCCGCTCCAGATCTTCGAGCCGCGCAGCACGGCGTCGGGATTGACGACATTGACCCTGATCTGTGCTTCCGCGCCTTCCAGCGCCAGGCAGCGTGCCAGATGGATCTCGGCGGCCTTGGCCGTGCAATAGGCGGCGGCGTTGGGCGATGCGGCAAGCCCGTTCTTGGAAGCGACGAAGACGACGTTACCGCCGATCTTCTGCGCCCGAAACAGCCGGAACGCTTCGCGCGAAACGAGGAAGTAGCCGGTCGACAAGATGTCCATGTTCTTATTCCACAGCGCCAGCGTGGTTTCCTCGATCGGCGCCGAGGAGGCCAGACCGGCATTCGACACGAGGATATCGATGCCGCCGAATTCGACAGCCGTCTCGGCAAAACCGGAGATCACCTGGTCCTCGGACGTGACGTTGATGACGACGGGCCGCACGAAATCCTTGCCATAGGCCTTGGCAAGCTCGTCATTGGCGCTGGCAAGGGCTGCTTCGTCGATGTCGGCCAGCACGACGCAGGCGCCTTCGCGCAGCAGCCGGTTGGCGGTGGCCCGGCCGATGCCGCCGGCGCCACCGGTGACCAGCGCAATCTGGCCGGCAAGGGCCTTTGGTTTCGGCAGGCGCTGCAGCTTTGCCTCTTCGAGCAGCCAGTATTCGATGTCGAAGGCTTCCTGGTCGGGCAGGCCGACATAGGCCGACACCGTCGAGGCGCCGCGCATGACGTTGATGGCGTTGACGTAGAATTCGCCCGAAATGCGCGCCGTCGCCTTGTCGCCGGCGAAGGTGAACATGCCGACGCCGGGCACCAGATAGACGACGGCGTTGGGATCGCGCACCGGCGGCGAATCCGGGTGCTTGCAGCGGTCATAATAAGCCTGATAGCCGACGCGATACTCCGCCACGTCATCGGCAAGACGGGCAATGACGGCATCGACGTCGGGATTTTGAGGGTCGAACTCGATGACCAGCGGCCGGATCTTGGTGCGCAGGAAATGGTCCGGGCAGGACGTGCCGAGTGCCGCCAGCGGCCGCAAATCCCTGGAATTGACGAATTCGAGCACGGCAGGGGAATCATCGAAATGGCCGAGCTTGTGGCTGTTCTCGGAGATCAGGCCGCGGATCCTCGGCATCAGTTTTGCGGCCACGGCGCGACGCGCCGGCGCATCGAGCGATTTGACGACTTCGCCGCCGAAGATCGGCTTGCCCTGGCTCTTGCGCTCGAACCAGTCGATTGCCTGGTTGATCACCGAGATCGTCGTCTCGTAGCATTCCTTCGGCGTGTCGCCCCAGCTGAACAGACCATGGCTGGCCAGCACGACGCCCTTGGCGTCGGGGTTCTCGAGGCAGAATTTCTCCAGCCACAGGCCGAGTTCGAAGCCCGGACGTTTCCATGGCAGCCAGCCGATCGTGTCGCCGAAGATCTCCTTGGTCAGCGCCTGCGAATCCTTGGCGGCGGCAATGGCGATGATGGCGTCGGGATGCATATGATCGACATAAGGCTTCGGCACGAAGGCATGCAGCGGCGTGTCGATCGAGGCCGCGCGCGGGTTGAGATTGAAGGTGCAATGAGGCAGATAGCCGACCATCTCGTCTTCATGTTCGAGGCCGCGATAGAGACCCTTCAGCGCCCGCAGTTTATCCATGTAGAGCGTGGCGAAGCCGTCGAGCTTGATCGAGGCGCTGTCGCCGCCCGAGCCCTTGACCCACAGCACTTCCACGCTTTCGCCGGTGAGCGGATCGTTTTGCCAGATCTTGGAGGAGGTGTTGCCGCCGCCATAATTGGTGACGCGCTTGTCGGAGCCAAGGACGTTCGAGCGATAGACCAGACGTTCCGGTTCGCTCATTGCTTGCGCTTTTGCGTCATCCCAAAGATTGGCGAGGCGCGTGCCGGAGCGCTTGTCGAGCATAGATATCCTCCCTTTGGGACACGCAAACGGCGCGGGTCCCTTTTATGCGAATTTCTACGCAAGCGGCCGTCTTGTCAATCACAAACGATCAACATCAATCATATTGCACTGCACAATGAAATTATCTGATCGGAAATGATTGACACTGCGCGCTTTGGGTGCCTAGATGCTCAAGCAGGGAGGAACCATGCACGAAAAAGAGCGCCACAGGATCATTCTGTCCGCCGTCCAGGAAAAACCTGTGGTGACGGTGCAGGAGATGGTCGACCTGACGGAGTCGTCGGAGGCGACGATCCGGCGCGACATCGCGGCATTGCATGTGCAAAAACGGCTGCGCCGCGTGCGCGGCGGGGCCGAGGCGCTTTCGCCGCCGCAGTTCATCGGCCTTGCCGGCCGGCCCTTTTCCGTCAACGAGACCATCAATGCTTCGCAGAAGCGGGCAATCGCGCGGGAAGCCGTGGATCTGTGCAAGGACGGCGAGCCGATCATCATCAATGGCGGCACCACCACCTTCCAGATGGTGCATTTCCTGACCGGCCGCCGCATGCCGATCTTCACCAATTCCTTCCCGATCGCCGAGCACTTGCTCAGGCACTCCAAGAACACGGTGATGCTGTCGGGCGGCACCATCTACCGCGAGCAGAACATCATCCTGTCGCCGTTCGACAATGACGTGACGCGGAATTTCTACGCGCGCCGCATGTTCATGGGCGCGCAAGGGCTAGGGCCGCTCGGTCTGATGGAAGGCGACCCGTTGCTGATCCAGGCCGAGCAGAAACTGATCGACCAGGCAGACGAGTTGGTGGTGCTGGTCGATTCCTCGAAGTTCCGCAAACGCTCGAGCCTGATCCTGTGCGGCCTGTCGCGCATCGCCACGGTGATCACCGACGACGGCATCGAGGATCGCGAAGCCAAGATGCTGGAGACCGCCGGCGTGACGCTGATCATCGCCCGCACAACGGCAAGCAATAAGGAAGAATCTTCGCTGCAGGCCTGAGAAAACTCACGCCCGCAGCGGCGATGGAATGCAACGCTCAAGGGAGGATATTCGATGAGCTTCTTTAGGAAATTGATGGTTACGGCGGCGTTCTCCGCCGCCATGTTCGTGAATGCCGCCTATGCCGAGAACGTCAAGATCGCGCTGGTGGTGAAGTCGCTCGGCAACGGCTTCTTCGACGCCGCCAACAAAGGCGCCGAAGAGGCGGCCAAGGAACTAGGCGATGTCGACATCATCTACACCGGCCCGACCAAGGCGACCGCCGAAGCGCAGATCGAAGTGGTCAATTCGCTGATCGCACAGAAGGTCAACGCCATCGCCATTTCGGCGAACGACGCCGACGCGCTGGTGCCGGTGCTCAAGAAGGCGATGGAGCGCGGCATCACCGTCATCTCGTGGGATTCGGGCGTCGCGCCGGAAGGACGCCAGCTTCACCTCAACCCCTCCGACACCAACCTGATCGGCGAGACCATCATCAAGCTTGCCGCCGACTACCTGCCTGAAGGCGGCGACGTCGCCATCCTGTCGGCTTCGTCGACGGCGACCAACCAGAATGCCTGGATCGACGCGGCCAAGAAGGTGCTGCCGGAGAAGTTCCCCAAGATCAAGCTCGTCGCCACCGTCTATGGCGACGACGACTCGGCCAAGAGCACGGATGAAGCCAAGGGTCTTTTGAAGTCCTATCCGAACCTCAAGGCGATCATCGCACCGACCACGGTCGGCGTCGTTGCCGCCGCGCAGGTGGTGACCGACGAAGGCCTGATCGGCAAAGTCAACGTCACCGGCCTGGCGCTGCCGTCGGAGTTCAAGAAGTTCATCGACAATGGCGCCAGCCAAGCGGTTGCGCTGTGGAACCCGATCGATCTCGGCTACTCCGCCGTCTACCTCGCCCACGACCTGGCGGTGAAGAAGGAAGAAGCCAAGCCCGGTGCTACGCTGTCGATCGGCCGCGTCGGCAAGGTCACGCTCGACGACACCAATTCGGCTGCCATGGCTCCGCCCTTCCAGTTCGATAAGTCGAACATCGAAAAGTTCTCCAAGATCTATTGATCCTGGAGCCTTCGAAACCGTGCGGCGGGGCTCAGGTCCCGCCGCGCTTTCAAACGAACCTTGTTTCAGGGCTTGATACGATTATGGACACGACAGCCCAACACGAAATGGCGAAGGAAACGTCTTTGTCTTCCGGACCGCGCCTGACGCTGTCCGGCATCTCGAAAAGCTTTCCCGGCGTGCGCGCGCTGCACGACGTCGGCCTGTCGCTCTATCCCGGCCAGGTAACCGCGCTGATCGGCGAAAACGGCGCCGGCAAGTCGACGCTGGTCAAAATAATGACCGGCATCTACCAGCCGGATGCTGGAACCATCAGCATCGACGGCCAGCCGGTCACACTGCCCAGCGCGCACGCCGCGTTCGGGCACGGCATCACCGCCATCCACCAGGAAACAGTGCTGTTCGACGATCTGACGGTGGCCGAAAACATCTTCCTCGGCCATGCGCCGCGCACGGGTTTCAAAACCATCGACTGGCGCACCATGCGCAAGAACGCCCGCGAGGTGCTCGACACGATGGGCGCCGGCCATATCGAAGCCGACGCCAGGCTGAAGGATCTCGGCATCGCCAACAAACACCTCGTGGCGGTTGCCCGCGCCATGTCGATCGACGCCCGGATCGTCATCATGGACGAGCCGACGGCAGCGCTTTCGATGAAGGAGATCGAAGAGCTTTTCCTGCTGATCGAATTCCTCAAGAGCGACGGCAAGGCGATCCTGTTCATCAGCCACAAATTCGATGAGATCTACCGCATCGCCGACCGCTATACCGTGTTCCGTGACGGCGAGATGGTCGGCGAAGGCCTGATCAAGGACGCCGGCCAGAGCCAGATCGTGCGCATGATGGTCGGCCGCTCGGTCGATCACATCTTTCCGCAGCGCAAGGCCGAGATCGGCGCGCCGGTGCTGGCCGTCTCCGGCCTGTCGCACCCGACCGAGTTCGACGACATAGGCTTCGAGCTGCACAGGGGCGAAATCCTTGGCTTCTACGGCCTTGTCGGCGCCGGGCGCAGCGAGGTGATGCAGGCGATATCGGGCATCACCCGCACCAGCCGCGGCACGATCACGCTGGAAGGCAAGGCGATCGCGCCGAAATCGGCGGCGGATTCGATCGATGCCGGCATCGTCTATGTGCCGGAGGAACGCGGCAAGCAAGGTGTGGTGATCGGCCTGCCGATCTTCCAGAATGTCTCGCTGCCTTCGCTCAAACGGACATCCAAATCCGGCATATTGCGGCTGGTCGAAGAGTTCGCGCTGGCCCGCTCCTACACGGAGCGGCTCGATCTGCGCGCCTCCTCGCTCAGCCAGGACGTCGGCACGCTGTCGGGCGGCAACCAGCAGAAGATCGTCATCGCCAAATGGCTGGCGACCGCGCCCAAGGTGATCATCCTGGACGAGCCGACGAAGGGCATCGACATCGGCTCCAAGGCGGCCGTGCACGGCTTCATGGCCGAGCTCGTCGCGCAAGGCCTGTCGGTGATCATGGTGTCGTCCGAACTGCCGGAAATCCTCGGCATGTCCGACCGCGTCGTCGTCATGCGCGAGGGCCGCATTGCCGCGGTCTACGACAATAAGGGGCTCGACCCCGAAACCTTGGTCAGGACGGCAGCGGGGATCGCGTCATGAAGCCTTTTCTCAGATATCGCGAGGTCTGGCTGCTGGCGGCAATCGTCGTGCTGATCGGGCTGATCTCAACGCGGTTTCCAGGTTTTGCCGATCCTGCCAATCTGCGCCAGGTGTTCAACGACACGTCGATCCTGATGATCCTGGCGCTCGGTCAGATGGTCGTCATCCTGACCCGCTCGATCGACCTGTCGATGGCTTCCAACCTCTGCTTCACCGGCATGGTGGTGGCGATGCTGAACGCCGCGCATCCGGCGATCCCGATCCCGCTGCTGATCGTCATCGCACTGCTGGTCGGCCTGGTGCTCGGCGCCATCAACGGCCTGCTGGTATGGCGGTTGAACATTCCCTCGATCGTGGTAACGCTCGGCACCCTCACCATCTACCGCGGCGCCACCTTCGTCATATCAGGCGGCGCCTGGGTCAACGCCGACCAGATGAGCGCTGAGTTCATCGGCCTGCAGCGCACGGCTTTCCTCGGCATTCCGGTTCTGTCCTGGATCGCCATACTGGTCATTGCATTGTTTTTCCTCGTGATGACGCGCACCGCGCTCGGCCGCTCGATCTATGCCATCGGCGTCAACCCGACCGCATCGGTCTATGCCGGCATCGATGTCGGCCGGACGAAATTCATCGTCTTCTGCATCTCGGGGATGATCGGCGGCCTCTGCGGCTATCTGTGGATCTCGCGCTACGTCATCGCCTCGGTCGAGGTCGCGAATGGTTATGAGCTCAATATCATCGCCGCCTGCGTCATCGGCGGCATTTCGATTGCCGGCGGCATCGGTTCGGTCGGCGGCGCGGTGCTCGGCGCGCTGTTCCTCGGCATCATCTCCAACGCGCTGCCGGTGATCAACATTTCACCCTTCTGGCAGATGGCGATTTCAGGCAGCGCCATCATCCTGGCCGTGGTGCTCAACGCACGCGGCGAACGCCGGCAAGGCCGCATCATTCTCAAAAAGGCGGAAGCGGCATGATGGACGCCTCGCTTCATTTCTCTGGGACGATTGGAATGTTGCCGTCCGCAACAGTCCCGTTTTCAAAGTGGACGCTGCCCCTCACCCTTGCCCTCTCCCCGTGCAGATACAAGGGGCAGCGCCAAGTTTCGGATGGTGTTGTCACATGACCGATATCGCCAACGCCCCTGCCGCACGCCACATTCCGGATCGGCTCGACAACCCTTTCACCGCGGCGGTCTTCTCCTGGGAGGCGCTGCTCGTCGCGGTGGCGGTCGCCATCTTTGCCGTCAACAGTTTTGCTTCGCCCTATTTCCTCGACGCTTGGTCGCTCTCGGACCTGACCTTCAACTTCACGGAAAAGGCGCTGATCGCGCTGGCCATGGCGCTGCTGATCATCTCCGGCGAAATCGACCTGTCGGTCGCCGCCATCATTGCGCTGGCGTCAACGATGATGGGCATGGCAGTGCAGGCCGGCGCCGGCACTCCGGCGCTGGTGGCAATCGGCCTCGTCGTCGGGCTCGGCTGCGGCGCCTTCAACGGCGTGCTCGTCACCAGGCTCGGCTTGCCGTCGATCGTCGTCACCATCGGCACGATGAGCCTGTTTCGCGGCATTGCCTTCATCATCCTGGGCGACCAGGCCTACAAGGGCTATCCCGCGAGCTTCGCCTTCTTCGGCCAGGGCTATGTCTGGTGGGTGGTGTCGTTCGAACTGACGCTGTTCCTGATCGCGGCAGTCGTCTACTGGTTCCTTCTGCACCGGACGAGCTTCGGCCGCCGGGTCTTTGCCATCGGCAACAACCCGGTCGCGGCGCAGTTTTCCGGCGTACGTGTCGGCCGCATCAAATTCATCCTGTTTTGCTTGACCGGCCTGATGGCGGGCATCGCCTCGGTGCTGATCACCTCGCGGCTCGGCTCGACCCGGCCGTCGATCGCGCAGGGCTACGAGCTGGAAGTCATCACCATGGTGGTGCTCGGCGGCGTCAGCATCCTGGGCGGCGCCGGCAGCATTCTGGGTGTGGTGCTGGCGGCGTTCATCATGGGACTGGTGACCTTCGGCCTCGGCCTGCTCAACGTGCCGGGGATCGTCATGTCGATCTTCATCGGCCTGCTGCTGATCATCGTCATCGCACTGCCGATCCTGTGGCGGCGCGTACGGCGGGAGCGCTTTGCCTGATGCCCGAAAAATATGCGTTCAAGATGAAGCTCAATCCGGACATGAAGGCCGAATACAAGAGGCGCCACGACGACATCTGGCCGTCACTCGTAGCGTTGCTGAAACAGGCCGGTATCTCCGATTATTCGATCCATCTCGACGAGGAGACCAACACCCTGTTCGGCGTGCTGTGGCGACGCGATGACCACGGCATGGACGAATTGCCGAAGCATCCGGTGATGCAGCGTTGGTGGGCCGAGATGGCGGACATCATGGAGACCAGGCCGAACAACGAGCCGGTGGCGGTGCCGCTGGAAACAATGTTCCATATGGAATGACCAGCAACGTCGCCGTCATCGATATCGGCAAGACCAACGCCAAGGTGGCGCTGGTCGATCTCGCCACATCGAGCGAAGTGGCCCTGCGCACGGTGGCGAACGAGCCGGTTCGGCAAGGCCAGTACCCCCACCATGACGTCGAGCGGTTATGGGCGTTTATCCTCGGCAGCCTGGCCGAGATCGATCGCGAGCAGCGCATCGATGCGATATCGATCACCACCCATGGCGCAACGGGCGTGCTGGTCGACGCATCAGGCGAACTGGCGCTGCCGGTGCTCGACTACGAATTCGACGGGCCGGATGCCCTTGCCAGGGACTATGACACGATCCGTCCCGCGTTCTCCGAGACCGGCACGCCGCGCCTGCCGGCCGGCCTCAATCTCGGTGCGCAGCTGTTCTGGCAGCAGAAGCGCTTTCCGGCGGATTTCGCCAGAACCGCCGCGATGCTGATGTATCCGCAATACTGGGCCTTGCGCCTGACCGGCGTCGCCGCCAGCGAAGTGACTTCGCTCGGCTGCCACACCGATCTATGGAACCCGTGGAAAGCGGATTTTTCCTCGCTGGTCGACCGGCTGCAATGGCGCCGGCTAATGGCGCCGGTGCGGCCGGCCAAGGACCGCCTGGGCCCGATCCTGCCCGCTCTGGCGCGGCAAACCGGCCTCGACCCGCAAACGCCGGTGTTTTGCGGCCTGCACGATTCCAACGCCTCGCTGCTGCCGCATCTCCTATCCGACAAGCCGCCTTTCTCCGTCGTCTCGACCGGCACCTGGGTGGTGTCGATGGCGGTCGGCGGCAGCAAGGTCACGCTCGATCCGGCACGCGACACGCTGGTCAATGTCAACGCACTCGGCGATCCCGTTCCGTCGGCGCGCTTCATGGGCGGCCGTGAGTTCTCCCTGCTGACCGAGGGCCAATCGGAAGACTGGACGGAAGACGATGTCGCCGCGGTGCTGGCGCACAAGACAATGCTGCTGCCTTCCACGCAACAGGGCTCAGGGCCGTTTCCGCATCGTACCGCATCATGGTTTAACGCGGACGGTATGAGCGCCGGCCAGCGCTTTGTCGCCATTTCGTTCTACCTGGCGCTGATGACCGCGACCTGCCTCGACCTGATCGGCGCCGAGGGGTCAACCATCGTCGAAGGACCCTTCGCCCGCAACCGGCTGTTCACCCGCATGCTGGCTGCGGCGACGGCGCGCGCCGTCATTGCCTCCGAGGCTGCGACAGGCACCAGCATCGGCGCCGCGCTGCTGGCGTCGGACCGGGGGACACCGCAAGGCATAGGCGAAAGGACCGAACCCTCGGCCGATCCGGTCTGGACAAGTTACGTGCGCTCCTGGCGTTCGGCGTTCGACGAACGAGCCTGACCGCCGAGCTCATGGCGTCCTGATGTTCGGAGATGCCTAGCCCACGTAGAGCAATCCTTGTGGATCGATCTCCGGCTTGCGGCCGGCAACGAGGTCGGCGAGGAACTTTCCCGAACCGCAGGCCATGGTCCAGCCGAGATGGCCGTGGCCGGTGTCGAGGTAGAGATTGTCGTACCGCGCCCGGCCGATGACCGGCACGGAGTTCGGCATCATCGGGCGAAGTCCAGCCCAGAGCTCGGCCTTGCTCTCGTCGAAAGCCCCGGGGAACAGGTCTTTGCCGGTGTTCAGGATCGAGTTGAAATCGCGTGGCTTGAACGTGCGGTCGAAACCGGTGAACTCCGCCGTCGAGGACATCCGCAGCCGATTTCCCAGCCTGGAATAGCCGATCAGCCGGTCCTCGTCGGCGCCCCCCATGATCGGCCCCTTGCTTTCATCTTCCAGCGGAACAGTCACGGTATAGCCCTTCACGGGATAGACGGGCAGGTCGATGCCGTAGCGGCGGCCGAGCAGGCCGCTCTCCGGCCCCATCGAGATGACCACCGCATCGCCGGCCACCGGGCCGGCCGACGTCATCACCGCGCGCACTCGGCCGCCGTCGATGTCGAGGCCTGCGACAGTGGCGCCGTAGAGGAACTGGACACCGAGTTTCTCGGCGGCATAGGCAGCGAGGCGCTGCGTGAATTGGCTGGAGTCGCCGGTTTGGTCGATCGGCGAATAGACGCCGCCGGCAATCTTGTCCTTGGCGACGGCAAGGCCCGGCTCGAGCTCGACCAGCCGGTCGCGGCCGACGATCTCGATCGGCAGGCCGTGTTCGCCGAGATAACGATAATTGTCGGTGCCGGTATCAAAGCTCTGCTGCGAGCGGAAGAAATAGAGAATGCCTTTCTTGCGCTCGTCATAGTGGATGCCGGTTTCGGCGGAGGCGGCGTTGATGCAGTCGCGCGAATAGAGCGCCAGACGCAGCTTGACGTCGGTGTTGGCGCGCATGCGCTTATGCGTGCACTGGCGCAGGAAGCGCAGGCTCCAGGCGAAAAAATACGGATCAAAGCGCAGCCGCACCTTGATGCCGAGATCGTGGTTGTAGAGGCCGCGCAGGAACGTCTTCAGCGCGGCTGGCGAGGCCCAGGCGGTGGCGTCTCCGGGCGACACCAGGCCGGCATTCGACCGGCTGGTGCCGCGTGCTGCCGCCGGATGGCGCTCGATCACCGTCACCTCATGGCCGTCGCTGGCCAGATAATAGGCCGCCGCCGTACCAACGACGCCGGCCCCAAGCACCAGTATTTTCATTCCGCCCCCAGCGCGCCGAACCAACCTTTGCGGAGAGCCCACTTCACCCCAGAGCCGAATTCTTGCTGGTCAGGATGCGCTCCCAGGCAAGCGCATCGGCAACGATCTGGTCGAGGTTGTCGCGCTGCGGGGCCCAGCCGAGCTCGCCGCGCGCCAGCTCCGAATTGGCGACGACCGCGGCGGCGTCGCCGGCGCGGCGATCGCCCATCCGTACCTCGAAATCATGGCCGAAGACGCGGCGGACGCTGTCGATGACCTCGAGCACCGAATAGCCGTGGCTGTAACCACAATTGGCGACCAGGCTCGATCCGCCGGCACGCAGCCGCTGCAGCGCCAGCCGATGCGCCGCCGCCAGGTCGCTGACGTGGATATAGTCGCGCATGCAGGTGCCGTCCGGCGTCGGATAGTCGGTGCCGAACACCTGCATGAAGGAGCGCTTGCCGAGCGCCGTCTCGCAGGCGACCTTGATCAGATGCGTGGCACCGGGCGTCGACTGGCCGGTGCGGCCCTTCGGATCGGCGCCGGCGACGTTGAAATAGCGCAGCGCCGTATAGCGCAACCCATGGGCAATCGCCGCGTCGCGCAGCATCCATTCGCTCATCAGCTTGGACAGGCCATAGGGCGATTCCGGCGCAAGCCGGGCATCCTCGCGTACCGGCTCCAGGCCGGCGCCGCCATACACGGCGGCGGTCGAGGAAAAAATGAAATTGGGCACGCCTTCGCGCACCGCGGTCTCGATCAAGGTGCGCGTCTTGCAGGTGTTGTTCTCGTAATAGGCAAGCGGGTCGGCGACCGATTCGGGGACCACGATCGAGCCGGCGAAATGGATGATCGCGTCGACCTTATTGTCGCGGATGATCGAGGCAACCAGTTCCCTGTCGGCGACGTCGCCGACGACGAGCTTTGCTTCCGGAGCCACTGCCCATTCAAAGCCGGTGGAAAGCCGGTCAAGGACGACGACGCTGTCACCCGTGTCCAGCAATTCCCAGACCATATGGCTACCGATATAGCCGGCCCCGCCTGTCACCAAAACCGTCATCCGCATCCTCGCTATTCATGATTTGTCGGAACTGTCTCAATCGTCGCCTTACTGGAAAACCTGCCGCCGAGCCATTAGAACCTGCGGTAACCGGTCTCATCGGCGCGTGGCATTGTCCTGAAACAAGATTGATCCACATCAAGGGAATAGGCCACGTTCCGTGGTCGTTAGGAACAGGCTCGGGGCGTGGCATTTTGACCAAAAAGGCCAAGTGGACGACGAATGGGCCAATGACTATGATCGCGCGCAAAATTGGGAAGGCGACATGAACTACCAGCGGTTTTTCGAGGAAGCGATCGACCAGCTCCATGCAGAGCGTCGCTACCGCGTCTTCGCCGACCTTGAGCGTATCGTCGGGAAATTCCCGCGCGCCATCTGGCGCGCCAATGGCCGCGCCGAGGAAATCACCGTCTGGTGCTCCAACGACTATCTCGGCATGGGCCAGCATCCCGACGTCATTGCCGCGTTCCAGAAGGCGGCAGGCAAGATGGGGTCGGGCGCCGGCGGCACCCGCAACATCTCCGGCACCAGCAACCCGCTGGTCGAGCTCGAACTGGAGCTTGCCGACCTGCACGACAAGGAAGCGGCACTGGTTTTCACCTCCGGCTTCGTTTCAAACGAGGCGTCGATCTCGACCATTGCAAAGCTGCTTCCCAATTGTCTGATCATCTCGGACGAGCTCAACCACGCTTCGATGATCGAGGGCGTGCGGCGCTCGGGCGCCGAGAAGAAGATCTTCCGCCATAATGATGTCGCGCATCTCGAAAGCCTGCTGCAGACGGCCGGCCGCGAGCGCGCTAAGCTGATCGTCTTCGAGAGCGTCTATTCGATGGACGGCGACATCGCGCCGATCAAGCAGATCGTCGAGCTCGCCGAGCGTTACAACGCCATGACCTACATCGACGAGGTCCACGCCGTCGGCATGTACGGGCCGCGCGGCGGCGGCATCACCGAGCGCGAAGGGCTGGCCGACCGCATCGACATCATCGAGGGCACGCTGGCCAAGGCGTTCGGCACGCTTGGCGGCTACATCGCCGGCAACACTGCGGTGATCGACGCGGTGCGTTCCTATGCGCCGGGCTTCATCTTCACCACGGCGTTGCCGCCGGCGATCGCTGCAGCGGCAACCACCTCGATCCGCCACCTCAAGCGTTCGCAGGCCGAGCGCGACGCGCAGCTGCGTCAGGCGACACGGACCAAGCAAGTGCTGGCCGCAGCCGGCCTGCCGGTGATGGAATCGCCTACCCACATCGTGCCGCTTCTGGTGGGCGATCCCGAGCTCTGCAAGATGGCCAGCGACCGCCTGCTCGGTGTGCACGGCATCTATATCCAGCCGATCAACTACCCGACAGTGCCGCGCGGCACCGAGCGGCTGCGCATCACGCCTACGCCGTTCCATTCGGACGCGCTGATTGCTTCCCTGCAGGACGCGCTGGTGGAGACATGGGACGCGTTGGGGATTCCCTACGGTTCGGCCGGCCGGCCTTCAGTAGCCAAGAGCGACCGCGTCATTCCGTTGCTGGTGCCGAAGTCGGGCGGGTGAAGCCCGTTTGAAACTCTACTCGGGCTTCGAGGCAGCTCACACACTCGTCATCCATGTCGCCAGCCGGTGCGCGGCTTCTTCGAGCTGGTCGAGGCGGCGGTGGAAGCATAGCCTGAGGAAGGCTTCGCCGCCGGGGCCGAAGGCGGTGCCGGGGGCCAGGCCGACATTGGCGCGGTCAACCATGTCGAAGGCGGCAGCGCGGGAATCGGTGATGCCGTCGACCGCGAAGAACAGATAGAATGCGCCCTGGGGCACGGTGAAGCGCGCCCGCCCGGTTTCGGCAAGAATCCCGCAGACCAGGTCGCGCGCCGCCCTCGCCCGCTCCACCTGCTCGACGATGAAGGCATCGCCCTCATCCAGCGCAACGACGGCCCCGCGCTGCATGAACTGGGCAACGCCGGAAGTCGAATACTGGACCAGGTTTTCGAACACCTGCTGCAAGGCGGGATGGATCTTGATCCAGCCGATGCGCCAGCCGGTCATCGCCCAGTTCTTGGAAAAAGAATTGACGAACAGAATGCGGTCCTCATCGGCCATGATGTCGATGAACGACGGCGCGCGGCCGTGGCCGTAATGAAACAGCGAGTAGATCTCGTCGGCGATGATCCACAGACCCCTTTGGCGGGCAAGATCGAGGATCGCCTGCAACGTTTCCTTGCCGGCGGTCCAGCCGGTCGGGTTGGACGGCGTGTTGACAAACAGCGCCTTGGTCCTTGGCGTGATCGCCGCTGCGATCTTGTCGACATCGCAGGACCAGCCATTGCCCGACTGATCGAGCGTGACTGCGACTGGCACGGCGCCGGCTACCCCGGCGGCGGCGGCGAAGTTCGGCCATGCCGGCGACAGGTAGACGAGTTCGTCGCCCTTGCCGGCCACCGCGTCGATGGCCAGCTGGATGGCATGCATGCCGGAGCCGGTGACGATGAATTCTTCGTTGGCGAAAGTCTTGCCGAAATGCCTGGTGTAGTAGCGGGCGAGCGCCTGCCTGAGTTCGGGAATGCCTCTCTGCCAGGTGTAAAAGGTTTCGCCGTCGGCGAGCGCCTTGGCGGCGGCATCGGTGATGAAGGCGGGCGTCGGCAGGTCACCCTCGCCGGCCCAGAGCGGGATCATGCCGTCGCGGCCGCGGCCACGGTTCATGACGGCGACAATGCCGCTTTCAGGCGCCGCCCGAGCCTCGGCGCGCAAGGTATCGATCAAGGTCATGGATAGGTCCGTTTTCGTTTGCTCGACTGCTAGCGTGTTTCAGGGCGGACGAAAACAGAAAACCCCGGCCGCAAGCGACCAGGGTTTTGGTCCAGAAAGTTGCCGCAGGCGCTACTTTCTGGCGAGGAGATCGCGAATTTCGGTGAGCAGCGCGACATCGGCCGGCGGCGGGGCAGCCGGGGCGGCCGGTTTCTCGCGCTCCAGCCGCTGGCGCAGATTGTTCACCGCCTTGACCATCAGGAAGATGATGAAGGCGAGGATAAGGAAGTTCAGCGCCACGGTGATGAAGCTGCCATAGGCGAAAACCGCCCCCTGTTTCTTCGCATCCGCCAGCGATGTGGCGTTAACGGCCGAGGACAAGGGCAGAAAGTAGTTGTTGAAGTCCAATCCGCCCAAAATCGCCCCGATGACCGGCATGATGATGTCGTTGACCAGGGAGTCGACGATTCTGCCGAACGCAGCGCCGATGATGACGCCGACAGCCAGATCCATCACATTGCCCCTGGAAATGAATTCCTGAAACTCTTTCAGCATTCGACTCCTCCTTGTCCTGACCGACCGTTCTGCCGTCCGCTCCTCCGGCATCGACCGGTGGGCAGAATAGCAAAAACCTGCGGTTGCAACAGGATCAAAAGCTGGTTTCAGCCGGTCACGATTGCCCGAGGCAGCCGATATAATACGCCAAAAGCCGCGATGGACTTGATCGCCAAGCTGTGATTGCGTCTGATCAAGCCGATCCAAACCGGCACAGGGAGGAAGTTCGAGGCGTGCAGGGCTGGTTCATCGTCATCATCGCGATTGCCTATGTGACGTTGCTGTTTGCCATCGCCAGCCTGGGCGACCGGCGCTCGACTTCATCCGGCCCCGGCCGCGCCCGGCCCTTCATCTATGCGCTCAGCCTTGCCATCTACTGCACCTCCTGGACCTTCTTCGGCTCGGTCGGGCTGTCCTCCGAGCGCGGCCTCGAGTTCCTCGGCATCTATATCGGACCGGTGCTGGTGTTTGTGTTCGGCTTTCCGCTGCTGCAGCGCATTGTCAGGCTGGCCAAGACCGAGAAGATCACCTCGATCGCCGACTTTCTCGGCGCCCGCTACGGCAAGAGTTTTGCTGTCGCGGCGATCGCCACACTGATCGCGACCATCGGCGCGGTGCCCTATATGGCGCTGCAATTGAAGGCAATCTCCGGCTCGGTCAGCCTGATGGTCGAGCACTATACCGGCGCGCCGCCCTCCTTCGATCCGTTCGTCAGCGACATCTCGCTGGTCGTGGCCATGCTGCTGGCGCTGTTCGCGGTGCTGTTCGGCACGCGCCATGCCGACGCCACCGAACACCAGGACGGGCTGGTGCTGGCTGTGGCAGTCGAAACGGTGGTCAAGCTCGCCGCCTTCCTGGCGATCGGCCTGATGGTCACGTTCCTGATCTTCGGCGGGCCAGGCGACATCTTCGACCGGCTCGCCGAAAACACGCAGGTGCGCCAGGCGATGGGCTACAACACCTCGCTCGCTACCTGGCTGGTGCTGACATGCCTGAGCGGCTTTGCCATCCTCATGTTGCCGCGCCAGTTCTACGTCACCATCGTCGAAAACCGCAGCGAGGCCGAGCTGCGCACCGCGACATGGGTGTTTCCGCTCTATCTGGTGGCGATCAACCTGTTCGTGCTGCCGATCGCGCTGGCCGGCCTGGAACTGGTCGGCACGAGAACCAGCAGCGATCTTTATGTGCTGTCGCTGCCGCTGTTCAGCGGCCACGACGTGCTGGCCATGGCCGCCTTCATCGGCGGCCTGTCGGCGGCGACCGCAATGGTGATCGTCGAAAGCGTTGCGCTGTCGATCATGATCTCCAACGATCTGGTCATTCCTCTGTTCGTGAGGCGATTGCTGCGGACAACGACCTCCGAGAACGAGGACTGGTCGACGCTCATCTTGAATGTGCGGCGGGCGGCGATCTTCATCATGCTGTTTATCGCCTTCCTCTACTACCGCGAGAGCACCAACAACGCGCGACTGTCCTCGATCGGCCTGATGTCGTTCGCCGCGATCGCGCAGTTCGCGCCGGCAATGATCGGCGGCCTGGTCTGGCGCGGCGCCAACGGCCGGGGTGCCGCACTTGGCATGGTCGCCGGCATCGTCGTCTGGAGCTATACGCTGCTGCTTCCCTCGCTCGTCGCGCCCGATACCGGCATCCTCGCCCACGGCCTGTTCGGCTTAGATGTGTTGCGGCCGCAAGCTCTGTTCGGCACCGTCGCCGAGCCGCTGAACCATGGCGTGCTGTGGAGCCTGTCGATCAACACGCTGTTTTTTGTGTTCGGCTCGCTGTCGCGGGCGTCGGTGCCGCTGGAACGCATCCAGGCGTCGATCTTCGTGCCGCGCGAGGCGGGGCCGCTGCCGAGCCTGCGCCGCTTCCGCACCACCATCACCGTCAACGACCTCAAGGACACGATTGCGCGCTATCTCGGTGTCGAACGCACCGAGCGGTCATTCCAGTCATTCGAAAAGAGCAGCGGCACTTCACTGCACGGCAACGAGCAGGCCAGCATGGATGTCATCCGTTTCTCCGAGCAGCTTCTGGCCAGTGCCGTCGGCTCCTCTTCGGCGCGGCTGATCCTGTCGCTGCTGCTGCGCCGCAACGACCGCGAATCCAAGGACGCCTTCCGCCTGCTCGACGACGCCACCGAGGCGCTGCAACACAATCGCGACCTGCTGCAGATCGCGCTCGACCAGATGGAACAGGGCATCACTGTCTTCGACCGGGATTTCCGGTTGATCTGCTGGAACCGCCAGTACCGGGCGCTGTTCGACCTGCCCGACGAGATGGGCCAGGTCGGCGTCTCACTCGATCGTATCCTGCGCCACCTTGCCGAGCGCGGCGATATACCGGCAGATCAACGCGTTACCATGCTGAACCGCCTGACCAGCTTCGTCAGCCCGTGGCAGATGGAGCTGAAGACCAGCGGGCGCATTCTCGAATTGCGCTCCAACCCGATGCCGGACGGCGGCATCGTCGCCACCTACGCCGACATTTCCGGACGCGTCGAGCAGGATCTGGCGCTTAAGCGCGCGAACGAATCCCTGGAACAGCGGGTGAAGAGCCGCACCGCCGAGCTCACCCGCGTCAACGAGGAGCTGGCGCAGGCGCAGATGCTGGCCGAGGAGGCCAATCTCGGCAAGACCCGCTTCCTCGCTGCCGCCGGCCATGACATCTTGCAGCCGCTGAACGCCGCCCGCCTCTATTGCTCGTCGCTGATCGAGAAGACCGGCAAGGGGCCCGCCGGCAAGGCGGCGATGAACATCGAATCGTCGCTGGAATCGGTCGAGACCATCCTCGGCGCGGTGCTCGACATTTCGCGCCTCGATGCCGGCGCGATGAAGCCGGACGATACGACCTTCGGCCTCGACGGGCTGCTGCGCCAGATCGGCAACGATTTCCGGCCGCTTGCCGCCGAAAAGAAGCTCGAGCTCTCGATCATGCCGTCGTCGCTCAGCGTGATGACAGACCGCAATCTGCTGCGCCGCTTGATCCAGAACCTGGTCTCCAACGCCATCAAGTATACCCGCCGTGGCCGTATCCTGGTCGGCGTGCGGCGGCGCGGCGAACTGGCCGAGATCCAGGTGATCGACACCGGCATCGGCATTGCCGGCGACAAGCTGAACACCGTGTTTCGCGAATTCACCCGGCTGGACGAGGGCGCTCGCGAGGCGGAAGGCCTCGGCCTGGGGCTCTCCATCGTCGACCGCATCGCCCGCGTCCTGCGGCTCGAAATCCGGATCTTCTCCAACCCCGGCAAGGGCACACGCTTTTCCGTGCTGCTGCCGGTGGCGGCCGTGCAGGCACCGCGGCGAGAGGCCGAGGCGAAGCCGCCTGCCCGTGCCGCGGCCTCGCTTGCCGGGCTCAACGTGCTCTGCATCGACAACGACGCCCGCATCCTCGACGGCATGCGGCTCCTGCTTGAGGGCTGGGGCTGCAGCGTCGACACGCTTTCCGGCGCGGAGGAGCTCGACAGGTCCGGCATGCATCGGCCGGACATCGTGCTTGCCGACTATCATCTCGACAACAGGACCGGCCTCGAATTGATCGCCCAGTTGCGTGCGATCCATGGCGAGGACCTGCCGGCCGTGCTGGTCACCGCCGACCGCTCCAGCGAGGTTCGCGCCGCCGCCGGCAGGCTCGACGTGCCGGTGATCAGCAAACCGCTGAAACCGGCGATGCTGCGCTCGATGATGGCCAGGGTCAGGCCGCTGGCACCGGCGGCCGAATAGGGATCAGCCGGCCGTCTGCAGCGGGTCGCTGCCTATTTTGGACAAAAGGATGACCGCCTGGGTGCGGCTGTCGACGCCGAGCTTCTGCAGGATAGCCGAGACATGCGCTTTGATCGTCGCTTCGGAGACCCCGAGCTCATAGGCGATCTGCTTGTTGAGCAGTCCCTCGGCCAGCATGCCGAGCACGCGCGTCTGCTGTGGGGTCAGCGCCTGCAGCCGCTTGATCAGGTCGGAAATCTCGGGATCGCGCTCGACGCCGAGATCGACCCCGGCGGGTGCCGCGATATCACCTGCGAGCACCGACTGCACCGCATTGCGGATCTCCTCCATGCTGGCCGATTTGGAGATGAAGCCCGAGGCGCCGAGGTCGAGCGCGCGCCGGATCGTCACCGGATCGTCATGCGCCGAGACCACCATCATCGGCACCGCCGGATGGATGCCGCGCAGCGAGATCAGGCCGGAAAGACCGCTTGCCCCCGGCATCGAGAGATCGAGCAGCACCAGATCGACATCCTCATTGGCCAGGACCAGCGCCTTGGCGCTTTCGAAATCGCCGGCCTCGTGAATGGCGGCAACGTCTCCGATGCCCGCGAGTGCCTCCCTCAATGCACCGCGAAAAAGCGGATGATCGTCGGCAATGACGAATGTGTAGCCCAACGGTGATATCCCTCCCCGAATCCCGTTGGCGATTTTCCGCCTTGCAGGATATGAACGATCATAACGCCAAGCCTGCTGTTCGGCGTGGCCGGCTTGCTATTCCCGCCCCAGGTCTTTTTGCGAATTGCCTAGGTCTTTTGCGAATTGGGCTTGGCGCCGTCTTCGTCCTTGTCCATGTCCTTGACGATGTCCATGAAGCTACGCAGGAAGCGCTCCATGTAACCCATCGTCTTGTTGAAATCCTCCTCGCTGGGCAAAGTCGATTCGAGACGCGCGGCAAGCGAATTTTCGAGCTTGGCGACACGTTCGTCGAGCGCCTTCACCGAATTTTGCAGGCGGTCGACCTCATCCTGGAAGGCGGCACGTTCGTCGGCCGCCGTCTTGCAGACAAGCTGACCGGAGCGTTCCTCGCAGAGCGACATGGCGCCGGTTTGCGTATCCATACGGACATAGCCATTGGCCGATTTTTCCAACCGGTAGCGATCGGCTTCCTCGGAAAAGGCCGACGCCGCTATAAGCGAGACCAGTGCTGCGGGGATCAAGACGTGTTTCAGACGCATGTTTTCCTCCATGAGCCAGTCAGCGCAATCTATCACAGTTTGCGCCTGAAATGGGGACGAACCTGAAATGGGGAAGAACACGGGCCTGCCCTTCCCCGCGTGGTCGGTTCGGACTATAGCGCAACCATGTCCGAGATCATCTACAAGATAGTTCCCGAGGCGCTTTGGCGCGAGGCCGAAAGGGAAGGCCGATTCACCGGCGCGCCGATCGACGTCGCCCACGGTTTCATCCATTTTTCCGCCGCCGGGCAGGTTCGGGAAACGGCGGCCAAACATTTCGCCGGCCAGGGCGGGTTGCTGCTGGTCGCCGTCGACGGCGCGCGCCTTGGCGATGCGCTGAAATATGAGGTCTCGCGCGGCGGCGCCTTGTTCCCGCATCTCTACGACGCGCTCGGCCTCGATGCGGTCGTTTCGGTGCAGGCATTGCCGCTCGGCGCCGACGGACAGCATGAATTCCCCGCGCTGGAGGCCGAATGAGCGCGCTCGGCCGGATCGGCCAGAAACTGCTGTTCACGCTCGATCCGGAAACCGCGCATGGACTGTCGATCGCCGCGCTGAGATGCGGGCTGCCGGTCGCCGGTCGTCCGCCGCAGGACAACAGGCTAAAGGTCAGCCGTTGCGGACTCGATTTCCCGAACCCGCTCGGCATGGCGGCGGGTTACGACAAGAATGCCGAAGTGCCGGACGCGCTGCTCGGCCTCGGCTTCGGCTTCGCCGAGGTCGGCACGATCACGCCGCTGCCGCAGGGCGGCAATCCGAAGCCGCGCATTTTCCGGCTGCCTTCGGACGGGGCGGTGATCAATCGGCTGGGCTTCAACAATGAGGGCCACGACGCCGCGGAAAAGCGCCTTGCCGCCCGCATGGGCCGTGCCGGCATCGTCGGCGTCAACATCGGCGCCAACAAGGACAGCACCGACCGCGTCAGTGACTATGAACGCGGCGTGGTCCGGTTTGCGCGATATGCCAGTTATCTGGCAATCAACATCTCCTCGCCGAACACGCCGGGCCTGCGCAACATGCAGGCACGCGAACAACTTGGCGAACTTCTGTCGCGTGTCATGGCCGCGCGTGCGGCAGCATCCGCGAAACCACCCGTCTTCCTCAAGATCGCGCCGGACCTGGTCGAGGCCGAGTTGGAGGACATCGCCGCCGAGCTCACCGAGAAGCAGATTGACGGCCTCATCGTCTCCAACACCACGATCGCGCGATCCGGCCTGCGCAGCGCCGGCCTTGCCGGCGAGGCCGGCGGGCTTTCGGGGAAACCCTTGTTCGAGCGCTCGACCATCGTGCTGGCAAGGATGCGAAAACTGCTTGGCCCGGATACCACTATCATCGGCGTCGGCGGCGTTGATTCCGCCGAGACGGCCCTGGAAAAGATCCGCGCCGGCGCCGATCTCGTGCAGCTCTATACCGGCATGATCTATGCTGGGCCCGCGCTGCCGGGGCGCATTCTTTCCGGCATGGCTCGTTTCATGAACAGTCAAGGGCTGAAGTCGCTGCGCGAGCTTCGCGACAGCCGCCTCGATCAATGGGCGGTGAAACCGCTTTAGCGATTAGTTAAAGGCGGTGCGCACCCGCAGCCGCAATATGGCGAGCAGGCTGAAGCCGCGTACCAGCAGGAAGACATGCAACGCCGCCCACAAGCCGTGATTGCCGAAGGCCGGCACCAGAATCAGCAGGGCGGCGCTGAACGACAGGAACGACACCAGCATCATGTTGCGCATGTCGCGCGACCATGTTGCGCCGATGAAGACACCGTCCATCTCGAAAGCCAGCACGCCGCTGAGCGCGGTGAACGCCGCCCATGGCAAGTAGATGTCGGCAATGGCGCGGACGTCCGTCGAGGTCGTGATCAGGGCGACGAGATCGGTGCCCTCCAGCAGGAAGAAGAGCGTCGCCGCGCCCGCCAGACCGAGCCCCCAAAGCAGCGTCAGCCGCACCGCCTGGTTAAAGGCGGTGGCGGCGCGCGCTCCAATGGCGCGGCCGGCGAGCTGCTCGGCGGCAGTGGCGAAACCGTCGAGGAAATAGCCGGCAATCAGGAAGAGGTTCATCAGCACGGCGTTGGCGGCCAGCGTCAGCGTGCCGAACTGCGCGCCTTGGCGCGTGAACAGCGCAAAGGCGGCGAGCAGCGAAAAGGAGCGGATCATGATATCGCGATTGAGCGACATCATGCGCAGGAATGCCGGCAAGTCGAGGACGCGGTGGCGCGGCAGCGTGGGCGCTGCCCAAAAGCGCCGGCCGACAATGGCGAGACCAAGCAGCATGGCGACGAATTCGCCGGTGACCGTTGCCCAGGCAACGCCGGCAACGCCCCAGCCGAGCTCCAGCCCAAGCAGGAAGCAGAGAGCGATATTGATGCCGTTCAGTATCAATTGCAGCATCAGGCCGAGCCCGCCCTCGCCGCGCCCAAGCACGTAGCCAAGGACGGCGTAATTGATCAGCGAGAACGGTGCTGCGAGCATCCTGATGCGGATATAGACGTCCATCGCCGCGCTGACGCGCGGTTCGGCGCCGATGAACCATTGCCCGGCGGCGGAAACCAGCGGGGCAAGCGCGGCAAGCACGACACCGGCGACGACCGCGATCAGCACGGCGCGCCAGAACACCGCCTGCTCCTCCAGCGCATCGCCGCGCCCGCAGGCCTGGGCGACGAGGCCGGTGGTGCCGGAGCGCAGGAAATTGAAGGTGGTGAAAACGACGTCGAAGATCAGGGCGCCGGCCGCCAGGCCGCCGAGAAGGGCGGCGTCGCCGAACTGCCCAACCACCGCCGTGTCGACGATTCCGAGCAACGGCGTCGTCAGATAGGCAAGCGTCATCGGCACGGCGATGGCGAGCACCGAGCGGTTGGTGACGACGAAGGCCCTGGCTTCGGTGGCGTGGGCTTCGGTGGGTAAAGCCTGCTCCAAACGCGTGTTGCTTCCTGTTGCGGCTTGATCGGCTGGCCGATGTGCCCCAATTTGCGGACCTCGCGCAACCATCCACCCCGCTATGGTCAACCGAAACCCGCCTCTGGCGCACCGCGCGTTCCATGCCCTTACAGATCGTTCATCATCCCGACTACGACGCCGGCTTCGCCGTCAACCACCGCTTCCCGATGAGCAAATATCCGCTGCTGATGGATGCCTTGCGGGCGCGCGGCCTGGCGCAGCCCGAAGCGCTCAACATGCCGGAGGCGGCGCGGCCATCATGGCTGAAGCTTGCCCACGCGGCAGACTATGTCGACCAGGTGCTTGCCTGCGAAGTGCCGGTGAGGATCGAGCGCGAGATCGGTTTCCCCATTGGACAGCGGGTTTCGCTGAGGGCGCAGCTCGCAACGGCCGGCACGGTGCTGGCAGCGCGGCTGGCCTTGCTGAACGGCATCGCCTGCAACACCGCCGGCGGGAGCCATCATGCGCGGCGCGCGCAAGGCGCCGGCTTCTGCACCTTCAATGACGTAGCCGTTGCCGCGCTGGTGCTGCTCGCCGAAGCTGCTGCCCAAAACATCCTGGTCGTCGACCTCGACGTGCATCAGGGCGACGGCACGGCCGACATCCTGGGCGACGAGCCGCGCGTGTTCACCTTCTCCATGCATGGCGACCGCAACTACCCCGCGCGCAAGATCGCCTCCGATCTGGACATCGCCCTGCCCGACGGCGCCGGCGATGCAGCCTATCTGGAGCGGCTGAACGCCATCCTGCCGGAGCTGTCGGCGCGAAGGCGCTGGGATCTCGTCTTCTACAATGCCGGCGTCGATATCCATGTCGAGGACCGGCTCGGCAGGTTGTCGCTCACGGATAACGGGCTGCGCGCCCGTGACGATATGGTGATCCGCCATTTCCGCACGCTTGATATCCCGGTGTGCGGGGTCATCGGCGGCGGCTATTCGGCGGATGTCGCAGCACTCGCCGCACGCCACGCCATCCTGTTCGAGGTGGCTGCGGAATACGCCTGAAATTCACTTCCTGAAATTGGCGATCCTGAGCAGGATGAAGGCCGGCACGACGATCACAGCACCGAGCAGGATGTAGCCGAGGAAACGGTCGATGGCGTGGAAGCCCAAATTCCACAGGTCGATGAAGAAGTTGCGGATGCCGTAAAGCACGTCCATCGGCGACCAGCCGAAGGCATTCATGACCAGGCCGACGAGGAACGACACCACAAGCAGCTTCAGGATCACCCGGAGCGGCGTATCGCCGAGAAAGCGGTTCAGTGCGGACAAGGCCTGTCTCCACAGTCGGGTGCCGCGATTCGGGCACATGCCCAGAAATACGCAGTTGACAGCCCTGCATCAAGCCGAGCCCTCAAACCGGATTGCGCATCGGCGCCGGGCCATGATATCGGAGGAACCAGCGCGGGTATGATGTAATGGTAGCTTGTCAGCTTCCCAAGCTGAACGCGCGGGTTCGATTCCCGCTACCCGCTCCAGCTTTTGCCCCAGTGCATTGCACTTGTTTTGGCCAGTTGAAAACCAGCGGACTTACAGCCAGTTTTTTGCAACCCGGCTGGCCGCCTTTCATCTGTTTGGCCGATGTACCGGTTCCTGGAATATTTCACATTGAGGGTCGGCGGGGCCTCGAATGACCCCAACCGGAATGTCTACCCTTTGCCCGCTGGCTTCTGCTGGCGGGCTTTTTTGAGCATCCTCGGTATTGCCAACGTGCACCGGCGCCGCTCGGGGCCACGGAATGCGCCCCGCTATTCGCTCCAAGCCTCAGCCCACCTCTCGCAAAATGAAATCGTGCAGCATCTTGGCTGCCGGCGACAGCGCGCGGTTCTTCACCGTGATCAGGCTGTAGGGTCTGACCTCGATGTCGAACTCGGTCTGGACAACATCGATGGCGCCGGCCAGGCCTTCCGGGTTCTGGATGAACTTCGCGACCTGGATCGAAACCGGTGCGATGGCGTCGGATTGCGCGACCATGACCAGAGTCAATAGCAGCGAGCTGGTATTGAGGATGCGGTCCGGCAGCGCGATGTTTCGGTTCAGAAAGTTACTCTCCATCGCCTGGCGCAGCGGCGAGCCGCCCGACTGGAAAACCCAGTCATAGGCGGCGGTGTCTTCCAGCCGCACCACCTTGCCCTTGGTCAGCGGGTGGCCGCGGCGCACGATCAGGCAGGCCTTCTCGACGCCGATGACGCGGGCTTCGAACAGCCGCGGATTGAGGTCGTCGGGGATGCGGGCGATGATGAAATCGTGGCGCGAGGCGATCAGCTCGCGCGCCAACACGTTCGAGGTCTCGACCTGCATGGTGATTTCGATGCGCGGATAGAGGCGCCGGATCTCGCGGATCGCCGGTACCGCCAGCTCGATCGCCGGTGCTGTTACCGCCCCCAGGAACACCGAGCCGCCCTTGCCCGCCTTGAGCTCGAAAATCTCACGGTCGACCTCGCGCATCTCGAGCAGGATCGATCGCGCGCGCCGTGCCAACGCCTTGCCATAGGGCGTCAGCGTGATGCCGCGCGGCAGCCTTTCGCAGAGCTTGACATCGAGCACGGCCTCCATCTCGGCGATCATGCGCGAGGCCGCCGGCTGCGAGATGTTCATGACCTGGGCCGCGGCGCTCACCCGGCCGTGCTCGTCGAGGGCTGCGATCATGCGCATGTGACGCAGGCTCAAGCCGCTGCGCAGCAAGGTTCCGCCATCGCCCGGGATTTCATCGTAACCGGCTGATATTCCGCCAGGATTTCGCAGCGCCGCCATGATTTTTCCCTACTCGCACGCCCGGCGCCCCGGCAAAATCCGGCAGCGTCCTCACTAGCCTAAGCCATATCAGTCTCGATATAGCAACCATCAAAGATCGCATTTGACAGTTATGGCAAAGCGACACACCCTCCGCGCGTCCTGAGACTTGACGATCAGTGACGAGAGAAAACTCGTATCGATTGAAACCAGAGTTTCGGGGCCGATTGGGAGGATACCGGAGATCGATTGACGGCAGCGGCGCCTTTGGCGCTCCTGCACGATTGCGCGGCCCACGAAACCCAAGGGTACGCGTCCATCAACCAGGGAGAGTTAATGTGAAGATTATCAAGACACTGGCCGCCGTCGCGGCCCTAGGCATCGCGGCCATGACGCTGCCGGCGCAGGCGGGCGAAGGCCTGATCGGCGTGCTGATGCCCACCAAGACCTCGCAGCGCTGGATCAACGACGGCGACGCCGTCAAGTCCCAGCTCGAGGCTTTGGGCTACACTGTCGACCTGCAATATGCGCAGGACGACATTCCGAACCAGCTCAGCCAGCTGGAAAACGAAATCACCAAGGGCCCGAAGGCGCTGATCATCGCTTCGATCGACGGCACCACGATGGGCGATGCGCTGCAGAAGGCCAATGACGCCGGCGTTGTCGTCGTCGCTTACGACCGCCTGATCAAGAAGACGCCAAATGTCGACTACTACACCACCTTCGACAATTTCGGCGTCGGCGTCATCCAAGCCAAATCGCTGCTCAAGGGCCTCGGTTATCCCGAGAAGAAGGGACCGTTCAACATCGAGCTGTTCGGCGGTTCGCCGGACGACAACAACGCGTTCTTCTTCTATAACGGCGCCATGTCGGTTCTTCAGCCGCTGATCGACGACAAGACCCTCGTCGTGAAGTCCGGCCAGATGGGCATGGACAAGGTCGGCACGCTGCGCTGGCTGGCGGCAACCGCCCAGGCCCGCATGGACAATCTGCTCTCCGCCAACTACTCGGACGGCAGCCGCGTCGATGGCGTGCTCTCGCCCTATGACGGCCTGTCGCGCGGCATCATCGCTTCGCTGCGCGCCGTAGGCTACGGCACCGCCGATCAGCCATGGCCGATCGTCACCGGACAGGACGCCGAGACCGCCTCGGTCAAGGCGATCATCGCCGGCGAACAGTATTCGACCGTGTTCAAGGACACCCGCGAACTCGCCAAGGCGACGGTCGAACTCGTCGATAAGGTGCTCTCTGGCGGCAAGCCGGAAGGCCTCGACACCACGACCTACAACAACGACGTCAAGGTCGTTCCCTCGATCCTGTTGACGCCGCATGACGTCGACAAGTCGAACTACCAGGCGCTGGTGGTCGACTCCGGCTACATCAAGGCTGAAGAACTGAAGTAATCGCGGTTACAAAGCCTGGGGTCCTGCGCAGGCAGGGCCCCTTTTCGTTGGCGAGCCAGCCCGGTATTGTTTGCGGACCTCGCAGGAGTGGTATTCTCAATGGCATCGACGATTTTGGAGATGCGCGACATCACCAAGACGTTTCCCGGCGTCAAGGCGCTGTCGAACGTCAAGCTCATGGTCGAGGAAGGCGAGATCCATGCCGTGGTCGGCGAGAACGGCGCCGGCAAGTCGACGCTGATGAAGGTGCTGTCGGGCGTGTATCCGTCCGGCACTTATGACGGCCAGATCATCTATCGCGGCGACGAGTGCCATTTCAAAGGTATCCACGACAGCGAGCGCAAGGGCATCGTCATCATCCACCAGGAGCTTGCGCTGGTGCCGATGCTGTCGATCGCCGAAAACATCTTTCTCGGCAACGAGCACGCCAGATACGGCGTCATCGACTGGAACGCGAACGAGGCGCGCACCAGCGCCCTGCTCAAGAAGGTCGGCCTCAAGGAAGACCCCAACACGCTGATCACTAATATCGGCGTCGGCAAGCAGCAGCTGGTCGAGATCGCCAAGGCGCTCAGCAAGGAAGTGAAGCTGCTCATTCTCGACGAGCCGACGGCGAGCCTGTCCGAAAAGGACAGCCAGGCGCTGCTCGATCTGCTGCTCGAATTCAAGCGGCAGGGCATCACTTCTATCCTGATCTCGCACAAGCTCAACGAGGTGAACCGGGTCGCCGACAAAGTCACCATCATCCGTGACGGCCGGACCATCGAGACGCTGGCCAAGAAGGACATCTCGGAGGACCGCATCATCACCTCGATGGTCGGCCGTTCGCTCGACGACCGCTATCCGCCGCGCGAGCCGAACATCGGCGAGACCGTTCTCGAAGTGAAAAACTGGTCGGTCTACCACCCCATCCATGCCGAGCGGCAGGTCATCAAGGGCATCAACCTCAACGCCCGCAAGGGCGAAGTGGTCGGCATTGCCGGGCTCATGGGCGCCGGCCGGACCGAGTTTGCCATGAGCCTGTTCGGCCGGTCCTACGGCCGCCGCATAACGGGCGAGGTGTTCCTAAACGGCAAGCCGATCGACGTCTCTTCGGTGAGCAAGGCGGTGGAACACGGCATCGCCTACGTTACCGAGGACCGCAAGACCTACGGTCTCAACCTGATCGACCACATCAAGCACAACATCACGCTGGCCAACCTGCCCGGCGTGTCGCGCCACGGCGTGATCGACGATTTGCGCGAGCTTTCGGTCGCCAACGATTATCGCGGCAGGACCAACATCCGCGCCTCGAGCGTCTACCAGATGACCGGCAACCTTTCTGGCGGCAATCAGCAGAAGGTGGTGCTGTCGAAATGGCTGTTCGCCAATCCGGAAGTGCTGATCCTCGACGAGCCGACACGTGGTATCGACGTCGGCGCCAAATATGAAATCTATACGATCATCGCGCGTCTCGCCTCCGAGGGTAAGGCAATCATCGTCATCTCGTCGGAAATGCCCGAACTGCTCGGCATCACCGACCGCATCTACGTCATGAACGAAGGACGCATCGTCGGCGAAATGGCGGCAAGCGACGCCAGCCAGGAAAAGATAATGCGCGCCATCGTCCGCGGAGAAGGAAAAGCATCATGAGCACCGAAAGCGCTCCCGGGCCGCAGACCGGCGTTGCCCAGGATCTACAACAGGGACCTCGCATTGCCGTCTCGGCGCTGGTCACCAATCTGCGCGAATACGGGTTGGTCCTGGCGTTGATCGCAATCATGGTGTTCTTCCAGTTCACCACGTCCGGAACGCTGTTCAAGCCGGTGAACCTCAGCAATCTCGTGCAGCAGAACAGCTTCATCATCGTGATGGCGCTGGGCATGCTTCTGGTGATCGTTTCGGGTCACATCGATCTCAGCGTCGGCTCCGTCGCCGGCTTCATCGGCGCACTGGCGGCGATGATGATGGTCATCTGGCCGCTTGGCCCATTGAGCAATCCGCTGGTGGTGTCGATCATCTGCCTGATCGTCGGTGGTGCGATCGGCGCGGCACAAGGCTACTGGATTGCCTATCACCGAATACCGAGCTTTATCGTCACGCTGGCGGGCATGCTGATCTTCCGCGGCATCTGCCAGGCGCTGCTCGGTGGCGGGTCTTCCGTGGGGCCGCTTCCAGTCGGCTTCAAGGCGCTCAGTTCCGGCTTCATTCCGGACCTGATCGGCCCATTGACACTGATACCGCCAACCGTGAACGCCGCCGGCAAAACCATTGTCGGCAGCGGCCTCACGCTGCACCTGACGACGATCGTGATCGGCCTCGTCGCCGTGCTCGCCTATGCCTATTTCGGGCTCAGGGCACGGCGCACCCGCGAGAAGCATGGCTACGAAGCCGAGCCCTTCTCGCTGTTCGTCGTCAAGACCCTGGTGATCAGCGCGCTGGCGCTGTTTCTCGTTTACCAATTCGCCACCTATAGGGGCCTCCCCATCGTTCTCACGGTGATGGGTGTGCTGATCGCGTTGTTCGTCTTCGTTACCAAACGCATGACGATCGGCCGCCGCATCTATGCGATGGGCGGCAATGCCAAGGCAGCCCAGCTATCGGGCATCAAGACCGAACGGCTGACGTTGATGGTGTTCATCAATATGGGCGTGCTGTCGGCACTCGGCGGCCTGATTATCGCAGCGCGCCTGGGGCAGGCTGTGCCGGCGGCCGGCCTCGGCAGCGAGCTCGACGTCATCGCCGCGGTGTTCATCGGTGGCGCTTCGGCGATGGGCGGCGTCGGCCAGGTCATCGGCGCGGTGGTCGGCGGCTTCATCATGGGCGTCATGAACAACGGCATGTCGATCATGGGCGTCAATGTCGACTGGCAGCAGGTGGTCAAAGGCCTGGTGCTGCTCGGCGCCGTCGTCTTCGACGTCTACAACAAGAACAAGGCTTGAGAGGCAACCAGGAGGCATACGGGTCACATCGCGGCGCTGCCGGGCGGCGCAAAGAAGTCCCTCGAGGGACCTGATCCGCGAGCGCAATCCGGACGAAGAATTTCAATCGAGGCGCGGACAACGGTCCGAGCCGCGCCGGGCAGGGTTTGCCAAGAAAGGCACGCCAAGCCCGCAATTCAGAGAGGGTTACCATGCTGATCTCACAGATCCTCGACGACGCCGAGACGATCCGCGTCGTTGCCCGCAACGGCGGCAAGACCCGCGTCATCAACGGCGCGCGCAGCGTCTATTCGCTGGCGATGGAAGCCGCGCGCACCGGCAGCGGGCTTGTCGCCCTGATCGAGCGCAAGGGCTTCGGCGAAACCATCGATCTGGACGCAGCCTACAAGAAGGGACGACTGCTGTCGCCGATCAACCATCCCGATCCGGCGCATCTCCATCTCACCGGCACCGGGCTGACGCATCTCGGCTCCGCCGCGACCCGCGATTCCATGCACAAGAAGCTCAGCACGGACGGCGAGGAACAGCTGACCGATTCCATGAAGATGTTCCGCATGGGGCTTGAGGGTGGCAAGCCGGCGAAGGGCCAGATCGGCGTGCAGCCGGAATGGTTCTACAAGGGCAACGGCACTATGGCGGTGGCGCCCGGTGCGGCGCTTGTGTCGCCGGCCTTCGCCCAGGATGCCGGCGAGGAGCCGGAGATCGCCGGGATCTATGTGATCGGCGACGACGGCGCCCCGTTCCGCGTCGGCTTCACCCTGTCGAACGAGTTTTCCGACCACGTCACCGAGCGTGTAAACTATCTCTTCCTCGCCCATTCCAAGCTGCGCAACGCTTCGTTCGGCCCGGAGATCCTGATCGGCGACCTGCCGTCCGATATCCGCGGCGCTTCACGCATCCTGCGCGACGGCAAGCTGCTTTGGGAAAAGCCGTTCCTGTCGGGCGAGGCGAACATGTCGCACACCATTGGCAATCTCGAGCATCACCACTTCAAATACTCGGCCTTCCGCCAGCCGGGTGATGTGCATGTACACATGTTCGGCACGGCGACGCTGTCCTTCGCCGACGGCATCAGGACCGAGGCCGGTGACGTATTTGAAATCGAGGCGCAGGATTTCGGCCTGCCGCTGCGCAACCCGCTTGAAATCGAGCAGCCGGTGAAGGTGGCGGTGAAGGCGTTGTAAACTGGTGACAGAATTCAGGAACGAAAATGAACGGCCTGCGGATTGGCACTGTGTCCCTAAGTTTAGTCCTGTTCCTCGCCTTTTTCTCCCCGTCGGCTTACAGCGCCGGACAATGCAGCGCAAAATCCTATCGCGAAGCCCGGATGTCGATGACTAACCGGCTTCTGGCCACCGGCTATTCGAAATCGCAAGTGAGCTTTCTGATGCGCAACGCGGATCGCATGACGTCCGCACTCCGCGCTGACAGACTGAACGACAATGGCAGAGCCTGCGGTATCGACTCCGCCAGAGCCCATGTGCTGGGATGTCTCGGCAAGCAGTTGTTCCCCTTGCGGTCCAGCTCAAGCGCCTCACTTGACGACGAGAAGCAAACCAGAGGATTTTGGGGGAAGAAGCGATTGGCAGTGCGAGAACTGCTCTTTGTCGGTCAGTTTCATGGCTGCCTTGGCGCCGCGAAAGAATATCTGTTTCGCGGCTGACGGCTTGCGAACAAGATCATCGCGCGGCGCGGAAATGCTTGGACAGTTTCAGACCCTGCGCCTGATAGTTCGAGCCGAGATCTGTGCCGTAGAGCGCCTGCGGCCGTTTCAGCATGTGCTCGTAGACCAACCGTCCGACGATCTGGCCGTGGTCGAGGATGAACGGCACTTCGTGGCTACGCACCTCGAGCACCGCCCGGCTGCCGGTGCCGCCCGACGCCGAATGGCCGAAACCCGGGTCGAAGAAACCGGCATAATGGACGCGGAACTCGCCGACCAGCGGGTCGAAAGGCGTCATTTCGGCGGCGTAGAGTGGCGGCACATGCACCGCCTCGCGCGACACCAGAATATAGAATTCGTCCGGATCGAGCACCAGCTCGCCGGCACCGCTCTTGTAGAGCGGCTCCCAGAAATCGACGACATCGTGCGCGGCGCGCTTGTCGACGTCGACCAGGCCCGTGTGGTGCTTGCCGCGATAGCCGACCAGCCCGTCCTTGTCGCCGTCGAGATCGATCGACAGCGCGATTCCCCCGCCTGAGATGTTGGGTGGTTCGGTGGCGACCAACATTTCGGCGCGGTGCAACTCGTGCAGCTCGCTTTCCGACAAGAGCGCATTGCCGGTGCGGAACCTGATCTGCGACAGCCGCGAGCCGGTCCGCACGACGATCGGGAAAGTGCGCGGGCTGACCTCCAGATAGAGCGGGCCTTCATAGCCGGCAGCGATCTTGTCGAACTCGTGGCCACGGTCGGTCATTACCCGGGTGAAGATATCGAGCCGTCCGGTCGAGCTCTTCGGGTTGGCGGAGGCGGAAATATGGGCGGGCAGCGCCAGGCTTTCGAGCAGCGGCACGATGTAGACGCAGCCGGTTTCCAGCACGGCACCTTCGGCGAGGTTGATCTCGTGCAGCTTCAGCCGGTCGAGCTTGTCGACAACCCTGTGGTCCGGGCCGGGCAAGAAGGAAGCACGCACTCGCCATGCCTTGTCGCCGAGCCTGAGGTCAAGGCTGGCCGGCTGGATCTGATCGGCATCGAGCATGCGCGGCGACTTCAGCGCGCCCGTCTGGAACAGCGCGGAAATATCCTGATCGGGAAGAATGCCTGTCTGCCGCAAGGGTCTGGCTCCGTTCGAACGCCGGGCGAGGTCTTGTTCTGTCGCAGGTCCGACCGTGGACGCCTTTGGCACCTGCTTGGTACAACCCTCTTAATCATGCCGGCAATTGACGCAAGCGTGGCGCGGGTCTAAAGCTCGTTATCCCGTGGTGATTTGGCCGGTCGGCTTGCAGCCACGTTAAACAAGTCGCTAAAGGACCGTCGGGCCGCAAGGCCATATGGACCGGTTGCGACTTTCGCGGCCGGTTTTTTGTTGTTTGGACCAATTTTGGTGTTTGGATGGAATGATGACCAAGAAGCGCGACTGGAAGCCTCAGACCGCACTCGTGCATGCCGGGACGCTGCGTTCCGGCTTTGGCGAGACCTCCGAGGCGATGTATCTCACCCAAGGCTATGTCTACGAGACGGCGCAAGCGGCGGAGGCCCGCTTCAAGGGCGAGGAGCCGGGCTTCATCTATTCGCGCTATGCCAATCCGACGGTCGACATGTTTGAGAAACGCATGTGCGCGCTGGAAGGAGCCGAGGACGCGCGCGCCACGGCATCCGGCATGGCGGCGGTGACGGCAGCACTGCTGTGTAGCGCCAAGGCGGGCGACCATATCGTGGCGGCGCGCGCGCTGTTCGGCTCCTGCCGCTGGGTGATCGAGACGCTGGCGCCGAAATACGGCATTGAGGCAACGCTGGTCGACGGCACCGACATCGCCAATTGGGAAAAGGCGGTCAAGCCAAACACCAAACTGTTTTTCCTGGAAAGCCCTACCAATCCAACGCTGGAGGTAGTCGACATTGCCGCCGTCGCGGCACTTGCCAATTCGATCGGCGCCAGGCTGATCGTCGATAATGTCTTCGCTACGCCCTTGCAGCAGAAACCTCTGCAGCTCGGCGCCCACATCGTCGTCTATTCGGCCACGAAGCATATTGACGGCCAGGGGCGCTGTCTTGGCGGCATCGTTCTGTCGGACAAGAAATGGATCGACGAGAATCTGCATGACTATTTCCGCCACACCGGCCCAAGCCTCTCGCCCTTCAATGCCTGGACGCTGCTGAAAGGCCTGGAGACGCTGCCGCTACGCGTACGCCAGCAGACGGAAAGTGCCGGCCGCATCGCGGATTTCCTGGCCGAGCGCCCGCAAATCGCCCGCGTCATCTATCCCGGCCGCGCCGACCACCCGCAAGCGGCCGTGGTCAAGAAGCAGATGTCAGGCGGCTCGACGCTGATTTGCTTCGATGTGAAGGGCGGCAAGCAGGCGGCCTTTGCCTTCCAGAACACACTCGCCGTCGTGCTGATTTCCAACAATCTCGGCGACGCCAAGAGCCTGATCACCCATCCGGCGACGACCACACACAAGAACTTGACTGATGAAGCCCGCGCCGAGCTCGGCATCGGACCGGGAACGCTCAGGCTGTCAGTCGGCCTTGAGGACGCCGACGACCTGCTCGAAGACATCGAGCAGGCACTGAGAGTTGCCGGATAAGGGCTGGCCGAACAGAGGCAGCGGGGACGTGCCGATCAGGCGCCGGACGGGGTCTCTTCCAGCTCCGCGACAGTCTTCGTCTGGATAGTCATCACGTTGCCGCGCCAGTCGATGGCGCCGCTCAGCCATCCGCGCGCCCAAATGACGGGAAGCATCAGGTCTCGTGCCATCATCGCCGGGATCGTGCGCGGCGACAGGTGCCATCCCTTGGTCGAGGCCAAGGCGCATTCCGGCAGGTAGGCCGCGACCAGCACGGCGATGGCGGTTGCCGGCAGGCTGACGCCGGCGTCAGCCGCGGCGATCAGTGCAAGCACTAGCGGCGGTGCCGCGCCGATCAGGATTTCGGGGGCAAAGAACAGTGCAAAGGTGACGCGGCGCAGCCGCGCCCAGCGCGCCTGCCGCGACCAGATCTCGCCAAGCGTGCGCCGGCCGAGCGGCTGTTCGAAGGGAGAGGCGACAAGATTGACTCGCAGTCCGAGCCCGTTGACCAGCTTGGTCGCGGCGGCGTCCTCGGCGATCTCGGCGGCAAGCGCGCGGATGCCGCCATTGGCATCGAGCATCGGCTTGTTCCACAACATGCTCTTGCCCTGGGCGAAGCCGAGGCCGAGCGCCTCTCCAGCGTACTGCCAGCGTGCCTGCAGCGTGTTGAGAAAGGCGCATTCGACCTCCCCCCAGAAGCCGTCCGGCCGCGAGCCGATCGGCGTCGAACAGACGAGGCCGGTGTCGTGCCGCCACGCCGCCATCAGGTGCTGGACGTAATCGCTTGGCATAAGCACGTTGGAATCGGCAAGGATGACCCAGCGATAATGCGCCGCCTCCCAACCCTTCACGCAATTGTTGAGTTTTGGATTGCCGCTGATGCGGTCGTCACCGATTAGAAGGCGGGCGCGAATAGCTGGAAAGCGCGCCATTGCGGCGGCGATCGGCTTGACCACCGGGTCGTCGGCATGGGCGACGCAGAAGATGAGTTCATAGCGCGGCCAGTCGAGGGAGAAGGCGCGCTCCAGCGTCTCTTCGGCAAACGGCTCGACGCCGCGCGCCGGGATGACGATCGATACCGGCGGCGCGTTGGCCGCGGGCGGTGCAATACTGGCTGGTCGCTTCAGCTTCTGCGAAGCTAACAAGATGCTGGCGAGATTTGAAAGAAGGAGGGCTATGGAAAGGAGGGCGGCTGCGAATGTCGGTTCCATCGAGATCTGGTCACTCCAGAAATGCCGGCCGCATGACAGCCGTTTTCAACAATTCGACAGAACGCTGAGTCGTCCGGCACAAGCCTGCACACCATCATTGTCATGTGTCACTCAAATGACATTGTTTTTCGGCACCTGCGCTTGAGATCGGGCAAGAAGATGCTGCGCATCGTTGACCAAACTGCGCTGAGCATCGAAAGTTCCATCTACATTGCTTTGGAGCAGTTTATGTACAGCGCCGTCACCCGCAACATCGAAGTGCAGGTCAGGCCGTTCTATCTGGAGGATCACTCCGACCCGCCGCAAAACCGCTATGTCTGGGGCTACCAGGTGACCATCGACAATCAGTCGGATGAGTTCGTGCAGCTTCTGTCACGCTACTGGCACATTACCGACGGTACCGGCAAAGTCGAGGAAGTGCGCGGCCCGGGGGTCGTCGGCGAGCAACCCGGACTCAACCCCGGCGACAGCTATCAGTATACGTCTGGATGCCCGCTCTCGACCCCGTCCGGCATCATGGTCGGGCACTACACAATGCGCAACAAGCGGGGCGAGACGTTCGACGTCGCCATCCCCGCCTTCTCGCTCGATTTGCCGGGCACGCGGCGCACCGTCAATTGAGGGCCGTCATCCAGCCGCTGCAAACTCCGCCGGGTCGAAGTCATATTGCTTCGAGCAGAATTCGCAGGCGACGTGAATGCTGCCATCCTCGGTGCTGTCCCTGATCTCCTCGGCGGAAAAGCCTTCGAGAATGCCGCGGATCTTCTCCCTCGAGCATGAGCACTGGTCGGCGACCGGCACGCCGCCGAACACGCGGACGCCATGCTCGTGGAAAAGCCGGTAAAGCAGCCGTTCGGCGCCGATCGTCGGATCGATCAGCTCGGTCGGTTCAATAGTACCAAGCAGCGCCAGCAGCTCCTGCCAGGAATTGTCGGTCGGGTCATGGATTTCCTCACGCGGATCGCCGTCGCCACCGGGAAGGTCGGGTACGCGCATACGCTCCGCCGACTGCGGCAGGAATTGTGCCAGCAGGCCACCGGCCCGCCATTGCTCGCGGGCACCGCCGACGCCGGGTGTCAGAAGCTTGGCAACCGAAAGGCGGAGGTCGGTCGGAATCTGCTCCGACTGGCGGAAATAGGTGCGTGCGGCATCTTCAAGTGTGACACCGTCGAGCTGGACGATGCCCTGGTAGCGTTGCGTGTGAGCGCCCTGGTCGATGGTCAGCGCCAGGATGCCGCTGCCGATCAGCGTCTGCGGTGACGTCTCGCCGGCAGAAGTCAAAGCCTGCAGCCGGTCGGCATCGAAGCGGGCATAAGCGCGCAGCGCGTGCGGCGTGGAGAAATCGGCGACCAGCATGTCGACGGGCCCGTCGGTGCGGGTCTGCAGAATGAACTTGCCCTCGAATTTCAGCGAAGTTCCGAGCAGTACCGTCAGCACACAGGCTTCGGCCAGGAGCCGGGCGACCGGCTCGGGATAGTCGTGGCGGCTGAGAATGGCGTCGAGCATCGGCCCGAGCTGGACGGTGCGGCCGCGCACGTCGAGCGGGCCGACCTCGAACGGCACGACATGATCGTCGCCGGCGTAGCCGAATTCGCCGAGCTTGGGTTTATGTTCAGCCAATTGATGAGTTTCCAACATGACAAAGCTCCGGGGCGCGGCGATGCCGCCCTCCGGGGCGCATGCGACGAGACGCGCTCGATTTGCGTGATGCGCCTGAGATAGGCACCACCCACTCCCGGATCAAGGCGGCCCAGATCAAGGCGGCGCAGATCAGGCCGGCCCGGATCATCGCGGCCCGTATCAAGCGCCCAGGCACCAGGCCAGGACCGCCTTCTGGGCATGGAGCCGGTTCTCGGCCTCATCGAACACCACAGAATGCGGTCCGTCGATGACCTCGTCGGTAACCTCCTCACCGCGATGCGCCGGCAGACAGTGCATGAACAGCGCGTCCGGCTTGGCTTTCGCCATCAGTGCCGCATTGACCTGATAGGGCAGGAAGACATTGTGGCCGCGGGCACGGTGCTCCTGGCCCATCGACACCCAGCAGTCGGTGACGATGCAGTCGGCCTCGTGAACGGCCTCCTCGGGCGAGCGGGTGAATTTCAGCTTGCCGCCATTGGCTTTCGACCAGTCGACATGCTTCTGAGCCGGTTCGCTGCCCTCGGGCACGGCGACGTTCAGCTTGAAATGGAACCGCGCAGATGCCTCCAGGAGCGAATGCAGCACGTTGTTGCCGTCGCCGGTCCAGGCGATCGTCTTGCCGGCCACCGGACCGCGGTGCTCTTCGAAGGTCATGATGTCGGCCATCAGCTGGCAGGGATGGGTCTCGTCGGTCAGCCCGTTGATGACGGGGACCGTAGCGTTTTCCGTCAGTTCCAACAGCCGGTCATGCGAGGTGGTGCGGATCATGATGGCATCGACATAGCGCGACAGCACCTTGGCCGTGTCGGCAATGGTCTCCGAGCGGCCAAGCTGCATCTCGGTGCCGGTCAGCATGATCGTCTCGCCACCCAACTGCCGCATGCCGACGTCGAACGATACGCGCGTGCGCGTCGACGGCTTGTCGAAGATCATCGCCAGCACCTTGCCTTCGAGCGGCTTGCTGCGTTCTCCGGCCTTGAGCCTTGCCTTTCGCACAGCTGCGTCGTCGAGCATGAAGCGCAGATCGCCTTCGGAAACGGCAGAAAGATCGGTAAAATGGCGAAGGGACATCAGGAATTCCAGGATTACTTCGCAGCGGCAGCGACGATGGCATCCGCCAGGCTCTTGGCGCCGGCACGAATGCGCTCGAGCGCCTCGTGGATCTCGGCGTCGGTGACGGTGAGAGGCGGCAGCAGGCGGATAACGTTGTCGCCGGCCGGAACCGTCAAGAGATGCTGGTCACGCAGTGCCACCGTGACCTTGGTGTTGGGCATCGCGCATTTAAGCCCAAGCATCAGGCCGGTGCCCCTGATGCTTTCGATAACATCCGGAAATTCGTCGGCGACACCGGCAAGCCCCTGCTTCAACAGCAGCGCCTTGCGCCGGACGTCCTCGAGAAAGCCGTCTTCCAGCACCACGTCGAGCACGGCGTTGCCGACCGCCATCGCCAGCGGATTGCCGCCGAAGGTGGTGCCGTGCACGCCGGCGGTCATGCCGACCGCCGCCTCGTCGGTGGCGAGGCAGGCACCCATCGGGAAGCCGCCGCCGATGCCCTTGGCCACCGCCATCAGGTCGGGGGTGACGCCCGCCCATTCATGCGCGAACAGCTTTCCGGTGCGGCCGACGCCGCATTGGACCTCGTCGAAAATCAGAAGCAGTCCGTGCTGATCGCAGAGCTGCCTGAGCCGCTTCAGCGATTGCGTCGGCACTTGCCTGATGCCGCCCTCGCCTTGCACCGGCTCGATCAGGATCGCCGCGGTTTCAGGCGTGATCGCCTTTTCGGCTGCATCCACATCGTCGAAGCCGACCTGATCGAAGCCGTCGACCTTGGGGCCGAAACCTTCCAGGTATTTGTACTGGCCCCCGGCGGCGATGGTCGCCAGGGTACGGCCGTGGAAGGCGCCTTCGAAGGTGATTGTGCGGTATCGCTCGGGATGGCCTTTGACGAAGTGGTAGCGCCGCGCCGTCTTGATGGCGCATTCGAGCGCCTCTGCGCCGGAATTGGTGAAGAACACCTTGTCGGCGAAGCTGGCGTCGGCCAGCCGCTCGCCGAGCCGGCTCTGTCCCGGAATCTCGTACAGATTGGAGACGTGCCAGAGCTTGGCGGCCTGCTCGGTGAGGGCCGCGACCAAATGCGGATGGCTGTAGCCCAATGAATTGACGGCGATCCCGCCGGCGAAATCGAGATATCGCTCGCCCTTATCGGTGACCAGCCAGGTGCCTTCACCGTGGTCGAAAGCCAGGGGTGCGCGAACAAAGGTCTCGAAAAGCGCCGAACCGCTCATTATATGCGTCTCCGGAACCGGAAAAATCAAAAAGCCGCCAAAGCGGCGGCCCTTGTGGCTTATCGTGTTTTTCGGCCGTGAAGTCAACGAAAAGGTCGCGCAAGGACGTGCGGCAAGCCCTCCAGCATAACGCCGGCTCATAAGCGACCGGGCAAGTTGGGGAAAACCGAAAAAACCGATTCGTGTTGGCCTTGGGACTCTTGTCACCGAGTCAGCGCATAAGGTAATTGTAGTAGAGAAATAACTAGATTTCGTGCGGCGGACCTAATCACCCGATATATGTGGTGTCTGCCCGGCAGAAGCCGGGTCGGGAATGGATTCCGATTGCCGCACGTTTCAGCAGGAGCGCGGTCTCATGAACTGGACTGACGAGCGAGTCGAACTTCTCAGAAAATTGTGGTCGGAGGGCCTCAGCGCCAGCCAGATCGCCGCACAGCTTGGCGGGGTCAGCCGCAATGCCGTCATCGGCAAAGTGCACCGGCTGAAACTGTCCGGTCGCGGACGCACGACCGCCTCACCGGCACGCCAGAAGAAGACGGTACAGGGATCGACGATCCAGAAATCGGTGTCCCGGGCAGCAAGCGCCACGCGCCATGCCACCACGTCGATGTCGATCGGTGCGACCGCGCTCAAGGCGCAGTTCGATGCCGAACCGGTGGCGCGCCACTATATCCGCCCGGTCGAGAACGTCGTCGTGCCGATCTCGCGGCATCTGCAACTCGTCGAGCTGAACGAGCGCACCTGCAAATGGCCGAATGGCGATCCGCTTTCGGAAGATTTCCATTTCTGCGGCAACGACGCCGCCGAAACCGGCCCCTACTGCAAGTACCACGCCCGCGTGGCGTTTCAGCCAGCATCGGAGCGGCGGCGGCATAGATAGGCAGTGGGCAGTAGGGGAAGATAGCGCTTCACAAGGGTCGTTTCGCCAACAACTCACTTCCGTATTGCCTATTCCCTACTGGCTACTGCCTATTCCCTTACCCTTACAGCCACCCATTCTTGCGAAACCGCCAGTAAAGAAACGTGCAGATCAGGCCAATTGCCGCCAGGACGGCCGGGTAGCCATATTCCATCCTCAGTTCCGGCATGTCGCTGAAATTCATGCCGTAAATGCCGGCGAGTGCCGTGGGCACGGCCAAGATGGCGGCCCATGAGGCAAGCTTCTTGGAAATCGCCGTCTCCTGGCTTTGACCGACCAGAAGGCTCGCCTCGAAGGCGAAAGCGAGAACCTCACGCAGGCTGTCGATCTTTTCCTGGACAGTGCGGATGTGGTCGGTGACGTCGCGAAACAGCGGATGCATGGCTGTGTGGATTTGCGGCAGATCGGCGCTGGTCAGCCGCCGGCAGACCTCCACCAGCGGCAGAGCAGCGTTGCGCAGGCGCAGGAGATCGCGGCGCAGCATGTAAAGCCGCTCGATATCGGAGCCGGTCATCGGTTTCAGCAGAACCTTGTCCTCGATCGCCTCGACCTCGTTTTCGATCTGCTCGAGCACGGGCATGTAGTTGTCGACGATGAAATCGAGAATGGCGTAGAGGACGAAATCCTCGCCCTTGGCGAGGGAATGCGGACAGCTTTCCCAGTGCTGGCGAACGGCGGCGTAGGAGGTCGACGGGCCATGCCTGACGCTGACGATATAGCCGGCGCCGACGAACAGATGCGTCTCGCCGAAGGTGACACGGCTGTCGATCAACTGCGCCGTGCGGGCAACGATGAACAGGGCATCGCCATATTGCTCGATCTTCGGCCGTTGGTGCGGATGCTCGGCGTCCTCGATCGCCAGTTCATGCAGATGGAATTGCGCCTGGACGCGCAGTAACAAATTGCGGTCGGGCTCCAGCAGTCCGATCCAGACCACGTGGCCCGGCTTCCCGGCCCATTCGCCGGCTTCCTCGATCGGAATGTCGGCGATGCGCCGCCCAGCCGTATAGACGCCGCAAGCGATTATACCCGACATCGGCGGCCCAGGAGTAAACTCGCGGACATATTCCATCGCAGCCTCCTGAAGGCGGGGCCTTCGTCGCGGAACTGAGAAGTCGGCGCGTCGAAAGCTTAGCGCAACTTTCGGTCAGGTGGCGAATCCGAAATTCGCATTAGTATCGAGAGACGCTCATTTCGCTGGTTGCGTTGCGGGAAGAATAATCTTGTCCGTCTTGTCGCCCTTCGGACGATCGGCCGGCATCTGGTCGCCGGTGACGATATAGTAGATCGTCTCGGCGATGTTGGTGGCGTGGTCGCCGATGCGCTCGATGTTCTTGGCGCAAAACAGGAGATGCGTGCACGGCGTGATGTTGCGTGGGTCTTCCATCATGTAAGTCAGCAACTCGCGAAACAGCGAGGTGTACATGGCATCGATCTGGTCGTCGCGGTCGCGCACGAAACCGATTTTTTCCACCGACCGCGATGCGTAGACGTCGAGTACTTCCTTGAGCTGTGTCAGCGCCAGATTAGCCAAAGCCTCGAGGCCGCGGAACAGGCTGCTCGGCTGCCGCCCATCAGCGACAGCAACCACTCGCTTGGCGACGTTCTTGCCGAGGTCGCCTACCCGTTCGAGGTCCGCCGAGATGCGGATCGCACCGACGATCTCGCGCAGATCCGTCGCCATCGGCTGGCGCTTGGCGATGATGATGATCGCCTTATCGTCGATCTCGCGCTGCCCCTCATCCAGAACCAGGTCGTCTCGAATGACTTTCTGGGCAAGTCCCGGATCCGCATTGACCAGTGCCGCGACGGCCTGCTCGACCATGCGCTCGGCATGCCCGCCCATCGCCGCGATGCGCTTCGACAGATATTTCAGCTCCTCGTCATAGGCGCTGACGATGTGCACGGACTGCATGGACCAAATGCCTTCCCGGGATCTTGTGGTTGAGTCGCTCCCTCGAATCCCCGCTGATACGCTAGCCGGATGACAGAAAAAAGAAACGGCCCATCATGGGCTAGAGATAGTACTGCGTCAGCGAGCCGGCAAATGGACGGTGAACGCCGCACCCTTGCCGACTTCCGACCAGATGGAGAGCCTGGCGTTGTGCCGGGTCAGGATATGCTTGACGATGGACAGGCCAAGGCCGGTGCCCTTCTGGGTCCGGCTGTTCTCGACGTCGACGCGGTAGAAGCGCTCGGTGATGCGCGGGATGTGTTCTTCGGGAATGCCGGGGCCGAAATCCCTGATAGTGACGTCGATCCCCGGTTCGGTATCGCTGTCGCTGCGCGTGATCGACACCACGACGCGTCCGCCCGACTGACCATATTTGCAGGCGTTTTCCAGCAGGTTTTCGAAGACCTGGAAAAGCTCGTCCCGATCGCCGGGCACGGCGAGCGGTCCTTCCGCAAAATCACGCTCGATGACGACGCCGTTTTCCTTGGCGAGCGGCCCAAGCGAATCGATTACGCTGTCGATGGCCTGGCGCAGATCGACCTCGGTTCCCAGCTTGAGATAGGGCTTCATCTCCAGCCGTGACAGCGACAGAAGGTCGTCGATGAGGCGCGCCATGCGGCTGGTCTGGTTCTGCATGATCTGCAGGAACTGCTCGCGTGCCGCAGGGTCGTTGCGGGCCGGCCCGCGCAGCGTCTCGATGAAGCCGGCAATCGAGGCGAGAGGCGTGCGCAGCTCGTGGCTGGCATTGGCAATGAAGTCGGCGCGCATTCTGTCGATCCGGCGCGCTTCGCTCTGGTCCTTAAACACCAGCACGTAGAGATCCGTGGCGTGACCGACAGAAGACGCGCTCACCCGATAGGCTCGTTCGACCGGCAGCCTTTCTATGTAGTCGACGCTGTCCGATGCGACGTTGCCTGCCAAAATATTATCCAGCAAGAACTGCATTTCGGGCGCGCGGAATTTCAGCGACAGCGACATGCCGGGGGCAATCCCGCCAAAGGCTGCAAAGGCGGCGGCGTTGGCATGGACGATGGCGGCGGAACGATCGAAAATGATCAGCGGATCGGCAACCGCTGCCGCGAGATATTCGCCGGAAAGTTGTTGCAAGCCGCTCGCCTCGACGGCCGCGGCATTTTTGGTCGATTGACGGGCGACGCCGGCCGGCAGTATCGCAGCGGCAACCAGCACGGCGCCTGCCAGCAGCACCACATAGCCAGACATGCCGGCAAAACCATAAACGATCAGAACCGCAGCGAAGCCGGCCGCGAGCAGCCAGCGGCTGTTCCACAGCCGCATGGCGATGGCTTGCGCCCTGCCTTTCCGCTCTGTGCCGATATCGGCCATTTGCGCTCCGTCGCCTGCGCTCCGTGTGCGGCCAACGCTCAATAACTTCCTACTGGACCGACGCTAGAGCGCCGTGCGTCCAATTGGGCGCACAAAGGACGCTCTACCGGTTTATCTGCTGCATCGTTCTTTCCGAAAATCGATTCCGATATTCGGGCCGATGCAGTAAGGCTTCCAATAGCATGAGTCCGGAGGCTGGAAAGGTTCGTCTCGATGAAAAACGCCAAGGAAAGCCCCGCTGCAGCTTCATCGGGGCCGCTGAAGATCATGATCGACGGCAAGGAGCGGGAGTTCGACATCGAGGCCCCGACGCTTCCCGACTGGATCGAGGACCGCAAGCTCACCGCCGGCGGCTACCCTTACGACAAGAAAATGAAGAGCGAGGAGTATGACGAGAGGTTAGAGAAGCTGCAGATCGAGCTGGTCAAGGCGCAGGCGTGGCTGCAGTCGACAGGCAAGCGGGTAATGTCGCTGTTTGAGGGGCGCGACGCTGCCGGCAAGGGCGGCACGATCTTCGTTTTGCGCCAGTATCTGAACCCTCGCACGGCGCGCAACGTGGCGCTGACCAAGCCAACACCCACCGAGCTTGGACAATGGTACTTCCAGCGTTACGTCGACCACTTCCCGACGTCGGGCGAATTCGTCACCTTCGACCGCTCCTGGTACAACCGCGCCGGTGTTGAACCGGTGATGGGATTCTGCACGCCCGAGCAGCACGAGCAATTTCTGGACGAGGTTCCGCATTTCGAGCGGATGATCCGCAACGAAGGCATCCATTTCTTCAAATTCTGGCTGAACATCGGTCGGGAAACACAGCTCGAGCGGTTCCACGACCGTCGCTGGAGCCCGCTGAAGAGCTGGAAGTTTTCGCCGATCGACATCGCCGGCATCACCAAATGGGACGACTACACCAAGGCGCGCGATCTGATGGTCGAACGCACGCACAAGGAGTTCGCGCCCTGGATCATTGTGCGGGCGAACGACAAGCGGCGCGCGCGGCTGGCCGTCATGCAGCGCATTCTCCTGTCGCTTCCCTATGACGGCCGCGATCTAGACGTCATCGGTAAGGTAGACAAGAAGATCATCGGCGAAGGGCCGACTTTCCTCGAAAAATAAGCTCACCTCATCGATACGCGGCTGTCATGCCGCCAGCCGGGCAATCCGCTGCAGTCGCTTCAGCGTAGTGTCGTCCTGCAGCGCCTGCTGGAAGAGCGAGATCTCCTGGTCGATGCGGTCGCAGAGCGCGCCGGTGTCGCCCCTAAGCAGGTCGCGCGTCTGCTGCAGCGCCGCGACAGGCTTCTTGGCGAGTTGCCTGGCTCTTGCCAACGTGGCTTCCTCGACGCTGGCGTCCGTCACGATCTCGCCGACAAGGCCCAGTGCCCTGGCATCTTCGGCGGCGAGCGTGTCGCCCAGGCAGAAGAAGCGGAACGCCCCGGCATAGCCGAGCTTCTGCGGCGCCAGGATGCTGGTCGCCGCGTCCGGCACCAGGCCGAAATCGACGAACGGCACCCGAAACGTGCTCTTGCTCGAGGCGATCACCATGTCGCAGTGGAACAGGAGGGTGCAGCCGACGCCGACGGCGTCGCCGTCGACACAGGCAAGGACCGGTTTCGGGAATGTCGCCAGCGTGCGAAACATATCGGTAACGGCGTCGATCAGTCGCCGATGTTTGGTGGCGTCGAGAAATTCGGAGAAATCGGCGCCGAGGCAGAAGCACCCGGCCAGACCGCGCAGGACCACGACGCGGACGTCGTCGTCGGCAGCGGCTTCATGGAATGTCCTGGCCAGGCTTTCATAGGCCAGCCTGTCCAGCACCGGGCGGCCGTCACCCGACGATACCGTGACGATCAGCGTGTGATTGCGGAATTCTGCTTTTGAGTGAACGTTCATGGCCTCTCTCCAATCTCACGAGGCGCGCCTCTGTCCGAGCATGTCCGGGTACCCTCTGGCCAGCACCGGCGCAAAGTGGTTGCGGCGCGAACGCACCACGTCGAGCGTGTGCTCGTTGAAGGTGAGCAGTGTGGCAACCACCTGCTGGTTGCCATAGGTACGCTGGTAACCGAGCGGCGTTGCCAGGAAATGCAGCTGCAGCGCGCGAAGCACCCACATCGGCTCGAATTCGATGATAACCTGGTTGACGTTGCGCTTCAGACCCCACTCGACGAAGCCGGCGATCAGCTCCGTGCCGACCGTCGACACGCCGCGCCGGCCGTCGCGGAACCCCGGTGCAACCGCATAGCGGGTCAGTTCATAGACATTCGGGCCCGACGGTGGGGTTCCCTCATAAAGGTCCGCCAGCACATCGGTTAGAAGATGTGCCCGAGTCGTCGGCAACATCCGCTGGTAACCGGCGAGCTCGCCATTGCGGATGACGATCTGGTGCACTGCCTCGTCGTGGTCGAATTGATCGATCTCCAGGCCATCGGGGCGCTGCAGATCGGTCCATCCCATCTCTTCGACGAAAATCTTGTAACGCAAACGATGAACTGACTCCCAGAGGTCGGGCCGTTCCATCAATTCCTGGGTCGTGAGGGAAAAGAGCATTTTGCCGTCTCCTGTTTCAATAGGAAGATACGGCCGTGCTTTCCCAAAAAAATTACGCGATCACGCAAGCAAGAATTTCTAGGCCGGCGCGGCCGACCTAGTTAATATAGCCGCGCCTTATCGCTTCCGCGACGGCCTGGACCCGGTTGACGGCACCGAGTTTGCTTTTGGCGTTAAGAAGGTGTTTCTCTGACGTGTGTTCCGAAATGCCGAGAATTTGTGAGATCTCCCATTCGGACTTGCCAACGGCGGCCCATTGCAGGCATTCGCGCTCACGCGGCGTTAATTCGACATGATCGATGGTTTTGCCCGCCATGGTGTGGAGTTGCATTGCGCGGCCAATCGCATAAGTCGAGACAAGCGACACCAGCCCAAACTCGGCGCTCGACAATTCGACAGCCTCGCCGCCAAGTGACACCATGACGATCTGGCCATCGAGCGTGATTAGCGGGAAGGCCAACCCGTCGCGCAGCTTGAATTCGCCGGCATCGCCCATCACCTCGCCGCCGCTCTTGCCGATGCGGATGCCCTGAGACGCTTCCCGCCACTGGAATGGCGCTTGAAGCTGCTTCATGTGACTGACGACGGGGTCGTGATCGACGTAGTTGCGCGCGACGTAGCGCTCAAGCCATTCAGCCGGCCAGTCGCAAAGCAGCACATGGTCCTTTTGCTGGTTTCTCGGCGTGCCAGGTTGCGGAACCGTCCCGGCCATCAGCGCCGTCAGCCCGAACCCGCTTGTTACCCCCAGCAGCTTTTCGCAGACGGCGGCCGCTGTGCCGGCGTGCTGCAACTGATCTATCAGTTCCAGGGTACGATCGAAATGACCCATCGCAACATCTACCCCATGTTGCCTTCCGCTCTTGAGGCCAATGGCAGTGATCAACCCGCACCACGCCATCAACCCCGGACTGCAAAGCTGCTTCCCCTGTGCGTCCTACTGCTCCTCTTCAGCCGGCATCACGCAGTCATTTGCAAACTCACTAAACAATATCCCTAAATCGTCACGATGAAACCAAAAACCGTTGTACCTGTGTTATTTTCGTACAAAAACCTGTGTTATTTCGTACTAAAGCCGGGGCAAGACCGGACGGAGTCGTCGCGTGGCGTTTCGGCGCATATCCATTTCATTGATTTCGATATTGATCGGGGCGCAATCGCTTGCGGCTGATGCGCTCGCCGCGGAGCCGCAGGTGCCGGTGTTTTGGGACGCCAAGGAGCGGCTGCCAAAGCCGGACCTTTCGATGCTGCCGCGGCTGCGATTCCTGACCACCACGGATTTCCCGCCATTCAATTTCCTCGATGGGGCAGGCCGGCTGTCGGGCTTCCATGTCGACCTGGCGCGCGCCATCTGCGCCGAGCTCGGCATTGCCGAAAAATGCCAGATCCAGGCGCTGCCCTGGGCCGAGCTCGAAGGTGCGCTCGGGAAAGACGAAGGCGAAGCGATCATTGCCGGCATCGCCGCGACGCCGGAGTCGCGGTCGAAATACGCATTCTCACGCCCCTACCTGCAATTTCCGGCACGCTTCATCATGCTGAAGACACAGGCGTTGACCGAACCAATGTTCGACAGGCTGCGCAGCAAACGTGTCGGCGTGATCGCCGGTTCCGCGCATGAGCGGATGCTGCGCACTTATTTCGGCGACGTCCAAATCGTCCCCGTCGCAAAGCCGGAGGAGCTTTATGGCAGGCTTAAAGCCGGCAAGATCGACGCCGCCTTCGGCGACGGCATGCGTTTCGCGTTCTGGCTCGGCGGCTCCGATGCGGCTGGCTGTTGCCGCTTTGCCGGCGGCCCCTATCTGGCGCCCGAATACCTTGGCTCAGGCATGGTAATCGCCACCAGGGCCGACGATCCGGCACTGGCGGCCGCATTCGACTACGCGCTGCAGGAAATTTCGGTGAAAGGTACGTTCGCCGAGTTTTATCTTCGCTATTTTCCGGTCAGCTTTTTCTGACTGCCGGCTCAGGTCAGCGTGCGAAGGCGCGCCTTGGCGGCTCGCGCGATGGCGGCGACCGTCAGCGCATCGAGATCGAGTTCCCGGCGGACGAGCTGCAGCACGCGCACCTCCTCCAGGCGCATTTCGAGATCGACGGCCGCAACCTCGAAGGCGGCGGCATAGGCGGTATCACGCAAGCGTTCCGGAAGCGCCTCGGCGACACGCGCCAGGACGCCCTCCAGCCCGTCCTTTTCCTGCAGCATTTCCTGGCAGGCCTGAGCGACATCGACCAGCCGCTCCTGGTTGAAATCCTCAAACACCGGCCAGGATCGAACGACGTCGCCGATCCGCGCCAGTTCGATGTCGGTCATGTCGCGGTCCGACGCCGAAGTGATGACCATCAGGTAGATCATGGCTTCGTGTGGCGACAATGGCATTTACAACTCCTTGAGATGGGTCCCGAAGTTAGGAACGAGAGACCGGCGCCGCAAGGAAAAACAGCCGCCATCGTTGGCGCTCCGGTCACGCCTTGGAACTTGATCCATCCCGACTAATTGGGACGGGAGCTCTTAATCTTCTTGCCTGATCGCGGTCCTGCCCTGAAACCGGGTTCCACTTTTCGGGATCATGGTCTAGAGCATGCGGCTGCCGGCATGGATGCCGGCAAGTTGCAGGAATAGCATCATGGCCGAACAACAGCCGATCGATCTCAGTCCGGAAGTCCTCACCGCCGCCGCCGAAAGCAAGGCGTGGCCGTTCGAGGAAGCGAAAAAGATCGTCGCTCGCTACGCGATCGGCGGCTACCCGGAAACGGTGCTGTTTGAGACCGGCTACGGCCCGTCCGGCCTGCCGCATATCGGCACGTTCGGCGAGGTGGCGCGCACATCTATGGTGCGCCACGCCTTCCGCGTGCTGACCGAAGACAAGGTCAAGACGCGACTGCTGTGCTTCTCCGACGACATGGACGGATTGCGCAAGGTGCCGGACAATGTGCCTAACAAGGACATGCTGCGCGCCTATCTCGGCAAGCCGCTGACCAGGATACCGGACCCTTTCTCCAATGAGTATCCGTCGTTCGGCGCCGCCAATAACGCACGGCTGCGCGCTTTCCTCGACCGTTTCGGCTTCGATTACGAATTCGCTTCCTCGACCGACTATTATACTTCCGGCCGCTTCGACGCGACGCTGCTCAAGATGCTCGAGCGCTTTGATAACGTGATGGCAATTATGCTGCCGTCGCTGCGCGAGGAACGGGCGCTGAGTTATTCGCCCTTCCTGCCGATCCATCCCAAGACCGGGATCGTCATGCAAGTCGCGATCGACGAGCGCAAGCTCGGCGCCGGCACCATCGTGTGGCGCGATCCGGACACCGGCGAGCGCTTCGAGACGCCGGTGACCGGCGGTCATGCCAAGCTGCAATGGAAGCCCGATTGGGCGATGCGCTGGGCAGCACTCGGCGTCGATTACGAGATGTCCGGCAAGGATCTGATCGATTCCGTCAAGCTCGCCGGGCAGATTTGCCGCGCGCTCGATGCTCCGGCGCCGGAGGGCTTCAATTATGAGCTGTTCCTCGATGAGCACGGCCAGAAGATCTCGAAGTCGAAGGGCAATGGGCTAACCATCGACGAGTGGCTAACTTACGCGCCGACCGAGAGTCTTAGCCTTTATATGTTCCAGCGCCCGCGAACCGCGAAGAAGCTTTATTTCGACGTTATCCCGAAGGCAGTGGACGAGTATTATACGTTCCTCTCTGCCTATCAGAGGCAGGACTGGAAGGAGCGGCTGGGCAATCCGGTCTGGCACATGCATGACGGCAATCCCCCGGCAGTCGACCTGCCGGTTCCGTTCTCGCTGCTGCTCAACCTGGTCAGCGCCTCGAATGCCCAAAACAGGAGCGTGCTGTGGGGTTTCATTTCGCGCCACGCGCCGGGTGTGACGCCGACGAGCCATCCCGAGCTCGACCGGCTGGCAGAATATGCCATCCGCTATTTCGACGATTTCGTGAAGCCGGCGAAAGTGTACCGTGCTGCCGACGCGGTCGAGCGCGAGGCGCTGACCAAGCTTTCGGAAGCGCTCGCCGCGCTGCCGGCTGATGCCGACAGCGAGGCAATCCAGAACGCCGCCCTCAATGTTGCGCGCAAGATCGAGCGCTACCAGGATCATTCCAAGCAGAGCCCGGAGGGCGGACCCGGTGTCTCCGTCGCCTTCTTCCAGATGATCTATCAGGTGCTGATAGGTCAGGAACGCGGGCCGCGCTTCGGCTCCTTCGCCGCGCTCTACGGCATCGCCGAAACGCGCGAGCTCATTCAGCGGGCGCTGGCTGGTCAGCTGGCGGCGTGAGGGCGCCGTCCTGCTCCTCCAGGATCGAGCTAGGCGCTACAGGCGCGGATCGCGACGCAGCAGCCGGGAGCGGCGGCAGGCGTGAAACGCTCGGCGCCGGCCCGAAGACGCCTTTTTTTGCTGCACGCGCCTTCTCGCCGGCTTCTACGTAAGGGCCGCCCGTAGCGGCGCGCGCCCAGCCATTTTCGACCAGCCATTGGCCGATATCCTGATTGCCGATCCGGCACTCGGCGGCGATCAGATCACGACCGCCTTCGGGCGGCACGGCACAGACCACCGCACGACTGCGGAGAAAGGCGCGGAAGGCCGTTCGCGCCCGAATGCCGCAATTCCAGGACTCGCCGCCGTCGGTGCAAGTCTCCTCCTGCTTGACGATGTCGATACCGGAAACCGCAATCGAATAGCCCTTTGCTTCGATGACCCCGGCGGCCGGCGCGATGGGCTGGAATAGTTTCGTGCCTTTCCAGTCGTCGGGCATTTTCGTTTTTGGCGGCTTGGGCGGTCCGGCCAATGCCAGATCGCTCAACGGGGCGCGCGGCTCTATCCGTTCAAGCTCGTTGGAACCGAGCTGCGGCGGCACCACGATTTCTGGATCGATTGCCCTCGAATGCGCCGCCTGCTTGGCCGGCACTGGTTTCGGGATGGCCGACGTAGCCGGCGCGGCGGGCTGCGGTTCAGCGCCGACCTGGATTTGCTCCCAGGCGCCGCCGCCTTCGCTCTGGACGGCGCGGCCGCCGGCGACAATTGCCGTGGCCATCGCCGGGATCGCCAGAACAGCCAAGGCAAGGTGAGGCAGACGCACCGGCCCCGCGCCTACTGGCTTGCCCAGACAATCCGCGCCACCCATTCGACATCGCCCATGGGGATGTCGCGGTCCGGGTGATCGGGATTGAGGGAGACCAGCGCGATCGACTTCGGTGTCTGGCGGTCGAGCACCTTAGCCATCACCTCGCCGGCATTTGTCTTGACGACGACGCGATCGCCCTTTCGTATGGTAGCTCCCGGCTCGACGATCAGGACATCGCCATTGCGGTAGAGCGGCAGCATGGAATCGCCCTGGACCTTCAACGCATAGGAGGTTTCGGTTGCCCGTGCCGGCAGTTCGATCAGGTCCCATCCCTGCCCCGCCGGAAAACCGGCGTCGTCGAAGAAGCCACCGGCGCCGGCCTGGGCGAAGCCAAGCAGTGGCACCGACGATTTCTGCACGGGCAGTGCGCCGGAATTACCCCGGCCTTCGACCAGCCCTGCAAATTCATCCAGCGAGGCGCCGGTCGCCTCGATGATCTTGGCCAGCGATTCGGTCGACGGCCAGCGCGGCCGCCCATCTGAGGACAGCCGCTTCGATTTGTTGAAGGCGGTCGAGTCGAGCCCAGCGCGCCTGGCAAGGCCGGAGGCCGAAAGCGAATAACGCTCGGCAAGAGCGTCGATGGCGGCCCAAACGCGGTCGTGCGAGAGCACCTTGCTCTCCTTCGAAACAGGAAAAAATACCTTCGCTGTTCTACCCCTTGGCCGCCATCTTGTCCACCGCCGGAGACGGCGTCAGGCCGCCTCCTTGGCCTCGTTCCTGGTATAGGGATCGAAGCGCTCGTAGAAGGTCTCGCCCTTCTCGGCCATGTCGAGCAGCAGCTTCGGCGCCTTGAACTCGGCGCCGTATTTCTTCTGCAGGCGCTTGGCGAGTTTGACGAATTTCTTCGCGCCGATGCCGTCGATGTAGGACAGTGCACCGCCTGTATAAGGTGCGAAGCCGAAGGCCAGGATCGAGCCGACATCGGCCTCGCGTGGGTCGGTAACGATGCCCTCTTCCATCACCCGTACCGCCTCAAGCGCGATGGTGACCAGCAGCCGCTGCTTCAGTTCCTCATAGTCGACCTGCTCCGGCGACAGCTGCGGGTAGAGGTCCCTGAGGCCTGGCCACAGCTTCTTCTTTGCCGGTTTTGCCGGATAGTCATAGAAGCCCTTGCTGTTCTTACGGCCCAAGCGACCATGCGTGTCGACCATCGTGTTGATCAGCGCCATCTGCTTCGGATCGACCGCCTTGTCGCCGAGGTCGCGCATGGTCTGCTTCATGATCTTCTGGGCAAGGTCGATCGCCGTCTCGTCGGTCAACGCCAGAGGACCGACCGGCATGCCAGCGGCTTTCGCCGCATTCTCGATCATCGGCGCCGGAACACCTTCGATCAGCATCTTGTAGGCTTCCGACATGTAGCGCAGTACGCAGCGATTGACGTAAAAACCGCGCGTATCGTTGACGACGATCGGCGTCTTCTTGATGGCGCGGACAAAGTCGATCGCGGTGGCCAGCGCCTTGTCGCCGGTTTTCTTGCCGAGGATGATCTCGACCAGCATCATCTTGTCGACCGGCGAGAAGAAGTGGATGCCGATGAAATTCTTCGGCCGCGCCGAATTCCTGGCCAGCGATGTAATCGGTATGGTCGACGTATTCGAGGCGAAGATCGCCGACGGCTTGAGTACAGCCTCGGCCTGTTCGGTGGCATCCTTCTTGACGGCCGAGTCCTCGAACACCGCCTCGACCACAAGATCGCAGCCGGCAAGATCCGCGTAATCGGCTGTTGGCGTGATCAGCGACAGCAACCGATCCTTATCCTGCGGCTTGGCACGGCCCTTCTTCACCTGATCCGAGATCAGGGTCTCGGAATGCGCCTTGCCCTTGGTGGCGGACTCCATGTCGCGGTCGAGCAGCACCACCGGAATGCCGGCCTTGGCCGTTACATAGGCGATCCCGGCGCCCATGAAGCCGGCGCCGAGCACGCCGATCTTCTTGAACGTCGTTTCCGGCACACCAGCTGGGCGGCGAGCGCCCTTGTTCAGTTCCTGCAGCGACACGAACAATGAGCGGATCATCGCCGCCGCTTCCCTGGTCTGCATGATCTCGGTGAAGTAGCGTTGCTCGATCCGCAAGGCGGTATCGAACGGCACCAGCATGCCCTCGTAGACGCATTTCAGGATGGCGGCGGCAGCGGGATAATTGCCATAGGTCTCGCGGCGCAGAATGGCGATAGCCGGCGGCCACAGATTGGCACCTGCCACCGAATAGATCGGAGCGCCGGGCAGCTTGAAGCCCTTTTCATCCCATGGCGCCACCGGTTTCAAGCCGTTCTTGATCATCGCCTTGGCAGTTTCGACCAGCTTGTCCGCCTCGGCGATCTCATGGATCAAGCCCATTGACTTGGCCTTCTGCGGCGACAGCGTCTGGCCGGACGTCAGCATTTGCAGCGCCTGCTGCTGGTCGGTCAGCCGCGGCACGCGCTGGGTGCCGCCGGCGCCTGGAAAAATGCCGATCTTCACTTCCGGAAGCGCCATCCTCACCTGGTCGGAATCGGCCGCGACACGGCCATGGCAGGCGAGCGACAATTCGAACGCGCCGCCCATGCAGGTGCCGTTGATCGCCGAAACCCACGGCTTGCCCGACGTTTCCAGTTTACGGAACAGGCCATTCATAGCGCCCGCCTTGTCGAACAGCGCCTTGGTCGCCTTCTCCGGGTCCTTCGCCTTATCGGCGGCGAAGCTCGCCAGCATCTTCTGCAGCATGGTGATATCGGCGCCGCCCGAGAACGTATCCTTGCCGGAGGTGATCACCGCGCCCTTTATCACTGCATCGCTTGCCACTTTGTCGACGATGGCGTTCAGTTCGCGCATCACCTCCTCGGTGAAGACGTTCATCGAACGGTCCGGCATGTTCCAGGTGACCAGCGCAATGCCGTCGGCGTCGATGTCGAGGGTGAAATTGGCGTAGCTCATCATCTCTCTCCGTCAGACGCGTTCGATGATCGTTGCAGTGCCCATGCCGGCTCCGATGCAAAGCGTCACCAGCGCGGTGTTGAGGTCACGGCGTTCCAATTCGTCCAGCACCGTACCGAAGATCATCGCACCGGTGGCGCCGAGCGGATGGCCCATGGCGATGGCCCCACCATTGACGTTGATCCGGTCATGCGGAATGTCGAAAGCCTGCATGTAGCGCAGCACCACCGAAGCGAAGGCCTCGTTGAGCTCGAACAAGTCGATGTCCTGCAGCTTCATCTTCGCCCGCTTCAACAGCTTCTCGGTGACGTCGACCGGGCCGGTCAGCATCAGCACCGGTTCGGAGCCGATATTGGCGAACGCACGGATGCGCGCGCGCGGCTTGAGGCCGAGCGTCTTTCCCGCCTTTTTCGAGCCGAGCAGCACGGCCGCCGCGCCGTCGACAATGCCGGAGGAATTGCCGGCATGGTGGACGTGGTTGACCTCTTCCACCTCGGGATGCTTCTGCACGGCGACGGCGTCGAAGCCGCCCATTTCGCCCGGCATGACGAAGGACGGATTGAGTGCGGCCAGCGACTGCATGTCGGTCGAGGGCCGCATGTGCTCGTCATGGTCGAGGATGGTCAGGCCGTTCTGGTCCTTGACCGAGATCACCGAATTCTTGAAGCGGCCCTCTCCCCACGCCTTGGCGGCGCGCTTCTGGCTCTCGACCGCATAGGCGTCGACGTCATCGCGCGAAAAGCCGTATTTGGTGGCGATCAGGTCGGCCGATATGCCTTGCGGCACGAACCAGCCGGGCAGGCCGACCGAGGGATCCATGAACCAGGCGCCGCCGGAGGCGCCCATGCCGACGCGCGACATCGATTCGACGCCACCGGCAATGACGATCTCGTCGGCGCCTTGCGCGATCTTGGCGGCCCCGAAATTGATGGCGTCGAGGCCCGAGGCGCAGAAGCGCGATATCTGCATGCCGGGCGCCCTGGTGTCGTAGCCGGCTTCGAAAGCGGCGGCACGTGGCATGACCGCACCCGCCTCGCCAACCGGATCGACGCAGCCGAAGATAATGTCGTCGACGGTGCTAGTGTCCAGCCCGTTGCGGTCGCGGATGGCCTCGAGCACCTTGGCGCCGAGCCGCACCGCCGGCACTTCGTGCAGGGAGCCATCTTTCTTGCCCCTGCCGCGCGGCGTGCGCACGGCATCATAGACATAAGCTTCGGCCATTGGTGATCTCCTGTGATCTAAAATCGGGGCTCGACCACCACTTCGGTCCGCACCGAATTGGCGATGAAACAGGCGTCGTGCGCCTTGTGATGAATACTCTCGATCATAGCCGCATCTGCGTCGCATTCGACGAGCGGCCGAAGGGTGACATGTGTGATGGCTGTGCGCCCCTCAGCATTCTTGGCCATCAGGCCTTCGGCTTCGTCGTGATAAGATCGGACATTGAGCTTAGCGCGTTTTGCCAGATCCAAGAACCAGAGCATGTGGCAAGAAGAAAGCGAAGCGACGAACAGTTCTTCCGGATCGACGATCGTTGCATCGCTAAAAGGTGCCGGCACAATCGACGGCGATGCGGAAGCGGAGATGACCGCGCCACCATCAAAATGAAGTTCATGGACCCGGGAACAGCGGCCGGAAAGGAAATCCTCCCGTGCCCCCGACTTCCAGCGAAGCCCAGCAAAATGCTTCGACATGCGACCTCCTAAAGGCTCCGCCCGATCAGCAATTTCATGATCTCGTTGGTGCCGCCGTAGATGCGCTGGACGCGGGCATCGCGGAACATGCGGGCGATCGGATATTCATTCATGTAGCCATAGCCGCCATGCAATTGAAGGCATTCGTCGACGACTTTTCCTTGCAGGTCTGACAGCCAGTATTTGGCCATCGAAGCCGTCACCGGGTCGAGGCCACCGTTAATATGGCGGGCAACGCAGTCATTATAGAAGACGCGGCCGATGGTCGCCTCGGTCTTCAATTCGGCAAGCTTGAACTGGGTGTTCTGGAATTCGATGATGGCCTTGCCGAACGCCTTGCGCTCCTTGACGTAGTCGATGGTAAGCGCCAGAGCCCGCTCGACCATGGCAATAGCAGTGGTGCCGATCTGCAGCCGCTCCTGCGGCAATTGTTGCATCAACTGGACGAAGCCCTGGCCTTCGTCATTGCCGAGCAGGTTCGAGGTCGGCACACGCACGTCGTTGAAGAACAGTTCCGACGTGTCGTTGGCCTTGAGGCCGATCTTGTCGAGGTTACGGCCGCGCGCGAAACCCTCCACCTCGTCAGTCTCGACGACGATCAGCGAGATGCCCTTGGCGCCCTTCTCAGGATCGGTCTTGGTAACGACGATGATGAAATTGGCGAGCTGGCCGTTGGTGATAAAAGTCTTCGAGCCGCTGAGCTTGTACCGGTTGCCGTCCTTTTCGGCACGCATCTTGATGCCCTGCAGGTCGGAGCCCGCACCCGGCTCAGTCATGGCGATGGCGCCGATCAGCTCGCCGGTCGCCAGCCTCGGCAGCCATTTCTTCTTCTGCTCCTCCGAGCCGTAGTGGAGGATATAGGGGGCAACGATCGAATTGTGCAGGCCAATGCCGAACCCGTCGACGCCGACATGGCCGATCGCCTCGATGATGGCGCTCTCATGCGCGAAGGTGCCGCCCGATCCGCCATATTCCTCCGGCATCGAGGCGCACAGCAGTCCGGCAGCACCCGCCTTCTGCCAGCTTTCGCGGTCGACCATCTCGTTCTTCTCGAACTCGTCGTAACGCGGCGCGATCTCTTCCGACATGAAGCGGTGCGCCATGTCGTAAAGCATGCCGACCTCGTCCGCCGCCCAGGCGGGCTTGGGAAGGCCCAGGATTTCGGCGGGGTTGGTCATGGTTTCTCCCTCGCGCCGACGTCCCCCTCGAGACGAGGGTGGCCGCGAAGCGGCCGGGTGGAGTCGCCGATGACTTGCTCGACCTTATCTTTTACAACCTGCGCCATGTGCCACGGCATTGCGATCATTTTCCTCCAAGGCATGCACCAGAATGGAGGTCGGCGCACTGCACGCAGAACCCCTCCCGGCTCTTCGGGCCACCCTCCCTCGAGGGGCAGGGGAACGCCGAAGCTAGAACGCTTCCGCCGGCAGTGCCATCAATGTGTCGGCACCGCTGGAGATGCGGGCAAGATGCGCCGACGTCTCCGGCATGATCCGCTCTACGAAGAAGCGCGCCGTCACCAGCTTGTTGTCGTAGAAAGACGAAGCGCCGTCGGGACCATCAGCCAATTTCGCTGCGGCCACCTTGGCCATCCGGGCCCACATATAGCCCAGCGCCACCAGGCCGAAGAGATGCATGTAGTCGGTCGAGGCGGCACCCGCATTGTCGGGCCTGGCTATGCCGTTCTGCACCAGCCACATCGTCGCCGCCTGCAGATCGTCGAGGCCCTTTTTAAGCGCCTTGGTGAAGGGCGCCATCTTCTCGTCGGTGCGGTTCTCCTCGCAGAACTCTCCGACTTCCCTAAAGAAGACCTGGACCGCGCGGCCGCCATTCAAGGCCAGCTTGCGGCCGACGAGGTCGAGCGCCTGGATGCCGTTGGCACCCTCATAGATCATGGCGATGCGGGCATCGCGGACGAACTGGCTCATGCCGTGTTCTTCTATATAGCCGTGGCCGCCGAACACCTGCTGCGCCATTACCGCATGATCGAAACCCTTGTCGGTGAGCACGCCCTTGACCACCGGCGTCATCAGGCCGGTATAGTCGTCTGCGACCTGGCGATCTTTGTCGTCACCGGAGCGGTGAGCGATGTCGGACTTGATCGCCGTCCACAGCGCCAGCGCGCGGCCGGCCTCGTTGAACGCCTTCATGGTCATCAGGCTGCGGCGGATGTCCGGATGAACGATGATCGGATCGGCCTTCCTGTCCGGCGCCTTCGGTCCTGACAGCGAGCGGCCCTGCAGACGGTCCTTGGCGTAGGAAACCGCATTCTGGTAGGCGACCTCCGATAGCGAGAGCCCCTGCAGGCCGACGCCAAGCCGCGCCTCATTCATCATGGTGAACATTGCTTTCAGCCCGCCATTGGCCTCGCCGAGCAGCGTGCCTTCAGCGTCGTCGTAATTCATGACGCAGGTCGAGTTGCCATGGATACCCATCTTCTCCTCGATCGAGCCACAGGAAACGGTGTTCTTCTCGCCCGGATTGCCTGAGGCATCGAGCTTGAACTTCGGCACGATGAACAGGGAGATGCCCTTCACGCCATCCGGCGCGCCCTCGATACGGGCCAGCACCAGGTGGACGATATTGTCCGACATGTCATGCTCGCCGGCCGAGATGAAGATCTTCTGGCCGGATATCCTGTAGGTGCCGTCGCCATTTGGGACGGCCTTGGTGCGCAGCAGGCCAAGATCGGTTCCGCAGTGCGGCTCGGTCAGATTCATGGTGCCGGTCCAGGCGCCCTCGACCAGCTTCGGCAACCATGTTGCCTTCTGCTCTTTGGTGCCATGGGTGATGATCGCAGCGATCGCGCCTTGCGTCAGGCCCGCATACATCATCAGCGACATATTGGCCGACACCATGTATTCGGCAACCGCGGTGTGCACCGCGTAGGGCAAGCCTTGCCCGCCAAACTCGACAGGTGCGGCGAGCCCCATCCAGCCGCCTTCGCGATACTGGTCGAAGGCCTCATTGAAGCCTTTCGGCGTCGTTACCGAACCGTCGTCATGGCGCACGCAACCTTCCGTGTCGCCGACACGGTTCAGCGGCTGCATCACGTTTTCAGCGAGTTTCGCCCCTTCGGCAAGGATGGCCTCGAGCACATCCGGCGTGGCGTCGGAAAATCCGGGAAGATTGGAATAGCGCTGATACCCCAGCACTTCGTTCAGCACGAACAGCGTGTCGCGGATCGGCGCCTTGTAGATCGGCATGCGTTTTCCTCCACCATGCGGTCTTGGCCCCGAAATCAGCCCCAGTGTACCAGTGTATGAGGATAGCAGGCGGGCCAGTATGACGGGTCGGAGATAGCAAATGTTGACGTTTGCGTAAACGTCAATTCTGCGGTGCGACGAATTTTCTCCCGCGCGCCAAGACCGCAAACGGCGAAGGACGGCAAACGACGAAGAACCCCGCAGCGAAAGCCGCGCGGCTCTTATCCGTCGGAAATCGAAAGCTTAGTTTAGCTCGCCACGCTGGCCTGCGGCGTCGAGCGCTCGATCAGCATTTGCCGGACGGTCAACATCGAAGCACTCAGTTCGCTGATGGCATCGTCGATCAGCGCCCGCTGCTTCTGCAGACGGGCAAGCTGCTTCTCCGACTTGTCGAGCGCCAGCCGCAATTGCTTTGTGTTGGAGCCGTTCGGATCGTAGAGGTCCATCATCTGCTTGACGTCACGCAGCGAGAATCCGACCTTGCGGCCAAGCAGGATCAGCTTCAGCCGGGCCCTGTCGCGGCGCGTATAGAGGCGGGTCGAGCCGTCGCGCTGCGGGTTGAGTAGACCCTTGTCCTCATAGAAACGCAGCGTACGCAGCGTCACGCCGTATTTCTTGGCCATTTCGCCGATGCGGACAAGCTCTTCACCGGCTTCGCTCGACATATCGTTGGTGTTGGCCGCGGCTTGGCCGGGCGAAATAAGTTTCATGGTCACTGGCTTTCCCCGTCTGATGGCGTCGCGGTCGCGGACCTAGCGTCGCCTGAGTGAAAGCGGGGGCGTGCTTCCACTCGTGGTTTCAACAAACAAATCGCAAACGGCGTAATCCGCTCATTTACGTTTACGTCAATTCTATATCGATAGCCGCCCTACCACGCAAGAGCGTTCTAGGCTTGGAACTTTATGCCGCAGCGCCGGCGGATAACCTAAAAAGTCGTTGCCGATTTCGGGAGCGATCATGCGGCTGATCAAACGTCCACGGCGTCCTTTGTGCGTCCAATAGAAGACACCCGGCGCCGTCCGCAGCCAGCCGACAAAGTTGCAACTTCTTAAGCTTGGTTAACGCGTTGTTTACCACGTTGGGGCGAAATGTGCGCATGTCGGTTACCCGTGTCTATCCTGTATTGAAATTTTTCACGGTTTTCGGAGCGCGGATGAGACCCGGGAAGCTCGTCTTCCACTGCAACAAGCCAAGCAGTCGCCTTCGTCCCGGCAGGACTTTGGGAACCTGGTGAAAGCCAGCAATTCTGAAACGGGCGCATTGATGAACAGCAAGCGGTCCTACCTCGATACACTCAACGCCGGCAGGCAACGCCGGCCGCACACGACGCTTGAAGAGCTCAACCGCTCCCTGGAAACTCTGGAGCAGCGGCTGGAGCGGACGCGCGAGGAGACGACAAACCACCCCGATCCGCGCCGACCAGCGGCAGAACCGCGCTATCCCAGCGCTCAACCCTATGGCCAGCAGCGCCGGTATGAAGACCCACGCGAGGCGCAGCAGCCGAAAGGTCCAGCAGCGGCCTTCGACCAGAACTACCAGGCGATCGCCCGCGATATCGACCGGGTGCGCGGTCAGGAGGACAGCGTCGCCTTAGCCGGCAAGATCGCCGGAGAATTGCGCGGCCTGCGCGAAGAGCTGCGCCAGCAGATGACCTCCGGCCTGCAACGCGAGTTCGACGTACTGCGCAAGAATATTGAGCGAGCCTTCCAGTCAAATGGCGGCGGCAAAGGCAGCGCCGAACTCGGCGTCGAGTTCGAGCGGCTTTCCGGCGCCATCCAGACACTGGCCGAAAAAAGCGACGACAGAAGCGTCAATATGCTGCGGCTCGAGCTTGAGCAGGTCAAGGCCGCGCTCGATACGCTAGCGCGCGAGGAGAGCGTGCAGGCGGTCGGCCGCCGCTGGGACGAATTCGACCGCCGCTGGAACGCCTTCGAGGACCGCGTCGACGCCGATCAGCGCAAGCGCTCCGACGCGCCCGGCCTGTCGGCGCTGACGGAGCGGCTCGAACAGATCAGCAATGCCGTCAGCAATCTGCCGGAATCGCTGTCGCTGCGCTCGCTCGAAGAAAAGGTCCGCACGCTTGCCGGAGCGGTCGATCATTTCGCCCGCCAGCAGGACAATCGCGGCAGCGACACATTCAGCCAGATCGACGAGCGGCTCGACGAGATTTCCCGCGCGATCGTCGCCTCGACGGTTGCCGCGCAAGCCAATTCGTTCGACCCCGAGCCCTTCGAACGCATCGAGAAGCGGATCGATTCACTGGCCCAGCAAATCGAAGAAGTGTCGCAGGATCGTCCGGGCCGGGAGGTCATCGACCGGCTCAACACATTGTCGAGCCGCGTGGACGAACTGGCCGGCCGAGCCAATCTGCCGGAACAGGCGATGGAGCGCCTTGCCAGGCAAATCGCGCTTATCTCCGACAAGATCGACCACGCACCGGCCATGCCCGACGCCGATTACATCTTCCAGGGGCTCGAGCAGCGCTTCGACGTGCTATCCAGCATGATGGAACGCCGCCAGGGCGACGCCATCGAACAAGGCAACATGCTGTTTCGCGACCTCGAGCGCCGGTTGGACGAGGTCGCCGACAGGCTGGACCAGCGCATGCCGCAGGTCGACAACGCCGACATCATGGATGCCATCGACGCCCGCTTCACCGCGCTGGCCAAGCGGATGGAGACACGCGTTCCAGATCCCGCCAACGAGGCGGCGATCCGCGGCCTGGAGAGCCGGCTCGAAGACATCTCAAGCCGGCTGGATTCGTCCGCCGCACAAGTCGCCAGCATCGACCCGGCTTTGATCCGCAGCCTCGAAGCGCAGGTCGCCGGCCTGACGGCGCACCTTTCCAAGCCCGGCACGCCGCTGCCGGAATTCGACGACATCAGCCCGCGTCTCAACGAAATCGAGAAATCGCTGGCCGGAACCCGCGATTCCATCCTCGGCGCGGCGCGCGAGGCGGCCGAGAGTGCCGTCCGCTCGCTGGCCGGATCAAGCGCCAACACGGCGGCCGTTACCGGCCTCGCCCAGGACCTGAAGACGCTCGAGGCGCTGACGCGCCGTTCGGACGAGCGCAATTCGAGGACGTTCGAGGCTATCCACGATACGCTGCTCAAGATCGTTGACAGGCTTGGTTCACTGGAGACCGGCGAACCGGCAAGCGCGGAGTTGAGTAAGCGCTCCGGGCGGGCATCCAAGATCTCGGTGCAGGATGCACCGTCGATGGACCTCGACCAGCCGCTGCCGTTGACGGGCAACATGGCCGATCTCGACGGCCGCGCCGCGGCGCTCGTGCGCGGAGAGCCAGGTCCGCGAACGCCGGCCGAGGCCGCCGCGGCAGCCGCCCTGGCGGCTCTCGGTTCAGACACGACACGTGAAAAGAACGAACAAGGCGGCGGCAGGAAATCGATGTTAGGCGGGCTGGCGCGCGCCTTGAAGGGCAAGAAGGAGACCGAGACGCCGCCGCTTGCAGGCTCGGCGCCGAGCGCCGAGATACCGAGCGTCGATCTCGACGAGCCCCTCGACCCCAAGCTCGCCAACCGGCCACTGGAACCCGGCTCCGGCGCACCCGACCTCAGCGCCATCATGAAGCGCGTGCGCGACGAGCGCGGGCAGCCGGCCCGGGAAGGCAGCGCCGAGGCGGCGAAATCGGACTTCATCGCGGCAGCCAGAAGGGCTGCGCAAGCGGCGGCCGCCGAGGCGGACGCCCTCAAGCGCCAGTCGACGATGAAAGGCCCGGTCAAGGCACTCAGGATCGGCGACCTGCTCAAGGCGCGGCGCAAGCCGATCCTGATGGGGGCAATCGCCATCATGCTGGCGCTTGCCGGCCTGCAACTGGGCAAAGCCTTCTTCTCCGACCCGGTCGAAGTCGCCGACAATGAGGCGGCACCAGCCGTGGCCGTACAGCCGGTGGAAACCGCATTAGCCAGCGTTGCCAGCGAGCCGAAGGCGGACACGCAGACAACAACACAGGAGAGCGAGCCGTCGCCCACCGTCAGGCAGGCCGAGCCATCCGCATCGATGACCAAGGACGACACGGCGGCGCAAACCGGCCCCGCCACACAGGCAGCCGAAGCATCGACGGCGCCCTCGCCTTCCGGAGCGTCCGCTGACCTGGCGGCGCCAGACACCACGGCCGCAGTGCCCGCGCCGGCAGCGGCGACGGCCAGCGACGCCGAGCCAAAGCCTATCGCGCCTGCTATGGCCCCCGCTGCGACGCAGGACACGACCGGCACTGTGCCGCCGGCGGATGCTGCCCCGGCAGGCGTTGCCAAGATCGACGTTCCGGCCGATGCCGGTCCGGCCGCCCTGCGCGATGCAGCGGCCGGCGGCGACGCCAAGGCGCTGTTCGAGATCGGCTCGCGCTACGCCGAGTCACGCAGTGTCAAGGAAGACATGACGGCGGCGGCCAAATGGTATGAGAGAGCTGCCGAACTCGGTTTCGCACCGGCAGAATACCGCATCGGCAATTTCTACGAGAAGGGCATCGGCGTCGCACGCGACATCAAGAAAGCGAAGACCTGGTACCAGCTTGCCGCAGAGCAGGGCAATGCCAGCGCAATGCACAATCTTGCCGTGCTGTTTGCGATGGCGGCGGACGGCGTGACCGACAACGAATCGGCAGCACGCTGGTTCCAGGCGGCGGCGGATCTCGGCGTCAAGGACAGCCAGTTCAATCTCGGCATCCTCGCGGCGAAGGGTGTCGGCATGAAGCAGAATCTCGAGGAGAGCTATAAATGGTTCGCGCTCGTCGCCAAGACCGGCGACAAGGATGCAGCGGCCAAGCGCGACGAGATCGCCAAGGCGCTGAGGCCCGAGCAGTTGGAGCGTGCGCGGGCCGCGGCTGAACTGTGGACAGCCAAGCCGCTCGATCCAGCCGCCAATTCGGCCGACATTCCTGAATCGTGGCAGGACGGCACACCGCAGACGACCGCCGGCATCGATATGAAGAAAGCGGTCCAGAACATCCAGCGCATTCTCAACAAGAACGGCTACGAGGCCGGCAATCCCGACGGCATGATGGGCCTGAAAACCAAGAACGCAATCATGGCCTTCCAGGCCGACAACGATATGAGGGCAACCGGCGCGATCGACGAAAAGCTGGTCAAGGCGCTGCTCGCGCGTAAATAACGGCAGATGCGTCGTTTCCGCGACGCCCTTGCCACAGATTTGCCTGTTAACTGATTGAGTTGTTTTTTGTTTCGGCGGCGCGGCGAAGTTTGACTTCACCGCCCGGCCGGCGCAAGAACGAAATAGCCTTTTGGCGCAAAATGCCCGCAACGGTTGCATTCGCCAGGAGGCAAACTGATCGAGACTGACGGGTGGGCATCTATCTCCCGATCGCGGAAATTTCCGTCAACATCTTCGTGCTGCTGGCCATGGGTGCGGCGGTGGGTTTCCTGTCGGGCATGTTCGGCGTGGGCGGCGGCTTTCTCATTACGCCGCTGCTGATCTTCTACAACATACCGCCGGCAATCGCGGTCGCCACCGGCGCCAACCAGGTCATCGCTTCCTCCTTCTCCGGCGCCCTGTCGCACATGAAGCGCGGCACGCTCGACTTCAAGCTTGGCGGCGTGCTTTTAGGCGGCGGCATCGTCGGCTCGACCGGTGGTATCTATGTCTTTGCGCTCCTGCGCCGGCTCGGCCAGCTCGACCTGTTTATCTCGCTGCTCTACGTCGTGCTGCTCGGCACTGTCGGCGGACTGATGCTCGTCGAGAGTGTCAACGCATTGCGCGCCACTCGCAGCGGCGCCGCACCGGTCTTGAAGAAATCCGGCCAGCACAATTGGATCCACCGCCTGCCCCTGAAGATGCGGTTCAGGGCCTCGAAGCTCTTCGTCAGCGTCATTCCGGTGCTTGGGCTGGGCGCGGCGATTGGCTTCCTGTCGTCGATCATGGGCGTCGGCGGCGGCTTCATCATGGTGCCGGCCCTGATCTACCTTTTGAAAGTGCCGACCAACGTCGTCATCGGCACCTCGCTGTTCCAGATCATCTTCACCTCGGCCTACACCACGCTGGTCCACGCCACCACCAACCAGACGGTCGACGTCATGCTCGCTTTCCTGTTGATGGCAGGCGGCGTCGCCGGCGCGCAATATGGCGCCAAGGCCGGTCAGCGGCTGCGGGGCGAGCAACTCAGGGCGCTGCTGGCGCTGCTGGTGCTGGCGGTCGCCATCCGGCTTGCCATCGATCTCTTCGTCACGCCACCCAATCTCTATTCGCTGTCCGGCGTGGGCCTGAGCTGATGGCTGGCTTCAGGACGCTCGCGGCCGCCGCCTTGCTGTCGCTGCTGGCGGCTGCGCCGCCGGCGAAGGCGCAGGCGCTTCTGACCGAAAATATCCAGATCGGCCTTTCGACCGACAATGTCTCGATTACCGCCGGCTTTTCCGGCGCCGACCTGACCATCTTCGGCTCGCTGGAAAATGCGGATCCGCTTGTCGCGCGGCAAGGGCGCTACGACGTGATCGTCGTGCTGGAAGGCCCGGCCCGACCGGTCGTCGTGCGCCGCAAGGACCGGGTGCTCGGCGTCTGGGTCAATCTGGAGTCGGAGACCTTCAAAAACGTACCTGTCTCCTATTCGGTGGCGACGACGCGGCCGCTGCAGGACGTCACCGATCCCAACAGCTACAAGCAGCTGTCGCTTGGCGCCTCGAACCTCTATTTGCAGCCGGCCGACGCCGGCGACAGCCCGGCCACAATCGAGGAGTTCACCGCCGCGCTGCGCGAACGCAAGGCGGCGACCGGCCTCTACAGCGAGAATGTCGGGGGTGTGCAGTTCCTGTCGCAGAACCTGTTCCGCGCCACAGTCAGGCTCGCCCCAAACGTTCCGGTCGGCACCCATAAGGCCCGCGCCTTCCTATTCAAGAGCGGCCTGTTCATCAAGGAAAGCTCCGCCCAGCTCGAAATCCGCAAGTCCGGTTTCGAACAGTCGATCTTCCGCGTCGCCCACGACTACTCGTTCCTCTACGGTGTCTTTGCCGTATCGCTGGCCATGCTGACAGGCTGGCTCGGAAGACTGGTCTTCAGGAAAGACTGAACTCTCGTAAAAGTGGTTTCCCTTTCCGAGGGTATGGGTTAGACCGCGACCCCCGGGCCCGACCGGACACGAGCTGCTGCTCCCCAAATCAGAAATACAGGAACGCACGATGCGACCAGCATTCGCCGGGATCGACTTCGGCACTTCGAATTCCACCGTAAGTGTGGTCAGGAACGGGCAGCCGAGGCTGGTGGCGTTGGAAGACGGCCAGGTCACGCTGCCCAGTGCGGTATTTTTCAATTTCGAGGACAACCGCACCTATTTCGGGCGACGCGCCCTTGCCAACTATACGGACAGTATCGAAGGCCGCCTGATGCGCTCGTTGAAGAGTGTGCTCGGCAGCTCGCTCGCCCACGAAAAGACACGCATCAAGGCGCGCTCGATCGGCTTCATGGAGATTGTCGGCCTGTTCGTCGGCCATCTGAAAAAGAAGCTGGAAGAAGAAGCCCATGACGCGGTCGATAGCGTCGTGCTGGGACGGCCCGTGCAGTTCGTCGACGACGATGCCCAGGCTGACGCGAAGGCGGAGCACGAACTCGAAAATGCCGCTCGTGCCCACGGCTTCAAGCACATCGCCTTCCAGTTCGAACCGATTGCCGCGGCACTCGACTACGAACAAAAGGTGACGCGCGAGGAACTGGCGCTGATCGTCGACATGGGCGGCGGCACGTCCGACTTCTCCATCGTGCGCGTCTCGCCCGAGCGCGCCCGCTCGCTTGACCGCAAGGACGACATCCTGGCCAGCCGCGGCATCCACATCGGCGGCACCGACTTCGACCGGCTGTTGAGCATCGCGCATGTGATGCCGCAGCTCGGCTATCTCTCACTGACCAAGGATGGCAAACGTAATCTGCCGGCGAGCTACTTCATCGATCTGGCGACGTGGCAGCGCATCAACCTGGTCTATATCGCGAGGGCGATGACGCACCTGCGCCAGATCCGCTATGAGGCGGAGCGCGCAGACCTGGTCGACCGCTTCATCCACATCGTCGAGCATCGTTACGGCCACGCGCTGGCGGCGCTGGTCGAAAAGGCCAAGATCGAGCTGACGGACCGTTCGTCGGCCGATGTCGAGGTCGCGCTGCCAGAGGTGAGGTTCACGGCAGAAATCACGCGCAAGGGTCTCGAAGCCACCATAGCCAGGGACATTGAGCGTGTTGCGGCTACAGTCGAGCAGACCATCCGCGACGCACAGGTGAAGGCCTCGGACATCACCGCGGTGTTCTTGACCGGCGGATCGACCGCGATCCCGCTGGCCAGGCAGCGGATCCTGGCGCTGGTGCCGCAGGCGTCGGTAATCCAAGGTGATGTGTTCGGCTCGGTCGGGCTTGGGCTGGCGCTCGACGCGCAGCGGAAGTTCGGCTGATCGGCTTAAAGCGGCGCGAGTCTCTCAGCTTTGCCGCCAAGATGCGCCTTGAGCGCCATCTGGGCTAGGCTCGGCTGCCGGTCGCGATGCGTGATCATGGCAAATTCGCGCTTCGGCAGATCGACCGGCACAGAACGTAGGCTACCTTCGGCGACCGCGCGGGCGACGACGAGTTCCGAGATGATGCTGGCGCCGGCGCCGGCCTCGACCGCCTGGCGAATAGCCTCATTGCTCGGCAATACCAGGAATATCTGCAGGTCCGCGAACGAAATCCCGTCGCGTCGGGCAAGGTCCTCCAGCGCCTCGCGCGTGCCCGACCCGCCTTCGCGAATGATCCAGCGAAGCCCGCCAAGGTCGGGATGTCCAGGCGAAACTTCCGCGATCTCAGGGTGCGAGCGCGCCACGACCAGCATCATGCGATCGATATCGACCTTGGCACGCCGCAAAATGTCGGATTCGGTGCGCCCCTCGACCAGGCCAAAATCGGCTGCGCCATCAAGTACATCGGTCTCGACCTGCCTGGTGTTGCCAATGCTCACGCTCAGCCTGACGGCAGGATAGGCTTCGTGGAAAGAGGCGAGCCGGCGCGGCAGCCAATAGCTGGCAATGGTCTGGCTGGCAGCGATCGAGAGACTGCCGGTGATCGTTTGCGAGACATGCTCCAGCACGTTGTGGGCGGCCGCAGCCCGCTCGAGGACCGCCTTGGCCTCGGGCAAGAATCGGCGTCCGGTTTCGGCGAGCTCGATGTTGCGGCCGACGCGGTTGAACAACTGGACGCCATGCTGCTGTTCGAGCGAGCGGATCGCGGCGGATGCGGCCGACTGTGAGATGCCCAGCAACTCGGCCGCTTTGGTCATGTGCGCCCGTTCGGCGACGGCGACGAAGATCCGCAACTGGTCCAGGGTCATTCCGACACTAAGAAGCAAATCCGATTGGAATTACAAGAGCAAGTTGTTAGACGGATCGGTCGCTTTGTTCTAAATTTTGGCTCGAAATTGGAAGAAAGTCGCGCCAGAGCAGTCGAGGGTAGAATTGGTGGGGCGGTTCAAATCCGTGTTTGCGCACTGGACCCGCAGCCTGCGGCGGCGGCTCTTGGGTGAACGCTATCGGCCGGAAGAGCATTACATGCGCGGCCCAGGCCCGAAGACGAGAGCCAAGTTCGCGGAGCGCAAGAGCATCACCGGATCATGACCAACAACCTGCTGCGCGGAGCCAATTCGGCACCATCACAACGGCCGCTTGCCGATACGCGAGCGCCCGCTGAACGCGACGGCGTCGATACTTCGCCTGATGTCTCCGACAGCATCGCCAAGACCACCTGCTATATGTGCGCCTGCCGCTGCGGCATCGACGTCCATATCAAAGACGGCAAGGTCCGCTACATCAACGGCAACAAGGATCATCCGGTCAATCGCGGCGTGCTGTGCGGCAAAGGCAGCGCCGGCATCATGCAGCATTACAGCCCGGCCCGGCTGACGAAACCATTGCTGCGCACCGGACTGCGCGGCTCGGGCGAGTTCCGCGAGATCGAGTGGGAGGAAGCTTTGTCGCTCGCGACAGAACGGCTTTCGAACATCCGCCAGACCGATCCGAAGAAACTCGCCTTCTTCACCGGCCGCGACCAGTCGCAATCGCTGACCGGTTGGTGGGCGAGCCAGTTCGGCACGCCGAACTTCGCAGCCCATGGCGGTTTCTGCTCGGTGAACATGGCAGCCGGCGGCCTCTACACGATTGGCGGCTCGTTCTGGGAGTTCGGCGAGCCCGACTGGGACAACACCAAGTATTTCATGCTGTTCGGGGTTGCCGAAGACCATGATTCCAATCCGATCAAGATCGGCCTCGGCAAGCTCAAGGCGCGCGGCGCCAAGGTGGTTTCAATCAATCCCTGCCGCACCGGCTACAACGCGATTGCCGACGACTGGATCGGCATCCGGCCCGGCACCGACGGCCTGTTTGTGTTCGCCCTCATCCACGAATTGCTGAAGGCAGGGCGCGTCGATCTCGACTACCTCTTGCGCTACACCAACGCCCACATCCTGGTCATTCAGGAGCCTGGAGCCGCCGATGACGGGCTGTTCATGCGCGACTGCGACGGCAATCCGCTGGCTTGGGACAGGGTGGCGAAGACGCCTGTCGACGCCGGCGATACCGACGCAAAGCCCGCACTGACCGGCAGCGTTCTCGTCGACGGCCGCCGCTGCGTGCCGGTCTTCCAACTCGTCGCCGACCGCTATCTGGACGAGTGCTATTCACCCGACGCCGTCGCTGATCGGTGCGGCATCTCCGCCGACACGATCCGACGCATTGCTGCAGAACTCGCTCATGTCGCCTTCGAACAGCAAATCGAACTGCCGGTGGCCTGGACGGACTGGGCCGGCCGCCGGCACAAGACCATCAAGGGTCGGCCGGTGTCGATGCATGCGATGCGCGGCATCTCGGCCCATTCGAACGGGTTTCACACTTGCCGCGCCATTCATCTGCTTCAGGTGCTTCTCGGCACGGTGGACGTGCCGGGCGGCTTCCGCTTCAAACCGCCTTATCCGCGGTCCGCGCCGCCGGGTCCAAAGCCCGCCGGCAAGAATGTGAAGCCGATGACACCGCTCGAAGGCATGCCGCTCGGCTTCGTCTGCGGACCTGAGGACCTGCTGATCGATGAAGGCAGCAGGCCTGTTCGTATCGACAAGGCATACTCCTGGGACGCGCCGCTGGCCGCCCATGGGCTCATGCACACGGTCATCCGTAACGCCTGGGCAGGCGATCCCTACAAGATCGACACTCTGTTCATGTACATGTCCAACATGGCCTGGAACTCGTCGATGAATACGGTCGAGACGATGGCGATGCTGACCGATATCGATGCGGCGGGCGAGTACAAGATCCCGTTCATCATCTATTCCGACGCTTATTATTCCGAGACCGTGCCTTTTGCGGATCTGGTGCTGCCGGACACGACCTATCTCGAGCGTCATGACTGTATCAGTCTGCTCGACCGGCCGATCAGCCACGCCGACGGTCCGGGCGACGCCATCCGCCACCCCGTCGTCGAGCCGGACCGCGACGTCAGGCCGTTCCAGACGGTGCTGATCGAACTCGGCGCGCGGCTCGGTCTGCCCGGTTTCGTCGATGACGACGGCTCCGCCAAATACCGCGACTATGCCGACTACATCGTCAATCACGAGCGTACGCCAGGTGTCGGTCCACTCGCCGGCTGGCGCGGCAAGGACGGGACCTTGGTCGGCAAGGGCGACGTCAATCCCGACCAGTTGCAGCGCTACATCGACAATGGCGGCTTCTGGCACCAGGATTTCGCGGCCGATCAGCGCTACTACAAGATGGCCAACCGCTCCTATCTCGACTTCGCGGAGAGCATGGGCTTCACCCCGAAAGCCGAGCCGATCGTGTTCCAACTCTATTCCGAGCCGATGCAGCGCTTCCGCCTGGCGGCACGCGGCCATGGCCGGGTGCTGCCGCCGGAAGCCGAGCGTAGCCGCATCGAGACCTATATGGATCCGCTGCCGTTCTGGTATGCGCCCTTCGAAGAGACTGCGGTTGACAGCCAAGCCTATCCGCTGCACGCGCTGACGCAGCGGCCAATGCACATGTATCATTCCTGGGGCTCGCAGAATGCCTGGCTAAGGCAGATCACCAGCCAGAACCGGCTGTTCGTGCATCACCGGACCGCCGCCAGCCTCGGGCTTGTCGATGACGACTGGGTATGGATCGAGAGCATCAACGGCAAGGTCAAAGGACAGGTCAAGCTGGTCGACGGCGTCAACGCCGATACGGTGTGGACGTGGAATGCGATCGGCAAGCGTCGCGGCAGCTGGGGGCTCAAGGACGACGCGGCCGAATCCAATCGCGGCTTCCTGCTCAACCACATCATCGGCGACCAGACCTCCGCCGATGCCAGCGGCAAACGCTATTCGAATTCCGATCCGGTGACCGGCCAGGCGGCGTGGTTCGACCTGCGCGTGCGCATCGTCAAATGCGCGGCCGAGGAAGCCGGCTTCACCGAGCCGCAGTTCGAGCGGTTCCGGCAGCCACCGCATTTCGAACCCTCGCCCGACAAGCTCACTTTCGGCGCAGAGTTCCGCCGGGAAAGAGAAGCTGCCAGACCATGACCTGCCTTCCCGCCCAAACCGACAAGAAGCTCGGCCTCGTCATCGATCTCGACACCTGCGTCGGCTGTCAGGCCTGCGTCACCGCCTGCAAGGAATGGAACACCGGCGGCCACATGGCGCCGCTGACCGACATCGATCCTTATGGCGGCGACGCCGACGGGGTCTGGTTCAACCGCGTGCACAGCTATGAGCACATGACTGAGATGGGTGGGCGCACAGTCAATTTCCCGCGCTCCTGTCTGCATTGCGAGACACCGGCCTGTGTCACCGTATGCCCGACCGGCGCCTCCTACAAACGGGCCTCGGACGGCATTGTGCTGGTCGACGAGGACAAGTGCATCGGCTGCAAATTGTGCAGCTGGGCCTGCCCTTATGGCGCGCGCGAGTTCGACACCGATGTCGGCGTGATGAAGAAATGCACGCTGTGCGTCGACCGTATCTACAACGACAATCTGGCGGAAGAAGATCGCGTGCCGGCCTGCGTCGCTGCTTGCCCGACCAGCGCGCGGCATTTCGGCGATCTGGGCGATCCGGCATCGGCTATCTCGCAACTGGTGGCCGAGCGCGGCGGTGTCGATCTGATGCCGGAAATGGGCTATAAGCCGACCAACAAATATCTGCCGCCACGTGCCCACACCACCCGCGCCGCATCGGTGCCGGCGCCGGCGCTTGAAGCGGTGCGGGCCGAAGGCGGCTTCCTCGGCTGGGTCGACCGCATGCTTTCGAACTAACCCGCGTCTCATGCATCCAGCATTTTCCGTCGTCTTTTTCACCACCGCCACGGGCGCCGGTTACAGCCTGCTCGCACTCCTTGGCGTGCTCGCCGGACAGGGCTTTATCCCGCCCGATTTCTGGCTTGGCCTCACCGGCATGGGGCTGGCGCTTGGCCTGATCTCGGCAGGCCTGCTGTCGTCGGCCGGCCATCTCGGCCGTCCCGAACGCGCCTGGCGTGCCTTCTCGCAATGGCGAAGCTCCTGGCTGTCACGCGAAGGCGTTGCGTCGGTTGCGACCTTCATCCCGGCGGGACTGTTCGGTACTGGCTGGGTGGTCCTCGGCCGTACGAGCGGCTGGGTGGCTGTCGCCGGGCTGCTCGCTGCCATCGGCGCGGTCGCAACCGTCTGCACCACCGGCATGATCTACGCGTCGTTGAAGCCTATCGCCCAATGGCACAGCCGCTTCACCCTGCCCGGCTATCTGATCTTTTCGGCAATGACCGGCTGCGTGCTGCTCAATGCGCTGCTGCAGGGTTTTGCCGTCGGCTCGAATACGCTTCTCGCGGCTGCCCTATTGCTGACCGTGCTCGGCTGGGGCTGGAAGCTGGCGACCTGGCGGCATAACGACCGGCTGGAAATCCCGACCACCGCCAACTCGGCGACGGGTCTGGCCGGCGGCACGGTGCGGTCGATGGAATGGCCGCATACCGAGGAAAACTACTTGCTCAAGGAGATGGGTTTCCGCATCGCGCGCAAGCACAGCGTGCGGCTACGCCAGATCACGCAGGTGCTCGCCTTTGCTTTGCCTGCGTTGCTGTTGGTCGCGGCGTTCGCCTTGCCGTGGCCCTATGCGGCGGTTTCGTCGATGCTCGCCGCAATCGCCCAGCTCGCCGGCATGCTGGTCGAGCGCTGGCTGTTCTTCGCCGAGGCCAAGCACACCGTCACCTTGTACTACGGAAGGTAGGTTCAGCCCGGCCTGAGCATCGCGTGGGAAATCGCGAAGATGCGTTCGGTGCCAAGCATGTAGGCCATCAGCGTTTCGCGGCGGAACAGCCCGGCATAGGCGCGATCAAGCAGATTGAGCGAGCCGGTATAGGCGCCGAAGGCCGGCATGATCATGCGGCCACCATCGCCGGCAAAGCAGCGCCGCCGCACCGAGCGGCCTTGCTGCACGATGCGGGCGCAAGGATGCAGATGGCCTGATATCTCGCCCTCCACCCTTACCGCCGAAGGCTCGTGCCGGAAGAGCAGAGAGCCGATGGCCAATTCGCGCACGGTCTCGCCGGGCAGGTCGGCCGGTGCTTCAGGATCATGATTGCCGGTGACCCAGAACCAGTCGCGCCCTACCATCACCCCTTCCAGCCTTTCGCGAAAGCTTGCGTGCATGCGCGCGGCGCCGCCGCCATCGTGAAAACTGTCCCCCAGGCTGATGACGATCGAAGGCTGGTAGTCGGCGATTACCGCTTGCAAGCGGAGTAACGTGGCTCCGGTGTCGTAAGGGGGAACCAGCGTGCCGCGCCTGGCCAGCGAGGAGCCTTTTTCCAGATGCAGATCGGACACGGCCAGAAGCCGAAATTCGGGAAAGTAGAGCACGCCGCGGCGGTCGCAGACCGCGCGTTCGCGGGCGATATCGACAGAGCCTACCTCCGCCAGAGGTGCAGCCATGGCCAGCGCGACAGTCATTTCGTCCCCATGGCCTCCTCGACCAGCGTGGCTGCATCCATCAGCAGCGTGTCATCGGCCTCGCCGTGCACCGGCATTTTGCCGATCTCGAGCATGATCGGCACGGCGAGCGGCGATATTTGCTCGAGGTTCTTATGCATGATTCGACCCTGGACGCGCGAGAGCATCTCGGCAAGTCTGCTGACATCCAGCAGACCGGTCGCGGCGTCGGCACGCGTCGCCTGCAGCAGGATATGGTCAGGCTCATGGCTGCGCAGCACGTCGTAGATGAGATCCGTCGACACGGTCACCTGGCGGCCGCTCTTCTCTTGGCCCGGGTGGCGTTTCTCGATCAATCCCGAGATCAGCGCGCAATTGCGAAAGGTGCGCTTCAACAACCAACTGCCAGCGAGCCAGGCTTCGAGGTCGTCGCCCAGCATGTCCTCATCGAAGAGCGCTGCCAGCGACGGTTTCTTCGCCCTGAACATCCGGCCCATATCGGCAAGCGACCATATGGCAAGCGCATAGTCGGTGGCGACGAAGCCGAGCGGCTTGGCCCCCGCTCTGTCGAGGCGGCGGGTGAGCAGCATGCCGAGCGTCTGGTGCGCCAGCCTGCCCTCGAACGGATAGGCCACCAGATAGTAGCGGTTGCCGCGCGGAAAAGTCTCGATCAGCAGATCGTCGCGTTTCGGCAGCACCGACTTGTCGGCCTGGAAACGTAGCCAGTCGGCGACCTGCTCCGGCAGTTTCTTCCAGCGCTGCGGATCGTCCAGCATGGCGCGGACCTGTTCGGCCAGGTACGTCGAAAGCGGGAATTTGCCACCACCGTAATACGGGACCTTGGCGTCGCTGCCGGGTGCATTCGAAACGAAGCACTCATTATCGCGGATACCTTCGAAGCGCAGCACCTTGCCGGCGAACATGAAGGTGTCGCCATGCGTCAGCGTTTCGAGGAACGCCTCCTCGATCTTGCCCAGAACCCGGCCGCCACGCGAAGCCGCGCCTCTGCTGCCGGGCTGGACGTAGCGGACGTTGAGCGCCGGCACTTCGATGATGGTGCCGACATTGAGCCGGTATTGCTGGGCGACGCGAGGATTTGAGACCCGCCACAGCCCGTCCTTGTTGAGACGAATACGGGCGTAGCGTTCGTAGTTCTTCAGCGCATAGCCGCCGGTGGCGACGAAATCGATGACGCGATCGAATGTCGGCCGATCGAGATCGGCGTAGGGTGCTGCCATCCGCACTTCCTCAAACAGCGCATCGGCATGGAACGGAGCGCCGCAGGCACAGCCCAGCACATGCTGCGCCAGCACGTCGAGCCCGCCATTGACCAGCGGTGGCGTATCCTGGGCACCGAGATAATTGGCATCGAGCGCCGCCCTGCATTCCAGCACCTCGAAGCGGTTGGCCGGAATCAGGATCGCCTTGGACGGTTCGTCCATACGGTGGTTGGCGCGGCCGATGCGCTGCGCCAGCCGGCTGGCACCTTTCGGCGCGCCGACATGGACGACCAGGTCGACATCGCCCCAGTCGATGCCGAGGTCGAGCGTCGAGGTGGCGACGATCGCACGCAAGGCATTCTCGCCCATCGCCTTTTCGACGCGCCGGCGCTGGGCGACATCGAGCGAACCGTGATGCAGCGCGATCGGCAATGTGTCCTCGTTGACCCGCCACAACTCCTGGAACAGCAGCTCCGCCTGGCTGCGTGTGTTGACGAACAGCAGGGTTGTCTTGTGGCGCTTGATCTCGTTGTAGATCTCCGGCGTTGCATAACGGGCCGAATGTCCCGCCCACGGCACGCGCTCCTCCGAATCGAGAATGGAGATGTCTGGCTTGGCCCCGCCGGTGACGACGATCAGTTCGGCCATCGGCCCTGGTGGATTCTGGCTGACCAGCCACCGCCGCAATTCGTCGGGCTCGGCGACCGTCGCCGACAGGCCTATCGTCTGCAGGGCGGGCACAAACGAGCGCAGCCGGGCCAGCCCGAGCGACAGGAGATGCCCGCGCTTCGAGGTCACCAGCGAATGTAATTCGTCGAGCACGACATAGCGCAGGTCCTCGAAGAAGCGCCTGGCATCGGGCGCGGCAATCAGCAGCGCCAGTTGCTCGGGCGTGGTCAGGAGAATGTCGGGCGGCGCCAGCTTCTGCCGCTGGCGCTTGTGTGCGGGCGTGTCACCGGTGCGCGTCTCGACGGTGACCGGCAGCCCGATTTCTGCGACGGGTTTGCCGAGATTGCGCTCGATGTCGACGGCCAGCGCCTTCAGCGGCGAGATGTAGAGTGTATGGATGCCTCGATGCGCCTGCCCCGGCCTTCTCCTCGGTCGGCCGGCCAGTTCGGTCAGCGATGGCAAGAACCCGGCCAGCGTCTTGCCGGCGCCTGTCGGGGCGATCAGCAATACCGACTGCCCGTCCTGGGCTTTGGCCAGCAAATCGATCTGGTGGGCGCGCGGCGACCAGCCCTTTTCCGCAAACCATTTGACGAATGGCTCGGGCAGGACGACGGCGGCATTCTGTTGGGCAAGGCGCGGCTGCTCTGTCACGTGCCAGAGGTAGCGCGGCGACGCGCAATCGCCAAGCAGAATCAGAACAAAAGGTGATCGATTCGCGTTAGGGCCGGCGAAACCCGGTCGGGCCGCCATAGAGATAACCGATACGGGCGACCGCCTCCCTCAGTCCTTCGCGCGACACCAGCATGGTGTGGCCGTTGGCGTGGATCATGGTCTCCGGATCCGTCATGATCGCGACGTGGCCTTTCCAGAAGACCAGGTCGCCGCGCCGCAACCCGGCAAAATCCGGCCCGGGATCGAGCGGTTCACCGACGGTCGCCGCCTGCATGTCGGTGTCGCGCAGCACTTGCCTGCCAGCCATGTGCATTGCAAGTTGCACGAGACCGGAACAATCGATGCCGAATCCGGAGACGCCACCCCACAGGTAGGGCGTGCCGAGAAACGACTCGGCGACCGCGACGTAGTCGGGGGCAAACTCGGCGACAGGCCTGAGATGACCCGAGATGACCGCCTGGCCGGACGGCAGCAGAGCATAATGCGTGCCGCGCGTTTCCGCTGAGCCCGTCACCGCCACCAATGACCCCATCGAGAGCTCCCCGCTCACCGGGAACCGCAAATCCGGTCCCGGATACAGGAAAGTGCGCGGCACCGAGACAACATGCGTGGCCGCATGGTCCCGACCGCCCAGCACAGTGTCGGCGACATAGCCGACGTAGCCGTCGCGCTCGGCCTGTATCCAGGCCCAGCCCCCAACGTTCTCGAAGACGAGGACGTCTTCGCCGAACAGAAGCTGGGTATCGACGCCGGCGTCCGGCCGCGGCGCCCTGCGGATGTCAGCGACGGAGGCTGATATGCGAGCCGGCCGGCCGGCGACGAAACGGTCGGCGGAAACCTCGCCTTTCAGCCTGGCGTCGGCGAGATCGGAGCGGAAGGCATGGAGGCGGGCATCCCTGGCGGTCAAATCGGCAACTCGTTCAAATGGGCAACTCGTTCAAATGGGCAACTCTTGGGCTCTGGCAATGATAACATCGCCAAAGCGCTCGACAAAGAGCGCGCCTTCTACTGTGCGCCTGACCAGCACGTTGCGCTTGTCGAGCTCGTCGCGGTGGCGCGACACCAGTTTCAGCGCCCCCATCGTATCGAGCGCACGGGTGATCACCGGCTTGGTGACGTTGAGGCGGGCGGCTAACCCCCGCACCGTGTGTGGCGGCGGATCGAGATAGATGGTGAACAGGATCGCCGTCTGGCGCATGGTGAGATCGGGCGCGTCGTCACGCACCTCGGATAACACCACCTGTTGCCATAGTCGCAAGGCCTGGCTTGGACGCATGATAATCGACATCCGTCCAGCATGACTGAAAATTGTTTCGGTTCCGTTTCAGTCAATAACTTCGTCGGCTATGCCCGAGAATCAAGCGTAGCGGTTCGAAATGACCTGCTCCAGCGCCCGGATGCCTTGCGCTTCGCCACCGGCAAGACCGTGCGGGCGGTCGGACGGGTTCCAGGCGAAGATGTCGACATGCGCCCAGCCGGCGGTCTTTTCCACGAAGCGCTTCAGGAAAAGCGCCGCGGTGATCGAGCCGGCGAAACCGTCTGACGTGACATTGTTGATGTCGGCCACCTTCGACGCCAGCTTGGCGTCATAGGGCTTCCACAACGGCATGCGCCATAACGGATCCTCGACCGCAACGGAGGCGTCCGCCAGCTCGGATGCAAGCGCCTCGTCATCGGTGTAGAACGGCGGCAGGTCGGGACCGAGCGCAACACGGGCAGCGCCTGTCAGCGTCGCCATATCGACCAGCATCTGCGGCTCTTCATCATCGGCCAAGGCCAAGGCATCGGCGAGTACCAGCCGTCCTTCGGCGTCGGTGTTGCCGATTTCGACGGTGATGCCCTTGCGGCTCACCAGCACGTCGCCTGGCCGGAAGGCGTTGCCGGCTATCGAATTCTCGACAGCCGGGATGAGCACGCGTAGCCGGACCTTCAGCCCGGTGGCCATAATCATGGAAGCGAGGCCCAGCACGTTGGCAGCGCCGCCCATGTCCTTCTTCATCAAAAGCATGCCCGAGGACGGCTTGATGTCGAGACCGCCTGTATCGAAGCAGACGCCCTTGCCGACCAGCGTTATCCTGGGGGCATTGTTCGGCCCCCAAATCATGTCGATCAGGCGCGGCGCGTCGGCAGATGCCCGACCGACGGCGTGGATCATCGGAAAGTTGGCGGTAAGAAGATCGTCGCCTTTGGTCACCGATATTTCGGCCTTGTGCGTCGCGGCCAAGGTCCGGGCGGCTTTTTCCAGCTGGCCGGGGCCCATATCGCTGGTCGGCGTGTTGACCAGATCGCGCGCCAGGAAAATGCCATTGGCGATGCGGCGGATGCGGGCAGCGTCGGTGCCTGCCGGCAGCGCGAAGCGAAGGCTCTTGCCTGGCTTCTTGCCGTAGCGGGTGAAGACATAGCCGCCGAGCGCCACGGCGAGTGCCGTAAGCTCCGGCTTGGCGGGTGCCGACGCAAAACGCCAGTCGCCCGCGGGCAAGGCTCTCGCCAGTGCGCCGACGGCCAGTGCGCCCTCGTCATCACCGGTGCCGAACAGGGCTCCGGCAATCGCGCCGTTGTCGCCAGGCACGATCAGCGTCCTGCCAGCTTCGCCGGAGAAGCCGTTGGCCTTGGCCCAGGCGACCGAGGATGGCGCAAGGCCCGCTGCCGCCAGAGCATCCTTCGCCACCAGATGGACCGGCAGCGCATTGCTCAATTCTTTCTCGACGAGTTCGACAGGCATTCGCTGGTCTCCGGGTTTTCCGAGTCGGCGTTTCTTAACTCTCCGTTAGGGTTAACAGAATATTTCTGCGGGAGGGAAGATGACCACGCAAATGGTCACGCGATGAACGGAGCCTTGGTGCCGATGCTGACCAACCGCAGGATGAACGCCAGCGCAAACAGGCTGATCAGCACGGCGTTGATGATGGCGCTTGCCGCAGGCGTCGCTGGCTGCGGAACCAGCAAATTGACGACTGGTTCGATTTCTCGTCCAAGCGGCAGGCCGCTGGAAACAATGTCGGCGGGCGAACTGCACAACGCTACGATGGCGCTCGGCCAGTCCTATGCGAAAAACCCCAGCGACAAGCGCATCGCGACAAATTATGCCGCGGCGCTGCAGATGGACGGCGACGCAGACCAATCGCTTGCGGTGATGCGCAAGCTGGCGATCGCCTTGCCGAAGGACCGCGACGTGCTCGCCGCCTATGGCAAGGCACTTGCCGCCAACGGACAGTTCGAACCGGCTCTCGATGCCGTGCGCCGCGCGCAGACTCCTGAATATCCTGATTGGAAACTGGTGTCGGCGGAAGCTGCTATTCTCGACCAGCTGGGCCAAAAGGACGAGGCGCGCCAAGGCTATCGCAAGGCGCTTGACCTCAGGCCGAACGAACCGTCGATCCTTTCCAATCTCGGCATGTCGTACGTGCTGGAAGGCGATTTGCGCACGGCCGAAACCTATATGCGCTCGGCCGCCCAGCAGCCGAATGCAGATAGCCGCGTTCGCCAGAACCTGGCGCTGGTCGTCGGTCTGCAAGGCCGTTTCGACGAGGCCGAGAAGATCGCCTCGCAAGAGCTGTCGCCGGATCAGGCGCAGGCTAACGTCGCTTACCTTCGCCAGATGCTGGCGCAGCAGAATGCCTGGAGCCAGCTCAAGGACCAGGACAAGGCAAAGCCTGGCACCAACTGACCGCTTCGACCGCCGAACCGGCGCGCGAATTCCGCAACATGTCTAACGCAAAGAGCCGCGCTGCACCGGCAGCGTGGCTGAATCGTATCAGCGTTTCTGGCAACGCCGCTGGTGCTACTCGCTGCTGGATTTCGGCTGGTCGCCGAAGATGCCGCGCTGGCTCACCTGGATGCCGGCGGGACCCAGAATGATGGCGAACAGTACCGGCAGGAAGAACAGGATCATCGGCACGGTGAGCTTCGGCGGCAGCGCGGCCGCCTTCTTCTCGGCGGCATTCATGCGCATGTCGCGGCTCTCACTGGCAAGCACCCGCAATGCATGCGCCACGGGCGTGCCGTAGCGCTCGGCCTGAACCAGCGCCTGGGACACCGACCTGACGGATTCCAGCCCAGTTCGGCTTGCAAGGTTCTCGTAGGCCTGCTTGCGCTCCTGCAGATAGGAAAGCTCGGCGTTGGTCAGGATGAATTCTTCCGCCAATGCCACCGATTGCGCGCCGATCTCATCGGCGACCTTGCGAAGCGCCGCTTCCACCGACATGCCGGACTCGACGCATATCAGCATCAGGTCGAGCGCGTCCGGCCACGCCATCTGAATCGACTGCTTGCGCTTGGTAGCGCGGTTGTTGACGTAGAGCACCGGCGCGTAGAACCCCGCATAGGCAACCACGATGCACACGAACAGCTTCACGAAAAACGGCTGCTCGGGCAATCCGCCGAGGACGAACAGATACATCGCCGCCAATGCAAAGCCGATGAAGGGCAGGACGAGACGGAAGAAAAGGAAGCGCGTCAGCGGATTTTGCCCGCGAAAACCCGCCACTTTCAATTTCTGCAAGGTACCTTCATCCGCCAGCGCACGCCTGAGATCCAGGCGATCGACAATATTGCGCATGCCGACCGACTGTTCTTCGCGCAGGCCCTTGCGGCGGCGGTCGGCTTCGATTGCCAGCCGCGCCCGCTGCTTGGCGCGCAGCTCATCGCGCTCCAGCGCCACGGATTTCATGCGCGCCTTGAGCTGGTTCCCGCCAAAGGCGGGCAGCAGCGTGAAGACGGTCGCAAACACCGCTATGCCGACCAGCAGTGCGATCAGCAGGGACGGATCGGTGAGAGTTCTGACGACGTGATCGGTCATACGCGAGTCCTAAACTTCGAAATTCATCATTTTGCGCATTACCAGGATGCCCATCGACATCCAGATGCCGGAACAACCGAGGATCAGATGGCCGGTGCTGGTGGTGAATAGGGGCATGATGTAGTTCGGGCTCGTCAAATAGACGAGACAGGCGACGACGAAAGGCAACGCGCCGATGATCACGGCGGATGCCTTGGCTTCCATGGACAACGCCTGGACCTTGGCTTTCATTTTCTTGCGATCGCGAAGCACGCGCGAAAGATTGCCCAGCGCTTCGGAAAGATTGCCGCCGGCCTGAGACTGGATCTGGATGACGATGCCGAAGAAGCTCGCCTCAGTGCACGGCATCGTTTCTGGCATGCGCATGGCCGCGTCGGGGATCGACAAACCCATTTGCTGCGAATCGACGATGCGGCGGAACTCGGTCTTGACCGGCTCGGGGGATTCGTTGGCGATCAGGCGCACGGCATCGTTCAGCGGCAGGCCGGATTTTACCGCACGCACAATGATATCGAGCGCGTTCGGAAATTCGTTGAGGAACGCCTTGACGCGGCGCGCGCGGCGAAACGAGACGAACCAGCGTGGCAGACCCAAGACGCCGACCAGCAGCGCAGCCGGCAAGACCAGCAGCGGTGCGCCGATGAAATAGATAAGAGCCGTCAAGACGACGCCGCAGACCGCCGAGTAGACATAAAAGCGCTCGAGCGAGATCTTCATGCCGGCCTGACGGATTTGGATCTTCAGCGGTGGTTTTTTGACCAGGCTCTGATTGGACTTTTGCTTTTGATCGAGATCCTTCAGCGAATCTTGGACGGACTTGCGACGCTTGGCCGCTTCCGCGACGCGATCGCGCGAAGCCTTGACGACGGAACGATCCGTCTCGGCGGTCTTGATCGATTCAAGCCGCTTGCCGACCTGCTTCTCGGTGCTGATCCGGTTGAACAGGAAAGCATAGGCCACAGCGCCGGCGCTGAAGCCGGCGAGCACGACGAATGCCAATACGGTGCCGTCAATTCCGAACATCGATCCTGGCCCCCACGTTTCCGGACGGATCAGTCAGCGCGCTTCTCCATTGCCTCTAGCGCAACGGCGAGGCGCTGCTCCTCACCGTAGTAGCGGGCGCGCTCCCAGAAATGCGGACGACCGATGCCGGTCGACACGTGCTCGCCCAGCAGCCTGCCGTTCGCGTCCTCGCCCTTGATGTTATAAAGAACGATGTCCTGGGTGATGATGACGTCGCCCTCCATGCCGATCACCTCGGTGATATGGGTGATGCGCCGCGATCCGTCGCGCAGGCGTGCAGCCTGTATGATCACGTCGACGGAGCCGACGATGATTTCGCGCACGGTTTTTTGCGGCAGCGTGTAGCCGCCCATGGCGATCATCGACTCTATACGGTTGAGGCATTCGCGCGGGCTGTTCGAGTGGATCGTTCCCATCGAGCCGTCATGGCCAGTGTTCATCGCCTGCAGCAGGTCGAACACTTCGGGTCCGCGCACTTCGCCGACGATAATGCGTTCGGGCCGCATGCGCAGACAGTTCTTGACCAGGTCGCGCATGGTCACTTCGCCCTCGCCTTCGAGGTTGGGCGGGCGGGTTTCGAGACGCACCACATGCGGCTGCTGCAATTGCAGCTCAGCCGAGTCCTCGCAGGTGATGACGCGTTCCTCGCGGTCGATATAGTTGGTCAGGCAATTGAGCAGCGTCGTCTTGCCCGAGCCGGTACCGCCCGAGATGACGATGTTGCAACGGACACGGCCGATAATCTTGAGAATCTCGGCCCCTTGTGGCGAAATCGAGCCGAACTTGACCAACTGGTCGAGCGTCAGCTTGTCCTTCTTGAACTTGCGGATGGTAAGTGCGGTGCCGTCAATAGCCAGGGGCGGTGCGATGACGTTGACACGCGAGCCATCAGGAAGACGGGCATCGCAGATCGGGCTTGATTCATCGACGCGGCGGCCGACCTGGCTGACGATACGCTGGCAGATGTTGAGGAGCTGCTGGTTGTCGCGGAACCGGATGCCGGTCTGCTCGACCTTGCCGTTGACTTCGATGTAAACGTTCTTGGAGCCATTGACCATGATGTCGGCAATATCGTCGCGCGCAAGCAGTGGCTCCAGCGGCCCGTAGCCCAAAACGTCGTTGCAGATGTCCTCGAGAAGCTCTTCCTGCTCGGCGATGGACATCGCGAAATTCTTGATCGCGATGATGTCGTTGACGATGTCGCGGATTTCCTCGCGCGCGCTTTCGGGATCGAGCTTGGCCAGCTGCGACAGGTCGATCGTGTCGATCAGTGCGGCGAAGACCTGGCTTTTGGTGTCGTAGTAGGTTTCGCTCTTTTGGCGCTGGATAGTTTTCGGCTCCGGCGCCAATGGCGGCGGCTCGACTGCACGGCGAACCTGCGCAGCAGGCGCGCCGGATGGCGGCAGCGTCGCGGGTCTGGCAGCTATAGCCGCTTCCATAGGGTTCGCGGCAGCCGGCGCAGCAGCTGCGGGTGCGGGCTGACGGAATTCCGGGATGGTCCGGTTGCCGTCGTCGCTGCCTCTTTTACCAAACATGATCGCTTACCAATTCCACCGCTGAGGCATCACTTCTTGTTGCGCGAAAGCTTGCCTATCAGGTTGCCGAGGCCAGCCTTTTTCTTCACCTTGATTTCGCTGCGCCCTGTCAGCACATGGGCGATCTCGTTGATCGTGGCGACGACCGGACTCTTGGCATCCATTTCACCGAGCATACGTCCGTTATTGGCAGCATTTCCGAACAAAAGCGGCTCGAAGGGGATGACCGACATCGGCGAAAGGCCGAGGGATTCGGAGAAATCGGACGGCGTAATCTCGGGACGTTTCGGCACACCGGCCTGGTTGATCACAAGCTTTGGCGCAGGATCGTTCGGACGAAGCCGCTTCAGCATGTCGACCAGGTTCTTCGTGTTGCGCAGATTGGCCAGTTCGGGCGTCGCCGTGATGACGATCTCATCGGCCTTGACCAGCGTGTTCTTGGTCCAGCCGGCCCACAAGTGGGGAACATCGAGCACGAGGAGCGGCGCGCTACGCTGGGCTATGTCGATAAGCTGGGTGAAAGCGTCGGGATCGAAATCGTAGACCCGCTCCAGGGTCGAAGGGGCCGCAAGCAGCGACAGGTGCTCGGCGCATTGGGCGAGCAGTCGGTCGAGATAGACCTCGTCGACGCGTTCCGGCGAGAAGACCGCCTCGGCAATGCCTTGGGCCGGGTCCTGGTCGAAGTTGATATTGGCCGTTCCGAAGGCGAGGTCGAGATCGGCGACAACCACTTCGGATTTGAAAAGGGACGACATGGCCCAGGCCACATTATGGGCTATGGTCGAGGAGCCGACGCCGCCCTTGGCACCGATGAAGGCAATCGAGCGGCCGATCGGCTCAGCTTCCGGATCAACGAAGATCGAAGACACCACGCTGACGATGTCGGCCATCGATACGGGCGCGATGACATATTCGGAGATGCCCGAACGGATGAGTTCGCGGTACAGGCCGACATCGTTGTAGTGGCCGACAACCACCACCTTGGAGGTCGGGTCACAATGCTCGGAGAGCTGGGCGAGTTGTTCCAGCAACAGCTTCGGCTCGCTGCGGGATTCAAGCAGGATCAGGTTCGGTGTCGGCGCCGACTGATAGAATTCGATAGCGGTGGGGATGCCCCCCATATGCACCTTCAGATGGGCCTTGGACATGCGGCGATCCTCGCCGGCGCGCTCGACCGGATTGGCTACGCCTTCGGTCTCGCAAAATGCCTGGATCGAAATGCGCGGGATCGGCCGCAACGCCTGCATTGCGGCAATATCCTGCTCCGAGGTTTCGCCGCCCGGTACCTCAGTGTCATAGGCAAGATTGCTCATTGTCATCACTTTCCGTGACTTGCGCGGCTTAGAGTTTTGTTGAGCCTCAACACTCGTTAATAATCGACTTCCGAATTGCCGAGGAATTCGTCCGAAATACCCCTGTCACGATAGACGTCGATCACCGCGCCGCGATTTTCCGCGTCGATCGGCGTCGGTTTGCGTGGCCCGATCAGATCGGACGGATTGGCCATCTGGGCAGCCAGATTGTTCTGATACGAACAGCCGAAATCGGCATAGTGCTTGTTTTCCGAAGTCTGCAGCAGGTCTTCGGGCCAGCGCCCGCATTTATCCGTCTGAGCCTTCACCGAGACGTAGGCAACGCGGACCGGTGCGGACGCTTCGGCTGAAACAGACTGATAGGACCGCATGGCGATCCGCTTCCGGCTGATGCCGCTGGCTATGGCGAGCCTGGCGAAATCGCGGCCGGCCGCGGCCGCTGCGATTTCGTTAGCTGAGCCGCTCGGAATCTCGATCGTCAGCACCGGAGCCGCGCTCCTGTCGTATCCGTTGAGAAAGCCCAGGAGCGTGTCACGCTGGGATCTGGTCATGCCACGGTCGCCGGCGCCGACCGGAAGGTCGATCTTCTGGACCTTCTCGGCGATGACGATAGGATGCGTGGTGCGATAGTCGTCCGGTATGGCACCGACCGTGACGCTGTCGCGATTGGCGCAGCCGGCCAGTGATGCCGCTACCGCGATCGCTATGATCGGAACGGCCGGCCGCCAGATCCGCGAATGAACGGACTGTATCGCGGTGACCGCCCTTGCCTTCGATACTGCCTGAGACATGTCGACTTCCCCGCTTACTTGTAGATAAAGCCGACAACGCCGTGATAGCGGCCGTTGGGCTTGTCGGTCTGCATGGTGCCGTAGACGCGGTTGACGCGGCCAAGGAACATGCCGGCGCCATCGCTGGCTGCGTTGAAATTGTCATCCGGCTTGGCAAGATCGTTGCGCGCCACCGGCTTCACCAGATAGGGCGTGATGATGATGACGAGTTCGGTCTCGTTGCGGACGAAATCCCTGCTGCGGAACAGCGTGCCTAGCACCGGTATTTTGGTCAGGCCGGGCAGCCCGGCAACCGCCTGCCTGATGTCGTCGCGGACAAGGCCCGCGATCATCATGGAACCGCCGGAGGGCAATTCCACCGTGGTGTCGGCCAGGCGTTTGCGGATCGACAGCAAAGTGGTGCCGGGTAAGTCGCCGGCTCCTTCCAGGACTGCGGCGCCTTCGGTCGTAGGTTCCGAAACCGACGTCCTCACTTTCAGGCTGATGCGGCCCGCCGAGAGCACGACCGGCTGGAATTCGAGCCCAATTCCATATTCAAGGCGTTCGTGCTCGTAGGTAATCTGGCCAGTTTGATTGTCGTTTGAAACGTTGCTTGTTCGGCCGGTGATGATATTGAATTCGCCGCCGACCTTGAAGGTCGCCTTCTCGCCGGAAACGGCGGTGAGAGTCGGCTCGGCCAGCGTCTTCATGACACCGCTTTGCTCCATGGCGTTTATGTACGCTTGAAGAGTTGAGCTGCCGATCGCCGCCCCCGAATATTGCGACAGTGGCTTTCCCAATCCGTATGCAGGCGTGGTGAGAGCGCTCCAACTGATGCCGTTGCTGCTGCCGTTGCCGACCATGTTGACGCCGAGCTGCTTCATCACCGTGCGGCTGACCTCGGCAACCGTCACCTTCAGCGTCACCTGGTCGTCGCCGATAATCTGCAGCAGGTTGACGATCTGGCTGACGCGGCGCTCGGCATCCGGGTTGTCGATGGCGACGCCGGCTTCGGCCGAACCGCCGGCAGCGGTCTGCGAATATTGACCCGTGGTAGCCTCGCCGCCGGACACGAAGATGTTTGCCAGATCAGCCGCGCGCTTGGCGTCAAGAGGAGTGTCGACGGTTCCGGTCAGAACGACGTTGTCGTTCAGCAACTCGACCTTGACCTCCGATGACGGGATGAAGCGCTTGATATAGTCCTCCAGCCCGGCAACATCGCGTTCGACCGCCAGGTCAAGGCTGACGATCTGCTCGCCATTCGGGCCAAAGACGAAGATGTTGGTCTCGCCGACCGCCTTTCCGAACAGATAGATGCGGCGGGCGGTGCGGGTCACTGCGTCGGCTACAGCGGGGTTGGCGACGAGAATATCATAGGCATCGCTCGGCAGGTCGATGACCACCGATTTATTGAGTCCGAGTTTGACCCGCTGGGTGGCGGTCGAAGCCGTGACCCTGGCATTGCCCGCCGCACTGGCATCGAGGATGCCATATGCATTCGTTCCAAGGAGAAACAGGCCGATCGCCACAGCCAGGGTGAGCGGCAGTTTGGTTTTTAGCCTCATTTCCTTGCCCCCACCTCGGAAACTTCGCCCGACTTGATCAACCGTACGGTGCCGCGCCGACCATTGCCGGAAACCAGGTAGTCGGCCTCGCCCACATTCTTGTCCTGGCTGTCCTTGATCGAGCGCAGCGCCAGTGTCAGGCGATCCGCCATCTGCTGTGCGACGGTGATGATCTCGGACTGCTGCGGCGTCAGCTCCAGGGTGGCGGTCTGGCCGACTCTGGTCTTCTTGCCTTCCTCATCCTCCTGAATGGTCTGGTCGATCGCCAGGACACGAATGTTCTTGAGGATAGTTTCGGTCGTGAAGCCCGGACCACCGCCATTGGCGGCATCGGTTCTGCGGGTCATGATGACGTCGACGAAATCGTTCGGAAGAATGAAGCCACCGGCCGAGGTGTCGGCCGAAATGCTTGTGGCGACAGCCCGCATGCCGGAGGGCAGGATCGACGACATGAAGCTTTGCCCTTCACCGATCAGCTTCGAGCGGCGCAGCGGCTCGCCGGCATAGAGCGCCACGCGGGCGACGGCGCCCTTCAGCTTGTCCAGCGCTTCAGGCTCGGCAGCGCGGGTGATGAAATTTGCGTTGATGCCGGCGGACGGCCATGACTCCCAGGAAATGTTGTTTTCAAGCGGACTGCCCATCGGAACGTCGCCGGAAAGAACAAGCACATCCTGCAGCGCGATCGCCGGCGCCTGAGGACCGGAATCGACAACTGGAGGCGGCGGAGCCACAACCATGTTCTTCGCGACATAGCCTGCACCGCCGGCCGCGGCTATCGCCACGCCTAGAATAATTAATCGGGATGCTGGCATCTGTCCGAACCTCGCCTTGGCAAACCACTAGCCAAGCCGGACTTTGCAGCGGCAATCGTCAAAACAAGGTTAATGTTATACTTACGATCGTGATTAATTTAAGGTTTACATAAATTAGAGCGACAACTCTGGCCCGAAGGAAAACGTGGCCAATTCGCCTGCTCGGCGCCAACGGCGGAAAGCGAAATTCAGCCCGCCAGCCTGGTAAGCGCCCAGGCCATCAACGGTGAGTCGGAATAGGTGAGCAGACCGCCAATGCCAAGCGCAATGCCGTACGGAACGCCGGTCGCCTCATCGGCGAAATGGCGCAGGAACCGATTGTGGCTTGTGACGGCGGCAAGCAGCGATTTTCGATAGGCGAGGATGGCAAGGGTCAGCAGACCGCCGATGAATGTCGAGGTGACAAGATACTCGACGAGATGGATGTTCAGTCCCATCCATACGGCAGTGGCGGCCAGGAGCTTGGCGTCGCCGCCGCCCATGCCGCCAAGCGCGAACAGGCCGAATGTCACTACAAGAACCAGGCCGCCGGCGGCGAAGTGCCCGCCATAGGTGGCCCAGTCCATGCCGGTCAAGGGCGCAACCAAGGCAAAGACAACGACGAGCAGCACAGGCACGCGATTGGCGATCGTCATCGACAGCATGTCGGAGATCGCGGCAAAAAGCATGCAGAATGGAAAGACGACGAAGATCACGGCTTCAAGCATGGGCGTGGCGCCTGTGGTCAAACTGTACCCGGTCCCAGCCTAGGTATGTTCGATTAACGATTGATGAGGTCTAAAGTTCAAAATCATGCGTAGGACTAAATAAGGGCCGCCAGTGCGGCGGCCCTTATTGGGAAGCAACGGAATGTTGTTGCTTACGAAGCGTTGACCTTGGTGGCAATCTTGTCAAACTTGGCGTTCAGCGCGGTGCCGAGCGAGGTGGCGCCGACCATGATGGCGAGCGCGATGAGAGCGGCGATCAGACCGTATTCGATAGCGGTCGCGCCGGATTCGTCCTTCACAAAACGTGCGATGAGGTTAGACATTTGAGCTCCTACTCCAATTGTTACAGCACTTCCGTCAACTTCTCTTGGTGGCTGATCGGATACTGCGAATCTAAGGAGAAGCTGTTTCAATCGGCTTAATAAACAGGCTTACCGATTCCTTTCCCGCTTCGATGGCATTGCGTGGTTAACCCAGAACTAAAATACCCGCCGCTAGGACCCCGGGCCGACAAAAGGCGCAAAAGGCGCAATTCGGCAAAGACGTTCCAGCCGTGCCGGCTAGGCCCAATGCCGGTTCCGGCTTGATCCTGGACTCCAGCCGCTTAACGGTTGGTTCACCAATCTCGTTCATGTTTCGTTGAACAGTTTGCCAAGGGGGCGCCTCAATGGCCGGGCCGAGATCATCATTTCCAGTTGCCGTGCTTTGTGCCGCAGCGGCTTTCGCCTTTCCAGCCAAGGCCGGCGCCGGCATCGAGGTGACGATGAACCAGGCAAAGATCATCAAATTGTCGCGCGCCGCCGATACGATTGTCGTCGGCAATCCGGCGATCGCCGACGCCTCCGTGCAGGACGCATCGACGATCGTACTGACCGGCAAGGGATTTGGCGTCACCAATCTTGTCGTCCTCGATCAGGAGGGCAACCCGATCGTCGATGAGCAAATAACCGTCGTGCGCCAGGCGGCGGCGTCGGTGCGCATCTATCGACGCGCCGAAGTGCAGACGATGTCCTGCGCGCCATATTGCGAAAGCTCGTATAAGAGCGATGCCGAGAAGGCCTCTGAAGCCGAGATGAGCGCCGGGCATTAGCTAGCCGACGTCTCCGTCTTTGGCGAGAACGTGCTTCGGTTATGGCCGGGTTAAGGCCTTCCCGTTGAATTTAACGGTCATTCCAACCGGACTTCAATCGGTTCCGACTAAGGGTGGGACCGATACAGAAGCGGCATCGGCGGGCAGAGGACATGAGCAAGGCAGGACGAGCAGGTTCTCCAAGACGGTTTTTGGGCGACCGCCGCGGAAGCGCGGCAATCGAATTCGCCATGCTTGCAATTCCTTTCGCGCTTCTTGTCTTCGCCGTACTGGAGAGCTGCATTTCATTTGCCGCACAGGAAGTGATGGCAAACGCCACAGACGACATCGCGCGCCAGTTGCGTACCGGCCAGCTAAGACCGGCCGATGTGTCCGGCACCAAGCTGCGGGATATGATCTGCACCAAATTGGAGATCATGGTCGCCAAGACCTGTCCCGGATTGCTGGTGGACTTGCGCGAATATCCGACCTTCGCCGATGCGGCGCTGGCCGGTTTCAAGATCCAGGATGGCGACGTCGTGCTGACCAAGGGCACGAGCACACAGACCTTCACGGTCGCACCGGGCCTGGCGGAGTCGAGAAACATGCTGCGGGTTTTTTACAAATGGCCGGTGATGACCGACTTCATGGCCAAATCGATGGCCAATCTGAAGGACGGCAAAACGCTGCATTTCGCCTCGATCACTTGGCAAAACGAGCCTTTCGACAACTGAACCACCTAGTCGCTTGAAAAGGGCAAAAGCCATGATTCGTGCGGGGGCACAACTGGGCATCGCAGGGATTTGTACAAGAGCAGTCCGGCTTTGCTCGGACCGCCGCGGTATTGCGGCCGTCGAGTTTGCCCTCATCGTGCCTGTCCTGTTGATCATGTACTTTATGACAATGGAGGCCTCGCAAGCCATCGAGACCAGCAAGAAGGTCAGCCGCATCGGCAGCATGGTAGCGGACCTCGTCACACAGCAGCAGACCATCAAGGCGGCCGATGTCGATGCCATCATGGCGATCGGCAGTTCCACGCTCCAGCCCTACAACCGCTCGAAACCGAAGATCATTATCACGGCGATACAGGTGACGAACGAGACGACGCCGAAAGTCCTGGTCGTGTGGTCGCGCAAACTGGTGGATGGCGTCTCTAGCCTCGACGCCGTCAAGGATTCCACCACAACGGTCCCGAGCGCGCTCAAGATCAAAGGCACTTTCCTCATTCGGGTCGAAAGCGATCTCGCCTACAAGCCAATCATCACCTGGTCGGCGGACGGCCAAAGCCGGTTCGGGTTGAGCTCGGTCTTCAATTCGATATCAATGGCGGAAACTTATTATCTGCGGCCGCGCAGGAGCCCGACCATTCCGTGCAGCGATTGCTGACGCCTGAAGCCCGCTAACGGTCTGTTGCTATTGCTTGCACCCGCGGGCCGAGACTAGACGCACGATGGCTGCAGCCGGCACATCGTCCCTCGGACCGGCAACGGTTCGGCGACGATACCAATACGGAACGTTCCGAGCGCGCGCCAGGTTTGCGCAAGACCCCTCCAGCAGCAAAGCCAGTACGGCGGCGAATGCTGTCAGGGCAAGCCTCATGCGAGCTCCGCGCCGCGCATTTCCATCCGCCGATCGACCATGCCGCGATTCGTCTCTCCGGGACCAGCATGCCAACCGTGCTGTTTGGGTTTCCGAATTGCCAATGGCGGCGCGGAACCCTATGTCTGAGCCAACACACAGGCAATGATGAACCTTTCGATGGCACGCGCCTTCCTTTTTGTCCTCGACTCCTTCGGCATCGGCGGCGCGGCCGATGCCGAACGCTATGGCGACACCGGCTCCAACACGTTCGCACACATCGCGCGGGCCTGCGCGGAAGGCCGCGCCGATCGCGAAGGCCTGCGTGACGGGCCCCTTCTTGTACCAAACATGCTTGCGCTGGGCCTCGGCCAGGCCGCGGCAACGGCGACGGGTTTCAGGTTCGAGAATGCCGGCAGTGCGCCGCTTGCCGCCGCCTTTCACGGCGCGGCCCAAGAGGTTTCGAGCGGCAAGGACACGCCATCGGGCCATTGGGAAATAGCCGGCCTGCCGGTCCGTTTCGACTGGGGTTACTTCCCGGACGCGATTCCGGCCTTTCCGGCCGAGTTGACCGAAGCAATGGTGCGTGAAGGGAAGGTGCCTGGCATCCTCGGCGATTGCCATGCTCCGGGCACCGAGATTATCGAACGGTTCGGCGAAGACCATATCCGTACCGGCAAGCCGATCTGCTACACCTCGATCGACTCCGTCCTGCAGATCGCCGCGCATGAGGTTCATTTCGGCCTGGAACGGCTTTACGAGTTCTGCAAGGTGGTGCGCAGGCTCGTCGATCCGCTGAATATCGGCCGCGTCATAGCACGGCCGTTCATCGGTGAAACCGCCGCCACGTTCGAGCGAACGCATAATCGTCGCGACTATGCCGTACCGCCGCCGGAACCGACGCTGCTCGACCGGCTGACGGCGCGCGGCAGCCGGGTTATCGCAGTCGGCAAGATCGGCGACATTTTCGCCCATCGGGGCATCTCGGAAGTCCGCAAGGCTGCCGGCAACATGGCGATGTTCGACAAAGCGCTCGGCGCCATGGAAGACGCGCGCGACGGCGACCTCGTCTTCGCGAACTTTGTGGACTTCGACACCGAGTTCGGGCATCGGCGCGACGTTGCGGGGTATGCCGCCGCGCTCGAGGCTTTCGACCGGCGCCTGCCCGAGGCATTCGCACAGCTGAGGCCAGGCGATCTGCTCATTTTGACCGCCGATCACGGCAACGATCCGACGTGGCGCGGCACCGACCACACGCGCGAGCGGATTCCGGTTATCGGGACACGGCCGGGTTTCAAAGGCGCAGACATCGGACTGAGGATGACATTTGCCGACATCGGCGAAACCGTCGCCGAACATCTCGGGCTGGCGCGCGGCCGTCACGGCACCTCCTTCCATGCTAAGATAGGTGGCCATGCCTGAGCTGCCGGAGGTAGAGACGGTCAGGCGCGGTCTGCAGCCGGCCCTTGAAGGTGCCCGCATTGTCGGTGTCGAGGCACGCCGGCCGGATTTGCGGTTTCCGTTCCCCGCGAGATTTTCGGAGCGGCTGACCGGCAAGACGATTGCGGCGCTCGGCCGCCGTGCCAAATATCTGACAATGCACATGGCCAACGGCCCGGTTCTGATCTGCCATCTCGGCATGTCGGGTTCGTTTCGCATCGAAACGGCCGACGAGAGCGCAACGCCCGGCGCGTTCCACCACGAACGTTCGAAAAACACTGCTCACGATCACGTCGTCTTCGACATCGCATCCCCTGCCGGCGTCCGCTCTCGCGTGATCTTCAACGACCCGCGCCGCTTCGGGTTCATGCTGTTTTCGGAAGGCAAGCCCGACATGCATCCGATGCTGGCGGGATTAGGCGTCGAGCCTACAGGCAACGCACTGGACGGCACGCTGCTCGCTTCGTTGCTGAAAGGTCGCAAGTCACCGCTGAAAGCGGCACTTCTGGACCAGAGGCTAATTGCCGGGCTAGGCAATATCTACGTCTCGGAAGCACTTTGGCGGGCCGGCCTGTCGCCGCTGCGCGAAGCGGGCACCCTCGCGAGAGCCGGCAAGAAAGCCAAAGAGCAGAGCGAACGCCTGGCCGAAGCTATCCGCTCGGTCGTCGCCGATGCGATCGCCGCCGGCGGCTCGTCGTTGCGCGACTATATGCAGACCGATGGATCGCTGGGCTACTTCCAGCATTCCTTCGCGGTTTACGATCGCGAGGGCGAAGCCTGCTCCAAGCCTGGTTGTGGCGGCCACATCGAGCGTATCGTGCAAAGCGGTCGTTCGACTTTCCACTGCCGGGCCTGTCAGGCTTAAACCAGAAGCGAGGAGGAGCAAAGCATGGGCTATGAAACCATCATCGTCGAAACCCGCGGCAAGGTCGGGCTGATTACGCTGAACCGGCCGCAGGCGCTCAACGCACTGAATTCACAAGTGCTGGCGGAACTGGTCGCGTCGGTGAACAGCATGGGCGCCAATGCCGACATTGGCGCCATGGTCATCACTGGTTCGGAGAAGGCTTTCGCGGCAGGTGCCGATATCAAGGAAATGCAGTCGATCTCCTATGTGGATGCCTATGTGCAGGATTTCTTCGTCGGCTGGGAAGAATTTACGCGGGCACGAAAGCCGATCATCGCGGCGGTGGCGGGCTATGCGCTGGGGGGCGGCTGCGAACTGGCGATGATGTGCGACTTCATCATCGCCGCCGATACCGCCAAGTTTGGCCAACCCGAGATCACGCTGGGCGTCATGCCCGGCATGGGCGGATCGCAGCGCCTGACCCGTTTCGTCGGCAAGTCCAAGGCGATGGATATGTGCCTTACGGGGCGAATGATGGACGCAGCCGAGGCCGAGCGTTCCGGCCTTGTCTCGCGCGTCGTGCCAGCCGGCGAGTTGATCGAGGAAGCGCTTAAGGCAGCAGCGAAGATCGCCGATTTTTCCTTGCCGTCGGTGATGATGGCGAAGGAGGCCGTCAACCGCGCCTATGAGACGACGCTCACCGAGGGTCTGCGGTTCGAGCGCCGGCTGTTTCATTCGCTGTTTGCGCTGGATGACCAGAAGGAAGGCATGGCGGCCTTCACCGGCAAGCGGAAGCCGAATTTCACGAACCGATGAGATGACGAGGCACCGGTTAAAAAGAAAGCACTGCAGCGTTGACGTGCCGGAAAAGCTGAACTATAAGCCGCACCAGCCGAGGCGGCCCTGTGGCTGCCCGTTTGTTTTTTGCGCCCCGCGGTATCCCGCAAGCGCCCACCAGATCAGAAGAGAGGCACCATGGCCAATACCTCCTCGGCCAAAAAGGCAACGCGCAAGATCGCCCGTCGCGCAGCGATTAACAAGAACCGCCGCTCCCGCGTCCGAACCTACATCCGCCAGGTCGAAGAGGCGCTCGCGGCTGGCGACAAGGCGGCCGCACAGGCTGCCTTCAAGGTGGCCGAGCCGGAACTGATGCGCGCCGCGACCAAGGGCGTGGTGCACAAGAACACGGCATCGCGCAAGGTGTCGCGGTTGGCCCAACGGGTCAAGGTGCTGTCAGCCTGATATATCCATTCCTGAACTGCGCTACTTCAAACCCGGCCAATCGCGCCGGGTTTTTTCGTTTGCCGGCAAGTACTTAAAAGAAAGCCCGCAAAATGGCGCTCCGCGAGCATTTCAAAGTTCGAAATGCTTTGCCGGCATATACATGCCCGCTCATATTCGGAGCCTCCGAAACCGCCAATACGAAAATTTCCGAGCGTCACGGATTACCGTTTCCTTTCAGAAGCTTACCGATGGTGATCCACAGCTTGTTCACATCAGCTGCGGCCGATAGGCGACAATTGGCTGTCAAGTGAATTATTTCAGAAAATTTCGCGTTGTGTGGCCTTTTTCATATTCGCCGGAAAAGGGTTTGAATCACAATGGCTTTGTCAAAATCAACTATTGCAGCATGGCGTTCGAAACGTCCCTTGCTAGTCAGATTCCTTAAAAATCCGTTAGGGGTGGCCTTGCCCTATCCACAGCGATTTCGGTAAGGTCTGTCCATCGAAGGGATGGGCCCTTGGCCCTTGACCAGCCTGAAACCGGCCAGCTCAAATTGGCAGAGTTTACAGCGCGGATTCAACTCCGCGGACGGGGTTGGTTTGTCTTTTCGATACGGTAGGGGACTGGCGTAATTGTACATGGCAGGTCGACGGTGCGCCGGCGGTTTTTCGCCGGACGGCATTTTGTTGCCCTGACATGACCAAAGCGGATCGGCGCTTCGGCGCCGGACCGACAACGAGGCGATTCATCAGCCGGCGGCGGCGATGGTGTCGCAGCGAAGACACGGTCGCCGGAAACATGGATGCAGGAGGCGCATCCCCGGCGGAAAACAGGTACAAGAGACAAGGAACTCGATCATGCAGAGCGGCGGCATCGAAAGGGAGCTTACAGGCGACCTCCCATTTCCTGGAACGTTAGTCGGAAGGAACGACATGGCGGCTTCCAATGAAGCTGAACAGAAGTTCGATCGGGTCAAGGCCCAGTTGAAGGCGCGTCTGGGAACCGAGGTCTATTCGAGCTGGTTCGGGCGCATGAAGGTCGCTGAATCCTCTAAGGGCATTGTCCGCATCTCAGTGCCAACTGCATTCCTGCGTTCATGGATCAACGGCCACTATCTCGATCTCATCACCGAGTTGTGGAAGCACGAGGATCCGGAGATCCTCAAGATCGAGATCGTGGTTCGCACCGCCACACGGCAGGGCCGCAACAGCGTCGAGCCAGAAGTGGCGCCGGCGCGCAAGATGACCAGGCAGACGCAAACCGCGCTCTCTGCGGGCACGGCGAGCCCCAGCAGGGTCGAACGGGTCCCGGCACCCCGCCCGGGGATGCCGGCAGAAACCGAGTTCCGGCACAATGTTCTCGGTTCGCCGCTCGATCCACGCTACACTTTCACCTCCTTCATCGAAGGACCATCGAACCGAGTGGCTTTTGCCGCCGCCAAGGCGGTCGCGGAATCGCAGTCGAGCGCGGTGCGTTTCAATCCGCTCTTTCTTCACGCGACGGTCGGGCTGGGCAAAACGCATCTGTTGCAGGCGATCGCCGCAGAATCGCTGAAGCAGAATCCGAAATCGCGGGTCGTCTATCTTACGGCTGAGTATTTCATGTGGCGGTTCGCCACCGCGATCCGCGACAACAACGCACTGACGCTGAAAGAACAGCTGCGCGACATCGACCTCCTCATCATCGACGACATGCAGTTCCTGCAGGGCAAGTCGATCCAGCACGAATTCTGCCATTTGATCAACATGCTGCTCGACAGCGCCAAGCAGGTGGTGGTCGCTGCCGACCGGCCGCCGTCCGAATTGGAGTCGCTGGAGCCACGCGTCCGCTCGCGCCTCAACGGCGGCGTCGCGCTGGAAATGTCGGCCCCGGATTTCGCCATGCGTATCGGTATGCTCAAGCTCAGGCTTGCCACCGCCAAGCTCGACGATGCGTCGCTGGATATTTCCGAAGAGATACTCAACCACGTCGCCCGCACGGTGACCGGCAGCGGGCGCGAGCTCGAAGGTGCCTTCAACCAGCTTTTGTTTCGCCAATCCTTCGAACCGCAGATCACCATTGACCGCATCGACGAGATCCTCGGCCACATCTATCGTTCGGGTGAACCGAAGCGGGTGCGTATCGAGGACATCCAGCGCATCGTCGCGCGCCACTACAACGTGTCGAAGACCGAACTGCTGTCCAACCGGCGCACACGCACCATCGTCAAGCCGCGGCAGGTCGCTATGTATCTGTCGAAGGTGTTGACGCCGCGCTCGCTGCCGGAGATCGGGCGGCGGTTCGGCGGCCGCGACCATACGACCGTGCTGCATGCGGTGCGCAAAATCGAGGATCTTTCCGGTGCCGACAACACACTGGCGCAGGAACTCGAATTGCTGAGAAGGCTGATCAACGACCAGGCCTGATGGCCCGAAAAACGCCGGCTCGCGAACTTCGGCCTTTTTATCCCCAGAAAGCCCGCGCAGCCGGTCCGAACCGGTGGCGCGGGCTTGCGTTTGCCGGGTTTTTCCTGTCAGTTTACGCAGATTCTGAGCCTGTTCAGACCTTTCGCGGGGCGCCGCTTGCCGGAGACCCGTTCATTCATTCAAGCGAGCCTGTTTCGTCATGCGTGTTATCCTGGAACGGTCAAATCTCCTGAAGTCTCTCAACCATGTTCACCGCGTGGTCGAGCGGCGCAACACCATTCCGATCCTGTCGAACGTGCTGCTCAGCGCCGAGGGGGCCAGCCTTGAAATGAAGGCGACCGACCTCGACCTGGAGGTGACCGAAGCGACGCCGGCAAAGGTCGAACGCGGCGGGGCGACAACGGTCCCGGCGCATCTGCTCTACGACATCGTACGCAAGCTTGCCGACGGCGCGGAGGTGGCGCTGAAGACCGACGAAGACGGCAACGCCATGACGGTGACGTCGGGGCGCTCGAGCTTCCGCCTGCAGTGCCTGCCGCAGTCCGACTTTCCCGAACTTTCAGCCGGGTCGTTCTCGCATATCTTCCGGCTCGATTCCGTCGGACTAAAGGGCCTCATCGAAAAGACCCAGTTTGCCATCTCGACCGAGGAGACGCGCTATTATCTGAACGGCATATATCTGCACACGCACGAGACCGGCGGCAAGCTGAAGCTGCGCTCTGTCGCGACCGACGGCCACCGGCTGGCGCGCGCCGAGATCGATGCGCCGGCAGGCTCTGAGGGTATGCCTGGCGTCATCATCCCGCGAAAGACGGTCAGCGAACTGCAAAAGCTGGTCGACGATCCCGATGTTGCAGTCACCACCGAGTTGTCCGACACCAAGATCCGTTTCACCATCGGCAGCGTTATCTTGACCTCCAAGCTGATCGACGGCACTTTCCCGGACTACCAGCGCGTCATTCCGACCGGCAACGACAAGAAGCTGATTATCGATCGCCAGAGTTTCGCCGCTGCCGTCGATCGCGTTTCGACCATTTCGTCCGAACGCGGCCGGGCGGTGAAGCTTTCGATCGCCGAAGGACAGGTCACGCTTGCGGTCAACAACCCGGATTCGGGCAGTGCCACCGAGGAACTGGCGGCCGACTATTCGTCTGATCCGATCGAGATCGGCTTCAACGCCAAATACCTGCTCGACGTTGCCGCGCAACTGACCGGCACGGAGGCGAAGTTCATGCTGGCGGATGCCGGTTCCCCGACGCTGATCCACGATATGGCCGACGAGACCGCGCTCTACGTGCTGATGCCGATGCGGGTGTAGGGCCCGAACGGGGCCATCTTGCTGTCGTGACCAAATCTGCAAAACCGCAGCAGACCTACATAAGTAAGCTTACACTTACGAATTTCCGCAACTATGCGGCGTTGGCAATCGACCTTGATCCCGGCGCCGTGGTTTTTTCCGGCGACAATGGCGCCGGAAAAACCAATCTGCTTGAAGCGATCTCGCTGCTCACGCCTGGCCGCGGCTTGCGCCGCGCACCCTATGCCGAGGTGGCGCGCGAAGGCGGTGATGGTGGCTTTGCGCTGCATGCTCGGCTTGACGGGCCGGAAGGCCAGGTCGAGATCGGTACCGGAATAGCGGGCAGCGACGGCGAAGGCGGCCGGCGAGTGCGGATCAACGGCGCGGCGGCACGCTCAGCCGAAGACATGCTGGAATGGCTGCGCGTGGTCTGGTTGACACCGGCTATGGACGGCCTGTTCCCCGGGCCGGCGGCCGATCGTCGGCGCTTCCTCGACCGGCTGGTGCTTGCGATCGATCCCGGCCACGGCCAGCGCGCGCTTGACTACGAAAAGGCAATGCGCGGCCGCAACAGGCTGCTCGCCGACGGTTCGCGCGACAGTGCGTGGTTCGATGCAATCGAGATGCAAATGGCCGAGACCGGCGTGGCAATCGCCGCGGCGCGTGCCGAACTGGTGCGCCTGCTCGCCGCCATGATCGACCGGCTGCCCGGCGACGGACCGTTTCCGCAAGCCGACATCGGCATCTCGGGCGAACTGGAAGGCGAAATCGGTGTTTTACCGGCCGTCGACGTAGAGGAACGGTTCCGTCGCGCCCTTGCCCAGGGGCGCGACCGCGACCGCACCGCCGGGCGCACGCTCGACGGCCCGCACCGTACCGACCTCGTGGTGTGCCACCGGCCCAAAGCGATGCCAGCCGAGCTCTGTTCGACCGGCGAGCAGAAGGCGCTGCTGGTCGGCATCTTCTTATCGCATGCGCGGCTAACCGGCGAAATATCGGGCATGACGCCGATCCTGCTGCTCGACGAGATTGCCGCCCATCTCGACGGCGGTCGACGGGCGGCCTTGTTCTCGATCCTGGAGGAACTGAACTGCCAGGCCTTCATGACCGGGACCGATGCCGCGTTGTTTGACAGCCTCAAGGGACGAGCGCAGTTCCTGACCGTAGATCACGGTAAGGTCAGGCCGACCATTTGACCTTCGGCCATGGCGCATTTCCGAGCGGCACGTATTGATGCCTGACAAGTTTTTTCCTCCGTTATAAGGTCCGGGGATGATCGCAGCCGCCCTTACCGACGAAGAGCTCGAACGCTACGCCCGCCACATAGTGCTGCCCGAAATCGGCGGCGCCGGCCAGCAGCGGCTAAAGCGGGCGCGGGTGCTGGTCATCGGCGCCGGCGGATTGGGTGCGCCGGTGCTCGAATATCTCGCCGCTGCGGGCGTTGGCACGCTCGGTATCGTCGATGACGACCGTGTCTCCCTTTCCAACTTGCAACGACAAGTGATCCACGGCACGGACATGGTCGGCATGGCAAAGACCGACAGTGCCAAGGCTGCGATCACCCGCATCAATCCAAACGTCGTCGTGGAAGAGCATAATTTCAGGCTGACCGCAGACACAGCCCCTGCCCTCATCGCCCGTTATGACATCGTCGTTGACGGCTCCGACAATTTCGAGACACGATACGCAGTGGCCGATGCCTGCGCCGCCGAAAGCCGGCCGCTCGTGCATGCCGCCGTTGGCCGCTTCGACGGCTCGGTCACCGTATTGAAGCCTTTCGAGACCGGCCCGGACGGCAAGTCGAACCCAAGCTACCGCGATCTTTTTCCCGAAGCACCGCCGCCGGGACTGGTGCCGTCCTGCGCGGTGGCCGGCATTGTCGGCGCGCTGACCGGGGTCATCGGCACGCTGCAAGCAATGGAAGCGATCAAGCTGATCACCGGGATTGGCGAGCCGCTGGTCGGGCGACTGCTGCTCTACGATGCGCTGGCGGCACGCTTCGACACGATCCGCTACAAGCGAACCAGCCCGTGAGCCAGCCTGCCGAGGTCTCCATTGTGCAGCTTGCGGCCGATATTGACCGTTGGGACGAGGTCCTGGCTCTGATCATGCGCGCCTTCGCCTTCATGGACGGCGTCATTGACCCGCCGTCCTCGGCGCATCGACTTACCGTTGAAAATCTCAGGGCTAGAGCGCTGGAGGAGACAGCATTCCTGGCCCTGAAGGAAAACGAGATCGTCGGTTGCGTCTTCGTCCTTAAGCGCGCAGACGACCTCTATATTGGAAAGCTCGCGGTCGAGCCGACGCTTCAGGGACAAGGCGTCGGAAAACAGCTGATGCAGGCCGTCGAAGATCTTGCCCGCAGCCACAACAGGACCGCCATCGAGCTCCAGACCCGGATCGAGCTGACCGGAAATCACGCAGCCTTTGCCCGCCTCGGTTTTCGTGAAACCGAACGGACGGCGCACAAGGGCTACGACCGGCCGACCTCGATCACCATGCGCAAGATGCTTCCCGTAAGCAAACGCTATCCAAAGACGAACGCTCGATTGCCGCGGCAAGACCATGCCGGCGCGATGGCAGGTCACGCCCTCAGCGGCAGCACGCGGTCGGGCGGGCGATGACCGTCGAAGAAGGCGCGGATGTTGATGATTACCTTCTCGCCCATGTCGATACGGCCTTCGAGGGTCGCCGAGCCCATATGCGGCAACAGCACGACCTTGCCTTTGTGAGCAAGTTTCAGCAGCTTGCTGTTCAGCGCCGGCTCGTGCTCGTAGACGTCGAGGCCTGCGCCGGCGATCTTGCCGTCATGGATGAGCTTGACCAACGATTCCTCGTCAATGATATCGCCGCGCGCGGTGTTGACTATGTAAGCTGACGGTTGCAGAAGCGCCAGCCGCCGCGCCGAAAGCAGGTGGAAGGTTGCCGGTGTCGATGGGCAATTGACCGAGATAATGTCCATGCGGGCGAGCATCTGGTCGAGGCTTTCCCAATATGTCGCTTCCAACTCGTCCTCGATTGCCGGAAGCACGCGGTGGCGGTTGTGGTAGTGGATCGAGAGGCCAAAGGCCTTGGCGCGCCTGGCGACGGCGGTGCCGATGCGACCCATGCCGACAATGCCGAGCCGTTTGCCCCAGATGCGCCGGCCGAGCATCCAAGTCGGCGACCAGCCCGCCCATTTCTTGTCGCCGGTCAGCACGTTGGCGCCTTCGGCCAGCCGCCGCGGCACGGCCAGCATTAGCGCCATCGTCATGTCGGCCGTATCTTCGGTCAACACGTTCGGCGTGTTGGTGACGGTGATGCCTTTCTTGGCCGCTGCCGCAACATCGATCTTGTCAACGCCATTGCCAAAATTGGCGATCAGCTTGAGGTTGTCGCCAGCCTGGGCAATCAGCGCCGCATCGATATTGTCGGTCACGGTCGGCACCAGCACGTCGGCCTCCTTGACCGCCGCCACCAATTCCGGCTGCGTCATCGGCCTGTCCTCGACATTCAAGCGGGCGTCGAACAACTCGCGCATGCGGGTCTCGACCGGGTCGGGCAATTTGCGCGTGATGATGACGAGGGGCTTCTTTTTGCCTGCCATTGTTTCCTCGAACCCGATCTCGTTGAGACCTCTTTAACCAAGAACGGCGAAACTGAGAGCCGATCGCGGTACCGGTCATTCATGTAACAAGCGGTTCCGCCGAAGACAAAGAAAAAGGGGCGAAGGCCGATGGGCCGGCGCCGAAAGGAACGAAAGTGTCTGGTTTCGCGTCGCTCCGCCTGACCCTCCGTGCAGCATTCCTCGGCGCTCTCATCCATAGCCCACTGGTGATGGCGCAAAGTGCCGCGGCACCCGCCCAGAGCGTCACGCTCGGACCAAGCGGCTTGCCGCTGCCGCGCTTCGTCAGCCTGAAATCCGGCCGCGTCAACTCGCGCGTTGGGCCGGGCGTCAATTATTCCGTCGACTGGATGTATATGAAGCCAGGCCTGCCGATGGAGATCATCCAGGAGTTCGATACGTGGCGCCGTGTGCGCGATGCCGACGGCTCGGAAGGCTGGATCAATCAGTCGCTGCTTTCGGGCCGCCGCACGGCGATCGTCGCCCCCTGGCAGCGCGGCAAGGACGCTCGCGTCAACCTCCTGGACGACCCGGCAAAAGATGCTGGCGTCATCGCGATCCTCGAACCGGGGGTGATGGGCACGATCAAGTCCTGCGATGGCCAGTGGTGCGAAATGACCTTCGACGGTCATACCGGCTGGCTCGCGCAGTCGCTCGTCTGGGGTGCCTATCCCGGCGAAAAGGTCAAGAACTGACGTTTTCGGGACCGCAGGTCGGGCCAGCACGGCAAGCACCGGATCCGGCACTTGTTTCGCTGATCTTCGGTTCGGGGATGGTTTAGTGGCCGATGCGGCCGAGATGGGTATCCTGGAAGCTGCTCGACAGCTTCAAGCCATATCGCAGAGCGCGGTCAACGGCGATGTGGGCGATCCAGATCAGCGCAACAGCCATCGCCATTGCATTGTCAAAGACGTTGCCGACAAGCGCCAGCAGAACGGGCAAGATCATTATGTGCAAGGCGTTGTAGGCGACGGCCCCGACGCGCGGCCCGGCCATGTAGCCCAGCATCGACAGGTCGGGCGCCAGAATGAGCACGGCAAATAACCACCAGGAAACACCAGCGATCGCATAGAAAACAAGAGCCGCCACCGCGACTGCGACCCATTCGAGCCGGAGCGTCAAATCCAGGAATTCATAAGGCGCCGGTCAGTCGCAGCGTTTCGGACGCAGTCTCACCACGATATCGACATTGGCGATCTCCATGCCTTCCGGCGGTTCCGGCAGGTTGGAAACCGTCACCGGGCCGCTGTCGATATCGAAGATCCTGTTTTCGCCCTCGATATAGAAATGATGGTGATCGGAGGTGTTGGTGTCGAAATAAGTCTTCGATCCCTCGACGGCAAGGATGCGCAGAAGACCGGCCTGGGTAAACTGGTGCAGAGCATTGTAGACGGTGGCCAGAGACACCGGCACGCCGGCGGCAAGCGCCTCCTCGTGCAGTTCCTCGGCCGAAAGATGGCGGTCGCCCTTGGCGAAAAGCAGATCGGCCAGCGCGATGCGCTGGCGTGTCGGCCTCAGACCGGCCTCGCGAACCCGCTTGTCCACAGCGACATTATCCTTCCGGCAACCCAGATCCATCTATCCGTCGCGCTCACAGTTGCGCCTCAGACACGTCCAAAATGGCAGAAATTGAGCATCTGCCGAAACTGGACGTGTCCTGACATATATTCTGTCGGCCGAATGCGATCAATAGCGCGCATTGACCCGGGCAGACGGGCAGGTTAAGCGCAAACGCCGGTTTCCGGCCTGAAACAGATTGTGTTAGGAAACCACCGACAAGGGCGCCTTTCGCCCGGGACGATCACGGGGACGAGATTGATGGCGGGTTCGAAATCCAGCTACGGTTACGAGGAATTGCTTGCCTGCGCCCGCGGCGAGCTGTTCGGACCGGGAAATGCGCAGCTGCCCTATCCGCCGATGCTGATGTTCGACCGCATCACCGAGATCAGCGAAACTGGCGGTGCGTTCGACAAGGGTTTCATCCGCGCGGAGTTCGATATCAAGCCGGATTTGTGGTTTTTCGCCTGCCATTTCATCGGCAATCCGATCATGCCGGGATGCCTGGGCCTGGACGCCATGTGGCAGTTGACGGGGTTCTATCTCGGATGGCTCGGTGAACCCGGCAAGGGGATGGCACTGTCGACCGGTGAGGTGAGGTTCAAAGGGATGGTCACGCCAACGGTCAAGAAGGTGGAGTATGGCGTCGACTTCAAGCGGGTGATGCGCGGTCGGCTTGTGCTTGGTATCGCCGATGGCTGGCTGAAGGCAGATGGCGAGCCCATATATGCGGCAACGGATCTGAAGGTCGGTCTTTCCAAGCAATTGGCCGCCGTCTGAACGAAGACCCTACAGTGCCACGCCTTGGACGTCCAAAGGACGCTGTAGCACTTTAATTTTTGCGCATGGTTCCGTTCCGGAAATCGATTTCAGGTTTCGGAGGTCCGCGCTGGAAGGAGTTGCGAATGAGACGGGTCGTAGTCACAGGTCTCGGCATCGTATCGTCGATAGGCAATAATGCCAACGAGGTGCAGACCTCGCTGCACGATGCCAGATCCGGCATCAGCTTCTCCGACTCTTTCGCCGAGCATGGCTTCCGTTGCCGGGTGTGGGGTGCGCCGACGCTGGATCCGTCGGGCATGATCGACCGTCGCGCCATGCGCTTCCTGTCGCAGGGTGCTGCCTGGAACCATGTCGCGATGGACCAGGCGATCGCAGATGCCGGCCTCGACGAGACCGACATCACCAACGAGCGCACCGGCATCGTGATGGGCTCCGGCGGACCGTCGACCCGTGCAATCGTCGAGGCGGCCGAGACCACGATCAAAAACGGCAGCCCCAAGCGGATCGGCCCGTTCGCGGTGCCAAAAGCGATGTCGTCGACCGCGTCGGCGACGCTTGCCACCTGGTTCAAGATCCACGGCGTCAACTATTCCATCTCATCGGCCTGCTCGACGTCAGCGCATTGCATCGGCAATGGCTACGAGCTGATCCAGTGGGGCAAGCAGGACATCGTCTTCGCCGGCGGCCATGAGGATCTCGACTGGACGATGTCGGATCTCTTCGATGCCATGGGTGCCATGTCGTCCAAGTTCAACGACAGGGCATCGGTCGCCTCCCGCGCCTATGACGTCGATCGCGACGGATTCGTCATTGCCGGCGGCGCCGGCGTGCTGATTCTTGAAGAGCTCGAGCACGCAAAAGCGCGCGGCGCCAAGATCTATGCCGAGATCGTCGGCTATGGCGCCACATCGGACGGCTACGACATGGTGGCGCCATCGGGCGAAGGCGCGGCACGCTGCATGCGACAGGCAATGGCGACCGTCACTTCACCAGTCGACTACATCAATACGCACGGCACCTCGACGCCGGTCGGCGACTCCAAGGAAATGGGCGCCATCCGCGAGGTGTTCGGAGAGGAAATGCCTTTCATCACATCGACGAAATCGCTGACCGGCCATTCGCTAGGTGCGGCCGGCGTGCAGGAATCGATCTACTCGATCCTGATGATGCAAGGCGGCTTCATCGGCGAGAGCGCCCACATCGAGAACCTCGATCCGGAATTCGAAGGCATGCCGATCGTGCGCAAGCGCATCGACGACGCAAGGATCGACACTGTTTTGTCCAATTCGTTCGGTTTCGGTGGCACCAACGCTACGCTGATTTTCCAGCGCTATTCCGCATAAGGATTTGCCGACCATGGACGGATTGATGAACGGCAAGCGCGGGCTTGTCATGGGTGTCGCCAACGATCATTCCATTGCCTGGGGTATCGCCCGCAAACTGTCCGAACATGGCGCGGAACTCGCCTTCACCTATCAGGGCGACGCCTTCGGACGCCGGGTCAAGCCGCTCGCCGAGAAGCTGGGCGCATCGCTCGTGGTGCCTTGCGACGTCGAGGACAGCGCGTCGGTCGCCGCCACCTTCGAGACCTTGGGCAAGGCGTGGGGCGGGCTGGACTTCATCGTTCACGCCATCGGCTTTTCCGACAAGAACGAGCTGAAAGGCCTCTACGCCGACACCAGCCGCGACAATTTCATCCGCACCATGGTGATCTCCTGCTATTCCTTCACCGAGGTTGCCCGCCACGCCGCCACGTTGATGAAGGACGGCGGCTCGATGATCACGCTGACTTATGCGGGTTCGGTTCGCGTCATGCCGAACTACAACGTCATGGGTGTTGCCAAGGCCGGGCTGGAGGCCAGCGTCCGCTATCTAGCCAACGACTACGGCCCGCGCGGCATCAGGGTGAACGGCATATCGGCGGGACCAGTACGGACGCTTGCGGGCGCCGGGATTTCCGACGCACGCCACATGTTCTCCTACCAGCAGCGCAACTCGCCGCTACGCCGTACGGTGACGATCGACGAAGTCGGCGGCTCCGCGCTCTATTTGCTGTCCGACCTGTCCTCCGGCGTCACCGGCGAAATCCACTATGTCGATTCCGGCTATCACATCGTGTCCATGCCGACGCTTGACGAGTTGAAGCAGACTGACGCCGGACGGGAATAGCGCGAGCGACGTGTCGCCGGCTTGCGCCGCAGCGTTTCAGCGTCGCGCCGAGAAGACCTTAAACATGCCATCACGGGCGAGCTCCGCATGGCTGGAGAAGGCGGCCGCCAGCACCGGTTCGTAGGGAAGCTGACGGTTTGCCACCATGAACAGCCGGCCGCCCGGCTTCAGCGCTTTGCCTGCCGCGCGGATCATACCGGCACCGATTTCCGGCTCAGTCGCCCGGCTGCGGTGAAAGGGCGGGTTCATGACGACCACATCGTAGCGGCGCTCGACCGGTTCGCTCAAAAGATCTGTCCAGAAGAAACGTGGCTCCACGCCTGTGTTGCCGACATTGGTTTTGGCCGCCTCCAGCGCCTCGAAATCCGCTTCGTAAAGGTCAAGCGCCGATATGCCGGGTGAGCGGGCGGCGACCTCGGCAGCGACATAGCCCCAACCGGCACAGAAATCCGCAACGCTGCCACGCAGATCGTTGGGCAGATTTTCGACCAGCAGCTTCGATCCCGCATCGATCTTGTCGAAGGAAAACATGCCTGGGGCCGTGCGGAAGTGGTCCTCGACCACCAAGTCCGGATTGGCGGCGCGAAGCGTTGCCGCGGCAACGGTATCGGTCGGCCGGCGAAACCAGAAGGCAATGCCGTGATGCTTCGGCAGATGGCCTTCGAGCCGCACAAGGGCGCCGACATGCTTGCGCAGGCTGGCGATGCCATCGTCCTTGCCGCCGGCGACGACGATCAACCCGCCTGGTGCCACGCGTTTGACCGCTTCGGCGACGCGCAACTCGTTTTGGCCGCGATGGCGGCCGGCGAGCACAAATGCCGTGTCGAAAGCCTCGCCTTCGACCTGCGGCATGACAGTGAAGCCGGATGCCTGCAAGGCACGAAAATGCGGCCTGAAGCCTTGGACGAGATGAAGCTTGGCATGAAAGCCTTCGGGTAAGCGAAAGCCGGGCTCGGCACCGAGAAAGAGAATGCATTCATCCTTTCGTGGCAGGGACACAGCCCCCGCCTCGAATGGATGGAAAAGCGTCTTCAGCGGCTCGGCGGACATTCACCACTCTTGAACTGCAAGGCTGTTGTTGAATGCAAACGGGCGCGACCTTCCGGCGCGCCCGCTTCGATTGCATAGTTAGATCAGCTTAGGCGGCGTTTTCTTCGCCTTCGCTCTTTTTGTCGCGAGCGATTTCCTTGCCGGTGGCCTGGTCGACGACCTTCATCGACAGGCGGACCTTGCCGCGCTCGTCGAAGCCCATCAGCTTGACCCAGACCTTGTCGCCTTCCTTGACGACATCGGAGGTCTTGGCGACACGATCATTGGCGAGCTGCGAGATGTGGACGAGACCGTCACGCGGGCCGAAGAAGTTGACGAAAGCGCCGAAGTCGGCGGTCTTGACGACCGTGCCTTCGTAGATCTCCCCGACTTCCGGCTCAGCGACGATGGTGTGTATCCACTTCTTCGCCGCCTCGATCTCCTTGGCGTTGGCCGAAGCGATCTTGACCGTGCCGTCATCCTCAATGTTGATCTTGGCACCGGTCTTTTCGACGATTTCGCGGATGACCTTCCCGCCCGAGCCGATCACATCGCGGATCTTGTCGGTCGGAATGTGCATGACCTCGATGCGCGGTGCGAACTCGCCGAGCTCGGCACGCGCGCCGGACAGGGCATGGGCCATTTCGCCAAGAATGTGCTGACGGCCTTCCTTGGCCTGGTCGAGGGCGATCTTCATGATCTCCTCGGTGATGCCCTCGATCTTGATGTCCATCTGCAGCGAGGTGATGCCGTAGGCGGTGCCGGCAACCTTGAAGTCCATGTCGCCGAGGTGGTCCTCGTCGCCAAGAATGTCGGAGAGCACGGCGAAGCGCTCGCCTTCCTTGATCAGGCCCATTGCAATACCGGCGACCGGCTTGGCCAGCGGCACGCCGGCATCCATCAGCGCCAGCGAGGTGCCGCAGACGGTAGCCATCGATGACGAACCGTTGGACTCGGTGATCTCCGAAACGACGCGCAACGTATAGGGGAACTGGTCGGCGGTCGGCAGCATCGGCCGGATGGCGCGCCAGGCGAGCTTGCCATGACCGATTTCGCGACGGCCCGGCGAACCCATGCGGCCGGTTTCACCGACCGAATAGGGAGGGAAGTTGTAGTGCAGGAGGAACTTCTCCTTGTACATGCCGGTCAGCGAATCGACATACTGCTCGTCCTCGCCGGTGCCGAGCGTGGCGACGACCAGTGCCTGGGTCTCGCCACGGGTGAACAACGCCGAGCCGTGCGTGCGCGGCAGGACGCCGACTTCCGAGACGATCTTGCGGACCGTCTTCAGGTCGCGGCCGTCGATGCGCGAGCCGGTGTCGAGGATGTTCCAGCGCACGACCTTGGCCTGGAGCTCCTTGAACACGGTGCCGATCTGTTCGGACGTGTATTTGGCCTCTTCGCCTTCTGCCGGCGCGAACGCCGCCTTGACCTTCGCCTTGACGGCGTCGACGGCGGCATAGCGCTTCTGCTTGTCGGTGATCTTATAGGCGTCGCGAAGCTCGCCTTCGACGATCTTGAGCATCTCGGCTTCAAGTGCGGAATAGTCCGGGGCGGTGAAGTCGCGCGGGTCCTTGGCCGCGACTTCAGCCAGCTTGATGATCGCGTCGATCACCGGCTGGAAGCCCCTGTGGCCGAACATGACGGCGCCCAGCATAAGGTCCTCGCCGAGTTCCTTGGCTTCGGACTCGACCATCAGCACGGCGTCGGCGGTGCCGGCGACGACCAGGTCGAGCTTCGATTCTTGCATCTCGTCGACGTGCGGGTTGAGCACATATTCGCCGTTGATGTACCCGACGCGGGCGCCGCCGACCGGGCCCATGAACGGCACGCCGGACAAGGTCAGGGCGGCGGAGGTGGCGACGATCGACAGGATGTCCGGATCATTTTCGAGATCGTGCTGGACGACAGTGACAACGATCTGGGTGTCGTTCTTGTAGCCTTCGGCGAAGAGCGGCCGGATCGGGCGGTCGATCAGGCGGGAAACCAGCGTTTCTTTCTCGCTCGGACGGCCTTCCCGCTTGAAATAGCCACCCGGGATCTTGCCTGCGGCGTAGGTCTTTTCCTGATAGTTGACCGTCAGCGGGAAGAAATCGAGGCCGGGTTTCGGCTCCTTCATCGAGACGACGGTGGCGAGAACCTTGGTTTCGCCGTAGGTGGCCAGCACCGCGCCATCAGCCTGACGCGCGATCTTGCCGGTTTCGAGAATGAGCGGGCGGCCGCCCCATTCGATTTCCACTTTGTGGTAATTGAACATGTCTTGTCCTTCGTATGCGGAAAGGGCCGCGCCGTTTCAGCGTGCGCGGATGCCCCTTTCCCTTGGCTTCCTTTCTCGGGCAGCCACGGGCAAGACAACGGGAAGCTCGGCTATTCGGCGCGGTGCCGCACGAGCGTCCTGCAATCCTGCCCCATGACCGTCCATGGGCGGTTTCGAGTGGCCCTCTGCTGTTTCGAAACCGGGTTGGCCAATCGATCCGACTGGCCTTGCGCGTGAACCCGAAAACCAGGTTTTCGGAAAGTATCCTGCGCAAATCTAGAACTTCAGAGCGTCCTTTGCGCAGCCAAACCGGTGCGCGGCGCTCTGCTTTCTTCATTGGAGCCTTGGATGATCCGATGCTCCAATGCGCGACCGGCGGGCTCTCGAAAGAACCCGCCGGTCAATTCGTCAACGGCGCAGACCGAGCTTCTCGATCAGCGTCTGATAGCGCGCGTCGTCCTTGCGCTTGAGATAATCAAGCAGGCTGCGGCGCTGGGAAACGAGAGCGAGCAGACCACGGCGGGAATGGTTATCCTTCTTGTGGTCCTTGAAATGATCGGTCAGGTTCTTGATGCGCTCGGAAAGGATGGCCACCTGGACTTCCGGAGACCCGGTATCGCCCTTGGCGGTTGCGAATTCGCCCATCAATTCCTTCTTGCGTTCGGCAGTAATCGACATCGTGTTTTTCCTTGTCTGTTTGAGGAAACGGGACGCCCTCAGCCGGGATGTCGTCCAGCAGGGGCCGGTGCAAGCAACGCGTCAAAGCGCGAAGCTGCGGCGCATATAGTGCAATTCCGACAAAAAGGCCAGCCTAATTCACAAGCCGGCTTTTCGCTGCATAAACGGGCACTTCCGCCTAGTCAGAGCCATTTCTTCCATTTGAAGTACGCAAAGAGCCCGACCGCAACAAGCGCCATGAAGGCGAGCGACAGGGGATAGCCGTAATAGGCCTTCAGCTCCGGCATATTCCAGGGCGAGGTGTCGGGGTCGAAATTCATGCCCCATACGCCGACGAGAAAGGTAAGCGGCATGAAGATCACCGAGACGATCGTCAGATAGCTGATGACGTCGTTGGTGCGCGCCTGGCTGAGCGACAAGTGCATCTCGATCAGGCCGGTCAGCATGTCGCGCTGGGTTTCGACCAGTTCGATCAATCGCAGCGAATGATCGAGCGTGTCGTTCAGGAATATCTTGGTTTCGGCCTTCACATAGGGCACGTCGTTGCGGATCATGGTCGCCAGCGCATCGCGCATCGGCCAAAGCACTCCCTTCAGCACATTGGCATCGCGCCGCAATTCGTGAAGCTGCCGCATCTGGTGCTTGTGCGCCTGGTGCAGCATCTGGTCCTCGATGCTATCGACCAATTCGCCAGCAGCCTCGATCGGCGGGAAATAGCTGTCGACGATGGCGTCGATCAAAGCATAGGCGAGATAGTCGGCGCCGCGCGAGCGCAAGCGGTTGGGCACCGAGCTTGCGATCCGCTTGCGCACGGGGTCGAATGGGTCGCCTTCGCGCTCCTGGAAGGTGACGACGAAGGTCTTGCCGAAGAAGACGGCGATCTGTTCGTAACGGTGCGCGGTGACGTCGTCGATCATCCTGACGACGACAAAGGCGTGGTCCTCGAAGAAATCCACCTTCGGCCGCTGACCGGTGTTGACGACGTCTTCCAGCGCCAGCGGATGCAGGTTGAAAATCCGGCCGATCTCCTCGATCAGCTGGATATTGGCGAGGCCTGTGCAGTCGAGCCAGATGACCGGCCAATTGTGGCAATGGGTGTTGACGTCGTCGATGCTGGCATTCTCGATCGTCTTGAACTTTTCAGGCGAGATCAACGTCAGCCTGAGCTCGGAGCGGCGCGCCGCCGGGTCGGCGATCAGTGTGCCCGGCGAAGCCCCGACCGGCGGCCTCCGTGTTTTGAGCGCCGCTCGTTTGTTGACCGTGTCAGCCTTTGCCATGTGCCCCCTCGAGTGCAGCGTCGAACGGCACTACGCGCAGCGCATCCTTTCGGACGGCAAACGGCACCGTAGCCCCGTTGATTTAACGCATGATCGTTTCCCAAAATAGAATCCGGTTTGGAGATCATGCGCCGGGCCACAGCTGTTACCCGATAAAGACCCGCTTTGGCTTGAACATGCCTTGCTCAATGGCGCCGATGGCGACCAACTTGCCGCGCGCGGTGGCGCAGGCCTCCTCCGCTTCCACCGGCGCGTCACGGCCGCGAATGATGACCGGATTGCCGAGGCGGATTTTGGTTGCCGCATCATCGCTGATCGCGACCTGCGGCAGGCATTCGAGCGCCGCGGCGGTGTCGACCAGGAGTGCATCGATGGCACCGAAGTCGATCGGGGCGTCCGCTGCTTGCGGCTCGCCCTGCTCGCCGAAGCGGGCGACTTCCAGCTCGGCCAGGGTGACGAAATCTTCCTGCGTGAACGGCTCGACCTCGACCCGCCGCAGCTCGGCAATGTGGCCGAAGCAGCCGAGGTCGCGGCCCATGTCGCGCGCCAGCGAGCGGACATAGGTGCCCTTGCCGCATTCGACCTCGAAGACGGTGCGATCGACCATATGCTCGACCAGGTCGAGCCGGCCGATCTCGACCTCGCGTGCCGGAATGTCGACCGTTTCGCCATCGCGGGCAAGGTCATAAGCGCGCTCGCCGGCGATCTTGATCGCCGAAAATTGCGGCGGCGTCTGCATGATGACGCCGGTATATTTCGAAAGCAGCGCCAGCACGTCGGCTTCCGCCGGACGGCGGCCCGAGCTTTTGGTCGCCGGGCCTTCGAGGTCGTCGGTCGAACGCTCCTCGCCCCAGGCAACCGTGAAGCGGTAGACCTTGGCGCCGTCCTGGACGTAAGGCACGGTCTTGGTCGCTTCGCCGAGCGCGATCGGCAGCATGCCGGACGCGAGCGGGTCGAGCGTGCCGGCGTGGCCGGCCTTTTCCGCCTGGAACAGCCATTTGATCTTGGACACGGCTTCGGTCGAGCCCATGCCGACCGGCTTGTCCAGTACCAGCCAGCCCGAGATCGGCCGGCCCTTCTTCTTGCCGCGACGCGCCACTATTCGCTATCCTTCCGGTCGTCTTTGTCTTTGTCGTCGGCGCTGAGATCGCGCGCCACTTCGGGCGAGTGCAGCAATTCGTTGATCTTCTGGAAATTGTCGTAGCTGGTGTCGAGCCGGAAGCGGAATTCCGGCATGTACTTCATCTGCCGCAGCGCGCCGGAGACACGGCCGCGGACGAACTTCGCATGCTTGTTGAGCGCTTCGACCACCACGCCGGCATCCTTGGCGCCAAGCGGTGAGACGAAGGCGGTGGCGATCTTCAGATCGGGCGACATACGCACTTCGGAAACCGAGACCACGGCATTCTCGATCAGCGGATCGAGAATTTCGCCGCGCTGCAAAGTCTCGGAGAGCGCATGGCGCACCTGCTCGCCGACGCGCAGCATGCGCTGGGATGGGCCAGCTGTTGATGGTCTTGGCATGAAAATCTCTTCTCTCAGTGCGGGTTCGAACCGCCTCAAACGGTTGACTTAGCGCCGTTGATCCGGCTTGGCTACCCCAAGGAACCTGCACCTCAGCTAATGTAAGGTGCGCGGCACTGAATGCTCTGTCTCCGGGCCGGCCTGTAATGAGACCATGAACGAAACGATCCTGTCGTATTCGGCTTTCAAATCGCTCTCGGACCCAAATGCACTCATCGGAATAAACCAGCCACCCTCTTGCGTCACAAAACCGATGCCGAATTCGGTCAGAGTAACTCGGCTTACGGATTTCCATCCGATGTGGATCTCTGTATCTGCGGCACGCTTTGAGATGCCGGCGACATCCACTCGGATCATGGTGGGTTCAGGCTCGAAATGAGCAACCTCGACTCGCCTCGCCAGAATGGGGCCGAGATTGATCATGATACCCGTGACAATGGTCATCATGCCCACAACTCCCGCACTCCGGCCAAAGCACCGGAGCCGTCGAGATAGTTTGTGGCAAGCACAAGCGGAATGCCAACGAGAAAGCAGTAAAACAACCGTCTCAGGGCGCCGAGACGACTTTCGCTCCGCGCCCTTGAGTAGACCCCTGAAAAATCGGCAGGAGACAGAACAAAGCGGTACTCAAGGCTTCGTTCTTGCTCCATATGCCGACACTACAGCGTCCTGGTCACCATCTCGACGCGGAAGCACTCGATGACGTCGCCGGCGCGCATGTCCTCGTAGTTCTGGAAGGCCATGCCGCATTCCTGGCCGGCCGGAACTTCCGAAACTTCGTCCTTGAAGCGCTTCAGGGTCTTCAGCGTGCCTTCGTGGATGACGACATTGTCGCGGATCAGGCGCACGCCCGCACCACGCTCGACCTTGCCTTCGGTGACACGGCAGCCGGCGATCTTGCCGACCTTGGTGATGTCGAAGATTTCGAGGATCTCGGCATTGCCGATGAAGGTCTCGCGACGCTCCGGCGAGAGCAGGCCGGAGAGCGCCGCTTTCACATCATCGACCAGATTGTAGATGATCGAATAGTAGCGGATCTCGATGCCTGCCGCAGCCGCGGCTGCGCGGGCCTGCGCGTTGGCGCGAACGTTGAAGCCGATGATCGCAGCCCCCGAGGTTTCCGCCAGCGACACGTCGCTTTCGGTGATGCCGCCAGCTCCCGCATGGACGATGCGCGCGCGCACCTCGTCGGTGCCGAGATTGTCGAGCGCTGCGTTGATCGCCTCGATCGAACCCTGCACGTCGCCCTTGATGACCAGCGGGAATTCCTTCAATCCGCTGGTCTGCAATTGCGACATCATCTGTTCAAGCGAGCCGCGCTGGCCGGCATGTCTGGCCACCGCCTTCTCGCGCGCCAGACGCTGGCGATATTCGGTGATCTCGCGGGCTCGGGCCTCGTTGTTGACAACGGCGAAGCGGTCGCCGGCCAGCGGCGTACCTTGCAGACCGAGGACTTCCACCGGCATTGCCGGCCGCGCTTCCTTGACCTGCTCGCCGCGATCATTGACGAGCGCGCGTACCCGGCCCCATTCGTTGCCGGCGACGAGAATGTCGCCCGGCATCAACGTGCCGGTCTGCACCAGCACGGTAGCGACCGGGCCGCGGCCCTTGTCGAGCTGGGCTTCGATGACCACGCCTTCGGCGGTGCGATCCGGATTGGCCTTCAGGTCGAGGATTTCGGCCTGCAGCAGGATCGCTTCGAGCAACTTGTCGAGATTGATGCCCTTGGTCGCCGACACCTCGACATCCAGCACCTCGCCGCCCATGGATTCGACGAACACCTCGTGGCGCAGCAGTTCCGAGCGCACCTTCTGCGGATCGGCGTCATGCTTGTCGATCTTGTTGATCGCCACGATTATCGGAACGCCGGCCGCCTTGGCGTGATTGATCGATTCGATCGTCTGCGGCATGACGCTGTCGTCGGCTGCCACCACGAGGATGGCGATGTCGGTCGCCTGGGCACCGCGGGCACGCATCGCCGTGAAGGCGGCGTGGCCGGGCGTGTCTATGAACGTGATCTTGTGACCGTTCTTCTCGACCTGATAAGCGCCGATATGCTGGGTAATGCCGCCGGCTTCGCCGGACACGACGTTGGCATTGCGGATGGCATCGAGCAACGAGGTCTTGCCGTGATCGACATGGCCCATGATCGTTACCACCGGCGGACGCGGCTGCAGGTCCTCGGGACGATCCGCGATGTTGAACAAGCCCTCTTCGATGTCGGACTCGGCGACGCGGCGGACCGTGTGGCCAAATTCGGTGGCGACCAGTTCGGCCGTGTCGGCGTCGATGACGTCTCCAGGCTTCAGGATCTGGCCCTGCTTCATGAAGAACTTGACCACGTCGACAGCGCGCTCGGACATGCGCTGCGCCAGCTCCTGGATGGTGATGGTTTCGGGCAGGATCACTTCACGCATGACTTTCTCGCGTGGCTCGTTATGCAACGCGCGCTTGAATTTCTCCTGACGACGGCGCATCGACGAGAGCGAGCGGGCGCGCGCATCCTCGTCGGAAAGAGCCGAATTCAGCGTCAGCTTGCCGCGGCGGCGGTCTTCCTCGCCCTTGGTCGGCTTGGCAGGACGCGCCACTTCGGGCGTGACCAGACGGCGCACTGGTGCACCGGCACCGGTCCGCTTCGGCTTGACCTCTTCCTCGTCATCGACTGTCGCCAGTTCGGCGGCGAGCGGCGCACGGCGGCGCGCCTCTTCCTCGGCACGGCGGCGGGATTCGGCCTCGGCTTGCAGCCGTGCCTCTTCCTCGGCCTGACGGCGAGCCGATTCCTCGCGCTCGCGGCGGCGGCGCTCTTCGTCCTCGCTGCGGCGCTTGGCCTCCTCGATGGCGCGCTGGCGATCCTCGACGTCGCGGACCTTCGAGCCCTCGAGAGCCCGGCGGCGTGCTTCCATTTCCTGGCGCGACAACTCGTTCAGCACCATGCCGCCGCGTTCGAGCGGCGGAGGAGGCGGCGGCGCCTTGGGAGCTTCCTGCACGGCAGGCGCTGCCGCGACCGGCTTCGGCGTGAAAACGGACACAGGCGCTGCCGCCGGCTCCGGCTTGTCGCCAGGCAGCGAGAACTTGCGCTTCTTGGTCTCGACGACCACCGACTTGGTGCGGCCATGCGAGAAGTTCTGGCGCACCGTGCCCTGTTCCATACCGGGGCGCTTCAGCGTCAAGGTCTTCTTCGGCGTAACACTCAGCGTCTTGTCGTCGCCCGATTTCGTATCGCTCATTCCATATCCTCTGCGGCATCATCTTCGTCAGCAACGGCCGCAAGCATTGCCAGATCGTCCGGGGAACCGCCCCGATATCGGTCGAGCGCAACCATGCGCTTCTGGACCGCCCTGCCCGCGTCTCCCGCGAGAACGGCAGCATGTATCACATTTGTACCCCCCAATGCCAAGCTCAACTCGGCCTCGGAGAAAAGTTTGTAAGCGCGGATCGCAGGCCCGCCGAGGTGGACCGTTGCCCGTCGCGCCTGGCTTATCTTGCGGACGCCATCGTCGGAAGCCTCGGTCGCGTGGAGCACGAAAAGTGCAAGTCCGCCGCGCACGGCGCTCTCGACCTTGGTCGCTCCGAGCGCTATGGCGCCCGCCTTGCGGGCCAAGCCAAGCATGCCCAGAGCGGACCTGGAAAGCAGCGCGTCGACCATACCGCCAAGATCGGCTGGCACGCTCACCTGCGCCTTGAAAGCACGGGCAAACAGGTTTTTCGCCGCTGCCTTGTCTATATGTAGGCGGTCGGCCGTCACCCAGCAACCGCGGCCGGGCAGGTTTCTCTTGATGTCCGGAACGACGGCCGAATCCGGGCCGACGACGAAACGGATCAGTTCATCCGGTTCGGCTTGCCTGCGGGTGACGATGCAGGTGCGATCGTTCATCTCGTCCAAGGGCGGGTTCGGTGCGATGCGGTTTCACCTCACGCACCGACGGTTTCGTCAGCCGGCACGCCCTCGGCGGCAAGCTCGTCTTCGGTGATCCAGCCAGCCTTCAGGCGAGCCGCCAGGACCATCTGCTCGGCATCGGCGCGTGATACGCCATGGTTGGCGAGCACACCCGGGAATACCTTCGTCTCGCCGTCCTTGCGTTCTTTCCAACCGGTCAGGTCGTCGGCGGCGTAGCCGGCGAAATCCTCGATCGTCTTCACGCCGTCCTCGCCGAGCGTCACCATCATGGCGGTGGTGATGCCGGGAATCTCGCGCAATTCGTCCTTGACGCCGAGGGCCTTGCGCTTCTCGTCGTGCTCGGCTTCGATCTTCTCCAGATATTCGCGGGCGCGGGTCTGGATTTCCGAAGCCGTGTCCTCGTCGAAGCCGTCGATCGACGCGATTTCGCCGGAATCGACATACGCGACTTCCTCGACGCTGGTGAAGCCTTCGGAAGCGAGCACCTGGCCGACCATCTCGTCGACGTCGAGGGCTTCCATGAACAGCGACGACCGTTCGACGAATTCCTTCTGGCGGCGTTCGCTCTCTTCCTGCTCGGTCAGGATGTCGATATCCCAGCCGGTGAGCTGCGAGGCAAGACGGACGTTCTGGCCGCGGCGGCCAATGGCCAGCGACAGCTGATCGTCGGGAACGACGACCTCGATGCGCTCGGCATCCTCGTCGAGCACGACCTTGGCGACTTCCGCCGGCTGCAATGCATTGACAATGAAGGACGCCGCCGAAGGTGACCACGGAATGATGTCGATCTTCTCGCCCTGCAATTCACCGACGACCGCCTGGACGCGGCTGCCGCGCATACCGACGCAGGCACCGACCGGATCGATGGAGCTGTCGCGCGAGATGACAGCGATCTTGGCGCGCGAACCCGGATCGCGGGCGACCGACTTGATCTCGATGATGCCGTCGTAGATTTCCGGCACTTCCATGGTGAACAGCTTCGCCATGAACTGCGGATGGGTGCGCGACAGGAAGATCTGCGGACCGCGCTGTTCGCGGCGCACGTCATAGACATAGGCACGGACGCGATCGCCATACTTGTAGTTTTCGCGCGGAATCAGCTCGTCGCGGCGGATGATCGCTTCGCCGCGGCCGAGATCGACGATGACGTTGCCGTATTCGACGCGCTTGACGGTGCCGTTGACGATCTCGCCGATACGGTCCTTGTATTCGTCATATTGCCGGTCGCGCTCGGCCTCGCGTACCTTCTGCACGATGACCTGCTTGGCCGACTGGGCGGCGATACGGCCGAAATCCATCGGCGGCAGCTGTTCGGCAATGAAATCGCCGAGCTGGGCGTCCGGATTTCGCTCGCGCGCCGAGGAAATGGCAATCTGGGTCGCGTAGTCGTCGACCTTCTCGACCACTTCCATCAGCCGCTGCAGCTTCATCTCGCCGGTATTCGGATTGATATCCGCCCGGATATTGGTTTCCTGGCCGTAGCGCGAGCGCGCGGCCTTCTGGATCGCATCGGCCATGGCGGCGATGACGATCGACTTGTCGATCGACTTTTCACGCGCGACCGCATCGGCGATCTGCAGCAGTTCAAGCCTGTTGGCGCTTACAACCATCTTCTTTCTCCCGAGCTTGTCGCCGACCTTACCGCCGGCAGCCCAATCACATTTCCTGTTCGGTTTCGTCTTCCGCACCCGCTGGTGCGTCTTCGGGTTCGCCGCGGCGTTTCCTGGCTTCCTTGCGCGCCCGGTTGTCCTTCGACAGTGCATCGCGGATAAGATCGTCGGTCAGAACCAGCCGCGCTTCGCCAATCGCATCGTAGGGAACACGCACCGTCGGCTCCTCGCCGTAAGCGGCCTTGTCGCGCTCGATCACCACACCGTCCGCGTCGCTTTCGGCGATCTTGCCCTTGAAGCGCTTGCGGTCGGCGACGAGAACCGACGTCTCCATCTTCACCAGATGGCCGGCCCAGGCTGCAAAGTCCGATTTGCGGACCAGCGGCCGGTCGATGCCCGGCGACGACACTTCGAGATGATAAGCCTTCTCGATCGGATCATCGACATCGAGCGCCGGCGACACCGCCCGGCTGACCTCTTCACAATCCTCGACCGTCATGGTGCCGTCCTCGCGCTCGGCCATGATCTGCAGCGTCAGCCCGTTCTGGCCCGACAGGTGCACACGTACCAAGCGGAAGCCAATGGCGCGCAGTACCGGCTGAACGATCAGCGCGATGCGCGCATCGATGCCGCTTTCGCGGATGATGCGGTCGTCGCCTTCGCTCGCCGTCATTGTCATTCGGTCTTCCGTCGCTCGATTCCTGTTTGGTCGGCAGGTAATAAAAAAGAGCGGGACCGGGTGGACCCACTCTTCGTCATACCGACCAAGAATTTGAAGCTGATATAGACGATCATGGTCCTCGTTTCAAGCCCGTCCTGCATGACGGCAAGGCACCGAGTCCGCAGCGCTGCGCCAAATGCATGGCGCCCATGCAGTGATCCCCCTTTGAGCACCGGCCACGCACGACTATCTATGTTGCATTGCACAATTGGAGCGATCACTGCGCTCGAAAGGGTACGATCATGAACAATCGTGGATTTTTTTCAGCCATAGGCGATGTCTTTAGCGTGTTCGGCAGCGCCGTAGCAGCGTCGCGGGCTGTGGAAAACGGTCGCAAGCCGCGTGCGCATGATCTGCGCAATCTCGGCATGGAGCCGGCAGCCTTCGACAAGATCCGTCGCTTCTGAGCCAAGTGAGCGCCGAGAGCCTTCGGCCGCTCGCCTTTGCTCAGCTCGGACTTTCTGCTTATTTCCGCACGAAGGTCAGATAGGCTGGCCGTCGGCCTTCGCGAATGGCCTTGGCCTCATAGCGCGTCCCCGGCCAGCCATCATAGGGCCGATGCCAGTCGGCTGCTTCGCTCGCCTGCCACGTGAAGGCGCCGTGCGCCCGGCAATGCAGGAGCGTCCAGTTCACATAGCTGTCGATGTCGGACGCAAAGTGGAACTTTCCGCCGTGCTTCAGGACGCGCGCGAAACGGTCGAGATTGACCGGGCTGACGAAGCGCCGCTTCCAGTGCCTCTTCTTCGGCCACGGATCCGGATAGAGAAGGTCAATGCCGTCAAGCGAAGCCTGCGGCAGCCAGTCCAGCAGGCGCGTGGCGTCGTCATCATAGACGCGCAGATTGGCAAGCGGCCGCTCCCGGACCGCCATCATCATCTTGGCCATGCCGTTGACGAAAGGCTCGACGCCGATAAAGCCGGTCGCCTGGCTGGCCGTAGCACGGTGCAGAAGATGTTCGCCGCCGCCAAAACCGATTTCGAGCTGGACAGCGGAAACTCCGGCTTCGAAAAGGCTGCGCAGATCGGCCGGCGGTTCAACCGTCAGATCGAGCTGGTAGGCGGCAAAGCCGCTCTCCAGCGCCGCTGCCTGCTGTGGTCGAATGGTCTTGCCGCGCCGGCGACCGAAAAACGCCTCGGTCGCACGACTTGGCCGGTCCTTCGGGTCCATAGGCGCCGCGGTTAGGCGGCGACTGCTTCGGCGACCGGTTCGGCGAGAGCGTCCTTGAGCGCCTTGGCGAGATCGGTCTTCTCCCAGGAGAAGGATCCGTCGCGGCCGGCCTTGCGGCCAAAATGGCCGTAAGACGACGTCTTGGCATAGATCGGCTTGTTGAGATCGAGGTGGCGGCGGATGCCGGACGGCGACAGGTCCATCACGGTGCGCAGTGCACGCTCGAGCTTTGCCTCGTCGACCTTGCCGGTGCCGTGGAGGTCGACGTAGATCGACAGCGGCTGGGCGACACCGATCGCATAGGAAAGCTGGATAGTGCAGCGATCGGCGAGCTTCGCGGCAACCACGTTCTTGGCGAGATAGCGCGCCGCATAGGCGGCCGAGCGGTCGACCTTGGTGGTGTCCTTGCCGGAGAAAGCGCCGCCGCCATGGGGCGCAGCCCCACCGTAGGTGTCGACGATGATCTTGCGGCCGGTCAGGCCGGCGTCGCCGTCGGGCCCGCCGATGACGAACTTGCCGGTCGGGTTGATGTACCAGTTGCAATTGTCGGCGATCTTCAGGTCGCCCAGTGCTTCGCGAATATAGGGCTCGACGACGTTGCGCACCTTCTTCGAATCCCACGTCTCATCGAGATGTTGGGTCGACAGCACGATCTGCGTCACTTCCGCCGCTTTGCCGTCGACATAGCGGACGGTGACCTGGCTCTTGGCATCCGGCCCGAGCCTGCCTGCATCACCGCTGCCTTCATGGCGCGCAGCGGCCAGCAGTTCGAGGATCTTGTGGCTGTAATAGATCGGCGCAGGCATCAGGTCCGGGGTTTCGCGGCAGGCATAGCCAAACATGATGCCCTGGTCGCCGGCTCCCTCCTCACCTTGCCGGTCGGAGGCGTTGTCCACGCCTTGGCCGATATCCGGCGACTGGCCGTGCAGCAGGACCTCGATCTTGGCCGTCTTCCAGTGGAAGCCGGCCTGCTCGTAGCCGATTTCGCGGATTGCCTTGCGGGCGACCGACTTGAACTTGGCCGGGTTGACAATCGGATGGCCTGCCGCATCCTTCAGGACATTGCCCTCCTTGTCCTTCTTGAGCAGCGTCTCGGGGACGCGCACCTCGCCGGCGATGACAACGCGATTGGTTGTCGCAAGCGTCTCGCAGGCAACGCGGACCTTCCACGGGTCCATGCCGGTCTTTCTGGCTTCGCGATAGACGAGATCGACAATCTCGTCGGAGATGCGGTCGCAGACCTTGTCGGGATGGCCCTCGGCAACGGATTCCGAGGTGAAGAAGTAATTGTGCCGCGTCACGGGTGTCCCCTCTTGAAAAAATATCGGCAGGCCGCCGATTTTGGCGCGCCAGTTGTTAACGGTGCCGGGCGCCGGTCGTCAAGCCATGCAGCCGTTCTGGCATGAATTTTGACGTTATTTATCTTTGCATCCCGAGACGGCGGCAGGGCGCACTGCGATCAGCCCTTGCGCCAACAGACTGAGGGAAAACGGCTTCGAGGAAGCGCGTCGAGCAAAATCGATCCGCGCTTTGGCGCATCTGCGGAATGCACATCCCTCGATGCGGGCAAGCGCGAGAAATTGCCTGCCCAGCCACGACGAACTCTACCTCTTTGAACTCTTCGCGAGCCAGTCAATCGACCTCGTCGGTGGAGAGCGACTTCACAAGCTCAATTATCTTACGGCGCACTTTCACGTCGGCGATCTTGACGAAGGCGCGATTCAGCTGGAGCCCTTCCGGGCTGCCGCAGAATTCGACGGCGGAGGTCATCGACGCATCCTCGGCAAATCCACGGTTGCCCACGGGCTCCTGACCGGGCGCATCCTCGAAAAAGAAGGCGACGGGCACGCCGAGTATGGAGGCGATTGCCTGCAAACGGCTGGCGCCGACGCGATTGGTGCCCTTTTCGTACTTTTGGATCTGCTGGAACGTTATGCCGAGGTTTTCGCCCAGTTTTTCCTGGCTCATTCCCAGCATATTGCGGCGAAGCCGGATGCGGCTTCCGACGTGGATGTCGATCGGATTCGGCTTTTTCTTGTTTTCTTCTGTCATTTTGTCCTCGCCGAATTTTTCCGGCTTTTTCTATTTTGCTGCCCAAACGACGCCGCGGCCCGTGCCCCAACAGAACGACCTTATCGACTTCGAAAATTTTCAGGCGCTTACAGTATGAGTTTCTAATGTGTCGGCTGTCAATTCGCCCGTAGCCTTTGCCTTACGTTCAAAATGCATGCCGCTACGGCGAGCAAAAACATGATCAGCATTCCGTTAATGCGTCGTTGGCCGGAGGAAACGATGGCTTGGTTGGAGATCGGCACACGCACATCGATGGCGCCGCGTGCATCGATTGCCAGCGCGTCGACGATGCGGCCGCGCGGGTCGACAACGGCCGAAATGCCGTTATTAGCCGCGCGCAACAGGGGTACCCCATTCTCCACCGCCCGGATCTGCGCCTGCCTGAAGTGCTGGTACGGCCCTGGCGTGTCGCCGAACCAGGCGTCATTGGTGACGTTCACAATAAGCTCGGCTGACGTTGCGTCAACCGCGACGAGATCGGAGAAGATGACCTCATAGCAAATAAATGGCAGCGCTCGGATACCGCCGGGCAGCGTGATCGGGTGCCGCTCATTGCCCGCCGCGAAGGTCATCGGACCGGCAACAAGCTGCTCAAGCCCGAAGCGGCCGAGCAGATCGGCGAAAGGCAGATATTCGCCGAAGGGCACCAGGTGGACCTTGTCCACGGCATCGACGATTTCGGCCCTGTCGTCGATCGCCACGACCGAGTTGTAGTAACGGCTGCGGGCCGCCGAGCCGCCTTCCTCGCGAACGACGCCGGCAACCAGCATCTGGCCGTCGCCAAGCATCTCTCCGATGGCAGGCAAGGCATCCGGACGTTCGGTGAACAGAAACGGCACGGAGGTCTCCGGCCACAGGATCAATTGCGGCCTGTTATGGCCGGGTTCCGGTGCCTTGGCCGAAAGCCCCATCATGGTGGCGAAGATGCGGTCACGCACCGAGGCATCCCATTTTTCCGTGAGATCGACGGCAGGTTGCACGATACGGACGTCGAGGCTATGGGCCGCCGCTTTTTCGGGGGCGGCGAGCCGGATATAGCCGAAGCCGGCATGGGCGGCGACGAGAACGACAAGCAACGCCGCGCCCAGGCGAAGATGCTGGCGCGCCGCAAGCAGCGCCGGCAGAGCGAAGACGAAGACCGCCAGCGCGTTCATGCCGACCATGCCAGTCACCGAGACGCTCTGCATCAGCAACGGCACCGGCATCGCCGCATAGCCGACGGCATTCCACGGAAAGCCGGTGAACAGGAAGCCGCGCAGCCATTCCGCCAGCGCAAAGCCGAAGGCGAGCGCGGCGATGCGGCCGATGTCGTTGCTCCACAACAGCCGGGCAACCACGGCAGCGAAACCGTAAAAGAAGGCCAGCGCGAGGGGGATGCCGACCACCGCGAACGGCAAGGCCCAGGCAAAGCTGTCGGCCTCGACCAGAAGCGCCGAGCCGACCCACCAGAGCCCGGCAAGAAAGTAGCCGAAACCGAACCACCAGCCGGTGGCGAAAGCCGGCAGCAAGCGTCGCAGAAAACCGTCCGAGGCTTCGCCGGTCGCGCCATCGAGAAGCCAGACCAGCAGCGGGAACGAAACGAAACCGACGGCGAAGAAATCGTAAGGCGCCTGGGCAAGAACCGCCAGCGCCCCGGCAAGAAACGCCACCAGCGCGCGCCGCCAGCCCCAAAGCAGAATTATCCGGCCGGCCTGGCGCTCCATCTATGCTTCCGAGTCGTGCGAATCAGGAAGCAAGATTTATCAGGCCGCGGGCTTGGCTCCAAACAAACCCTAAGCCTGCTCAGTGCGGACGGCGCGGCGCCGCCGCTCGCCCTTCAGGGTCTCGACGATGCGCACGCGCTTGACGCGGCGCGGATCGGCGTCGAGCACATGGAACTCGAAGCCGGGTATGGCCTGCACCACTTCGCCGCGCGCCGGCACCCGGCCAAGCGTGTTGAAGATCATGCCGCCGATCGTGTCGACATATTCGCCGTGCTCGCCGGCGGCGAAATCCTCGCCGATCATCTTGGCGACATCGTCGATCTCGGCCTTGCCGTCGACGATGAAGACGCCTTCGCCGGCCTGTGTAATCATCGGCTCGTCCTCGTCGTGCTCGTCCTCGATGTCGCCGACTACCATCTCGACGATGTCCTCGAGCGAGACGAGGCCGTCGGTGCCGCCATATTCGTCGATGACCAGCGCCATCTGGGTGCGCGTCGTCTGCATTCGCCCCATCAGGTCGGAGGCGAGCATCGACGGCGGCACGAACAGCACCGGTCGGATCAGGTTGAGATCGCCGATGGTGCGCGCCAGATCGACCTGGGCGAGATCGAGAACCGTCGCGACCGGGGTTTTCCTGGTCGTCCTGCCCTTTCTGACGCGGGCGACCTTGGTGATATGCGCCAGCACGTCGCGGATATGAACCATGCCGCGCGGGTCGTCGAGCGTCTCCGAATAAACTGGCATGCGGGAGTGGCCGGACTGTTCGAACAGCCCCAGAAGATCGCCGAGCTTCGTCGTGATCTCGACCGCCTCGATGTCGGCGCGCGGCACCATGACGTCCTCGACCCGCACTTCGCGCAGGCGCAGGATGTTGTTGAGCATGGCGCGTTCGCCGGGCGAGAAGGATTCTGCATCGCTCGCCGTTTCGGCAAGCGCACCGGCAATCTCCTCGCGCAGGCTGGTGCCGTTGCGGTGCCTGAAAAGCCCGAGCACGCGATCGAACAGGGAAGGACCGGCAGGCGATGCCTCGCTGGCGAAGCTGCCGGTCGTGGTACTCGGACTCGAGCCCTCTTCCGTCGTTTCGGAAGGCTTGATCGCACTGCCGGCGTCGGAGCGGGCGGCAGTCTCTGGTTTGTCGTTCATCATCGTCCGGTCAATTGGTCTTTTGTAATTACGTGTAGGGATCGGGAATGGCAAGCCTCGCAAGTGCTGCGCGCTCTGTCGCTTCCATCAGGTCCGCTTCGGCATCCGTTTCGTGATCATAGCCCAGCAAATGCAGCAGGCCATGGATGACGAGATGGGAGATATGGTCCTCGACGGGCTTGTCTTCCAGTGCCGCCTCGCGCGCGACAGTCTCGGCGGCCAGCACAATGTCGCCGAGCATCGGCGGCAGAGGCCCGCCCCTGGCAAAGGGAAAAGCCGGAAAAGACAGCACGTTGGTCGGCTTGTCCTTGCCGCGCCAGCCGGCATTGAGCGTACGGATATGGGCATCGTCGGAAAAGACGATGCTGAGCTCGGAACGACCGTCCGCACCGGTTTCGGCAAAGGCGGCCGATACGGCGTGGTCGACCAGCCGCGTCAGCGTCGTCTCGCCGGGCCAGTCGCCCGCCTCTATGGCGATATCGATCTCGACGGGAAGCGGCCCTCCCGCCTTTTGCTCCTCAGCCATGCGGCCGCATAATCATATCAGCTTTCGACACCCAAGCCCCTGGCCAGCTTGCCGTCACGGTCGTAGGCCTTGACGATCTCGGCGACCAGCGGATGTCTGACGACGTCGCCTTCATTGAAGCGGACCGTCACCATGCCGGTAACGCCGTCGAGAATTCTCAGCGCCTCGACCAGGCCGGACTTGGTGTTCGGCGGCAGATCGATCTGGGTCGGATCACCGGTGACGATCATGCGCGAGTTCTCGCCGAGCCGGGTCAGGAACATCTTCATCTGCATCGGCGTGGTGTTCTGCGCCTCGTCGAGGATGACGGCGGCATGCGCCAGCGTACGGCCGCGCATGAACGCCAGCGGCGCGATCTCGATGACCTCGGCGGCAATCGCCCGTTCGACCTTGTCGGCCGGCATCATGTCGTAGAGTGCATCATAGAGCGGCCGCAGATAGGGATCGACCTTCTCCTTCATGTCGCCCGGCAGAAAGCCAAGCCGTTCGCCGGCCTCGACCGCAGGGCGCGACAGCACAATGCGTTCGACCATGCCGCGTTCGAGCAGCATTGCCGCGTGCGCCACCGCCAGGTAGGTCTTTCCGGTGCCGGCCGGGCCGATGCCGAAGACGAGTTCCGACCGCTCCAGCGCGCGCATATAGGCGTCCTGGTTCAGCGAGCGGGCATAGATGGTCTTCTTGCGTGTCGATATCTGGGCGGCGGACACCTTGCCCTTGCGCTCCAGCGTCGGCAGCGTCAGCTGGTCGTCGGTGGCGATCGCCATGCGCACCGCGCCGTCGACATCGGACTGGCCGATATCAGTGCCTTTCTGCAGAATGCCGTAAAGATTGTCCAAGGCGCGGCGTGCCTGCTCGGCGGCTGAGGAAGAGCCCTTGATGGTCAATTGGTTGCCACGCGAGCGGATGTCGACGCCGAGCTTCTGCTCGAGCCTGGCCAGATTCTCGTCGAACTGGCCGTAAAGGGCGCTGGCAAGCTTGTTATTGTCGAAAGTCAGTACGATGTGCGCCATATCCGAGGCCCCAGAGGGTAGATTCTGGGGCAGGTTCTTGACTTCAGCAGCGCTCAACCGTCTCTCCTCATCTGCCGAGGCCATCAGGCCAATTCGGCGAACAGGCTGTTGTAGCCCGTCTTCGTGATTCGTACCGGGATAATGTCACCGATTTCGCCGGCCTTTTCATCAACAATAACCGGCTGCAGCCACGGCGAGCGGCCAACCTTCTGGCCGGCCTGGCGGCCCGGCTTTTCGATCAGCGTGTCGATGGTCCTGCCGACCAGGCTTGCGCCGAAATGCTGCTGCTGTTTCAGAAGCAGCGCTTGCAATCGCTGCAGGCGCTCGTCCTTGACGGCCTCCGGCACCTGATCGTTCATTTCGGCGCCCGGCGTGCCGGGCCGCGGAGAGTATTTGAACGAGAAGGCCGAGGCATAGTTGACGTCTTCCACCAACTGCATCGTCGCCTCGAAATCCGCTTCCGTCTCACCGGGGAAGCCGACGATAAAATCGCCGGACAGTGCGATGTCGTTCCGTGCGGCACGGATGCGGTCGATCAACGTCAGATAGTCCTTGGCCATATGCCTGCGGTTCATCGCCTTGAGTATGCGGTCGGAGCCGGATTGCACCGGTAAATGTAGATAGGGCATCAGCGCAGGCAAATCACGATGGGCGGCGATCAATTCATCGTCCATGTCGCGCGGATGGCTGGTCGTGTAGCGCAGCCGCGCCAGACCTGGAATCTCTGCGAGCCTGAACAGCAGCCGGCCAAGGCCCCATTCCTCGCTGTCTTCGCCTCTTCCATGCCAGGCGTTGACGTTCTGGCCGAGCAGTGTCACCTCGCGCACGCCGGCATCCGCCAGGCGCTCGGCCTCGGCGACGATCTGTGCCACCGGCCGCGAGACTTCCGAGCCGCGCGTATAGGGCACGACACAGAAGGTGCAGAATTTGTCGCAGCCTTCCTGAACGGTCAAGAACGCCGTCACGCCGCGCCTGATCAGTTCGGCGCGCTTGGGCTGCGGCAGATGCTCGAACTTGTCCTCGACGGCATAGTCGGTCTCGACGATCTTTTCTCCGGTCCGCGCCTTCGCCAGCACAGCGGGCAGCCGGTGGTAGGTCTGCGGGCCGATGACCAGATCGACCGCCGGCGAGCGACGGATGATCTCGGCGCCCTCGGCCTGCGCCACGCAGCCGGCGACGCCGACCAGCATTTCGCGCCCGGCCTTGGCACGTTCCGCCTTCAACTCCCGGATGCGCCCAAGTTCGGAATAGACCTTTTCGGCCGCTTTCTCGCGGATGTGGCAGGTGTTGAGCAGCACCAGATCGGCCTCGCCAATGGCGTCTGTCGCGGCATAGCCGTCGGTCGCCAGAGCATCGGTCATGCGCTGCGAATCGTAGACGTTCATCTGGCAGCCATAGGTCTTGACGAAGACCTTCCTGGTCGCGGCAGGCGGAACGACCAGGTCTTCGGCGGCAGCGCCGATGTCGTCGCGTTCTATCGTGTTCAATTCCATTTCGCGGCTTCTAGCGCCTTTCCCTGACAAAAAACAGACGAATCTGGCCGGTACCGCGCAGACTACCGGCTCGGGCGCGGTTCGGCGAGCGCCGCCTGCACCATCTCGCGCACCTGGCGTTCCATCTGCTTTGCCGTCTCCTTGCGGCTGGAGCCCTTGGAGAAAGCAATCGCTTCGCCAAAATGCACCTCGACGTCGAGAGCGCCCTCGGCCATCAGCACCTTGAGGTGCGGCATCAGTTCCTCATCGCCGATCCAGGCGGCAACCGGTCGATGCCGGCGGCCGAGTGGCACGCCATGCAGGCGCGTATAAACGATCGCCACCGGCTGGATGAAGACCTGTTCGGCCGCCCCTTCAGCAATCGCCATCGTAGCTGCGCCGAACAGTGTGCTCTTGAACGGCAGGATCATGTTGCCGTCGCCGGTCGAGCCTTCGGCGAACAGCACCATGGCGGCCCCTTTGGCCATCCGGCGGGCGATCTCGCTCGCCTGGTCGCCCGACGAACGTTTGCGCTCACGTTCGATGAAGACGGTGCGTTGCAGCTTCGACAGCATGCCGATCAGCGGCCAGCCTGCCATGTCGGCCCTGGCGATGAACGTCACGTCGACCATCGATCCCAGCACCATGATGTCGGTCCAGGAGATGTGGTTGGCGGCGACCAGCAATGGGCGTTGGCCGGATAGCGCCCCTTTGACATGGATGCGCAGCCCCAGCGCCCTGACGATCATCCTGTGCCAGATCTTCAGGATGAAGGTCTCGCGCCAGAGCCCGGTCTTCATCGACAAGACCTGCAGCGGCACAAGCACCAATGAGCCGACGACAACCAGCCCCAGCGCCAGGAAAATCCTGATTTTTCCTATCATCCGCACCACCCCGGCGTTTGGCTAGCGAAGATCGCGGCGCATGACAAGCGCGCCGGTCGGGCCGTGCTCCGGCGACTTGTAATAGTTGGCGCGCTTGCCGACCTCGCGGAAGCCGAGCCGCCGGTAGAGCGCGATCGCGGCGACGTTGGTCTCGTCGACCTCAAGGAAAAGCGCCTCGGCGCGCTGTGCGTGCAGTTCACGCAGCACCGCATCCATCAATTGCCAGCCGAGCCCCCGGCGCCGGTGCGAGCGTGCCACCGCGACCGTCAGGATCTCCCCCTCGCTGGCGGCCAGCCGCGCCAGGACGAAGCCCACCGGCGGCTTGGCGCCCTGTCCGGTCTCGCGCGCGGCATAACCGAACACCGTGTCCTGCTCGAGCAGCGCGGCGAATTCGTCGTCGGTCCACGGCCGCGCGAAATCCTCGCGATGCAGCACCGACATGGCCGCGCTGTCGGCAACCGTCAGCGGCTCGATCGCATAGTCCCTGCGACGCGGCTGGAGGAATGGAATGCGCATCAGTTTTTTTGCCTGGGTAGAACAAAGCCGGCCTGCGGCTTGGCGTCGGCGCCCCGCAGATAGAGCGGTTTCGGCTTTTCGCCCTCGCCGTGTTTACCGGCACCTTGGGCCGCGGCCAGCCGCGCATAGACAGCGATGTCGGCGGTGGCCGCCGTCTCACCGAGATCGAAGCTGCGTCCGGCCGCCGCGGCAATTTGGGTTGCCGCCGTGCCCGCCAGAACCGGAGAGATGTCGATCGCCATGGCTGCGGCTTGCGAGAGCGTGGTCACAGCCGGACCATAGATCAGAACCGACCTCTCATCGTAAAGTGCCGCATGGATCTCCTCGCGGCCTGCATCGAGCGCTGCGAGCACGGGGCGGCGGGGAAATATCGCTGCGGTCTCTGCCGCCAGTGCCTCCAGAGTCGTCACGCCGATCGCCGGGATTTTCAGCGCCAGCGCCAGGCCGCGCGCCGCCGAGACGCCGACACGCAGTCCGGTGAAGGAGCCCGGACCGGTTGAAACGGCAATGGCGCCGAGGCTGGCATAATCGCTTCCGGCCGCCTTCAACGCGCCTTCGATGACACCCATCAGATGCTCGGCATGACCCTTGCCGAGATCGAGCACCGAACGGCCGAGTTCTTTCCCGGCCGCCGCGTCGTAGACGCAGGCGGCGCAGAGATTGGCGGCACAGTCGATGGCAAGCAACTTCATGAAGCGGCCGGTTGAGACAGTTTCGAAAACAGCTTCCCTCTGCCCGCCAGGGCTGATCCCCGCAAGGGAATAATGGATAAATCGTCAGGCGACTTGGCTTCGGCGCGGGTCCAAGAATGTAAGTTCCAACGCACCCAATCCCCACAATAGGTATCGAGACTAGCCGACCTGTTCGATACGCAGCACGTGATTGTCCCAGACATAGTCCGGCTCTGAACGTATCGAGCCACCGGACTCGACGATATCGCCGGCGCCGGTCGTCGCCATGAAGCTTTCCCCATCGGGCGCAACGCCGCAAACCTCGACCAGCGCCTTGGTGGCGACGATGCGGCCGCTGGCCGTGTCGATCACGGCAAGCGAATTCCCCTCAGGCGAAGACACGGCGATGGTGCCGACGGCAGGGTTGGCCGCGACCGAGCCGATATAGTTCCTGAAGCCGGAGAGCACGTCCTGCGGCATATCGAGCAATTGCAACTCCTTGCCGCGCGGCGCGCGGCCGACCAGCGGGGGACGATTGGTACCCGGCCCCCTGTACTGACAGCCGAACCAGACGGTGCCGGACCGGTCGGCATCCATATGGCGGATCGACAGTTGGTGCAGCGCCGGCGGCAATCCGTGCTTTTCGGTGAGGTCGCCGGTAAGGCGGTCGACCAGAACATAGGAAGGCTTCATCGTTGCGATATTGAGCTCGGCGCGGCCATAATCCGGATGCGTCTCGATGCCGCCATTGGCGACAGCGATTGTCCTGCCGTCGGAGAGAAGCAGAAGTTCGTGCGGCCCCATGCCGTATGTCGGGAACTCGCCGATACGCTCGAATTTCGCATGCGCGTCATAGACGCCGACGACGCCGGCGGCATTGTCGAAATCGTTCTCGGTTGCGTAGAGCAGCGTGCCATCGGCCGAAAACACGCCATGGCCGAAGAAATGCCGGCCGGCAACGCTGGCAATGGTGTGCGGTTCATCGCGGCCGGTATGGTCGAAGACGACAGCAAAGGTGCCCGGCTGCCTGGCAAACACCACCGAACGCTTAGACACCGGGTCGAAGGTAACATCGTGGCCCCGATCGGGCAGATCGATCGTGTGCAACAACTTGCCGGCCTCGGACAGGACGGCCGCGCCATAGCTGCCGTCGCGCTTGACGAAAGCGGTGGCGAAGACCGCGTCGGCGTCGAGTGTATTTGCCCAGGCCGAAGGCGCCATCGCCGCCACGAAACCAGCGCCCGCGGCCCTCAGGAAATCGCGCCGATCGATCAGCGGCGGCCTCATGATCAGTCGCCATCCAGTGACGAGAACCCGGCGGTCAGGCCGAATTCGGCGGTCAGCCTGGCGCCGATCAGGGTCGTCAGGCTGGATGTCACCAGTGCGAAGTAGTCGAGCTTCTGGCGCAACGTCGGATCGGCTAGTGCCTTGTCGACCGGACCCCTGATCGCCTTGGCGGCCTCGATCCCGTTGGTGAATTGGATGTGGACCGATTCCGCAATCCAGCGTGCATCAGGCGGCAGCGCATCGCCAAGCTGGGAGGCCTGGAATAGCGCATCCATGCCCGCCAGATTGCCGGTCAGCGAGCGTGCGGTATTCTGCGAGCGCCAATAAATCGCCTGTTTCGGTTTGTCGGGCTCCGGCTTGGCGCCCAGGAAGCCTTTCAGGCGCACGTCGCGAACCATTTCCAACTCGTTGATGAAGACGCCGACCAGTTCGGTCACCGCTTCAGTGCCGTCGTGATAGAGCGCGTTCTGCGGACCGGGATTGGCCCAGAGCGCGGCAAAGCCGTTAGGCTTGTTCCAAGCCTCGCCGACCTCGCCGGCAATCGTCTCGACATTGCCGGCAATGGCTGCACCATAGGCGCAGCGATAGGCGTCGCCCTTGCCGGCCAATTGACCGGCGCCATCGCCGTAGAGCACGAACTCCAATGCGCCGAGCCCTTGCATGGCGACACTCTTTGTCGCCAGTTGGGCCGGATCGGCGGCCGCCGGATCCTTGCCGGCCAGTGCTGCCTGCACCTGCTTCAGGCCGATGCTCTTGCGGTCCGGCCAAAAAAGCATGCGCTCAAGCCGGTTGTTTTCGGCGATCGGCCCGAAACGGATGATTTCCACCACCGACCAGGCATCCACGACGCCTGAGAATTCGGCGCGTGCCGCATCGAGCGTATCTTGCGAAGAGGCCTGGCAAAGCGCGTGCATGGTCTTGGCCAAGCTGTCCGCATGGTCATGCAGCCTGGCATAGGCCGGGCGGACGAAGCCGTCGATCGCCCGCTGGATCACATCCGAAGCCTTCACCGCGGCGGATGCCGGCAGCGCATCGGCGAGGACCAGCATCAGCGCGAGTGCAAGACGCTTCCGCATCAGAGCGACTCCAGAAACTTGATCAGCGCGGCGCGTTCGGCCGCATTGGCAGCGGCAAAGCGGCCACGCGCCTTCTGGCCCTCGCCGCCATGCCACAGGATTGCCTCGGCCAGGCTGCGTGCGCGCCCGTCATGCAGGAAGAAGGCGTTGCCGCTGACGGTCTGGGTGAGCCCGATGCCCCACAGCGGCGGCGTGCGCCATTCGCTTCCCGTGGCCTCGCCCACCGCCTGTCCGTCGGCAAGGCCGGGTCCCATGTCATGCAGCAGGAAATCGGAATAAGGCCAGATCAGCTGGAAGGCGTGCGCTTTGTTCGGGGTGCCGCGACGGGTGACGAATTTCGGCGTATGGCAGGAGATGCAGCCCATATCGTAGAACAGTTTTTTGCCGGCGAGCACGTCCGGTCTGTCGAGATCGCGCCGAGCCGGCACGGCAAGGTTTTGCGAATAGAAGGTCACGAGGTCCACGACCGGCGGCGGCGCTTCGACCGGACCGAGGCGCTCCTGAACACCGTTGGGTAGGGCAAGGCAGGTCTTTTCTGCGGCGCTGCAATCGCCCCAGTGCCTCGGCACCTCAGGCGTCGAAATGCCGATATCGCCCGCAAAAGCGTCCGCCGATTGCTGACGGATCGAAGCCGCCTGCGCCTTCCAGCCGAAACGGCCGAGCGTCAGTTCACCGCTGCTGCCGTCGCGTATTATGTTGGGCCTGCCGGAAATCCCGTCACCATCGCGGTCGGTCGCATCGGCATGCGCAAGGATGTCGGCAGGAGCGATCTGCTCCACCAGGCCAAGGCCGATCATCGGCGGTGTCATGCGCGGCGACAGCGTGGTGTGCGGATCGAGCGGCCCGTAGGCGAGACCCTCGACCGAATAGCTCGGCTTGCGCAGCGACACGACGCTGCCGTCCGCCAGTTTCACCTTCTCTTCCTGATAGTCGACATGCATCCTGCCTTCGCCCTGCAGACCGGGAACGGCTAGCTCCTGAAGTTGCGTGCCATAGACCGGGTCGGGGAAGTTGAGCACCTTGTGATCGGCGAGTGCGGCTTTCTCCTCCTCGGTACTGGCTTCCCTTGCCAGGCGCAGGAACATCGAGGTGGTGCCGCTGTCTCCTTCGGGCGGATGGCCGCGACCGTCCTTCAGATGACAGTTCTGGCAGGCGCGCTCGTTGAACAGCGGACCGAGTCCATCCGAGGCTTGTGTCGAGGATGGCGACGACACCCAGTTCTTGCGGAAAATGGCATTGCCGAGCTTGAAGGTACCCTCTTCCTCGAAGCTGATGTTGGCGGAGGATTGCGAGAAGGCATCCTTGTTGACGTCCTTCTTCGAGGTGCCGGCGCCGCCTTGCATCATTTCGAATTGCTCGGGCTTGGAGAAATCGCTGGTCGGCCTGGTGATGGCGATGACGCGCGCCAGATCCTTCGGCGTCAGATCGGTGCGGCTGGTGGCAAGCCCCGCCGGTTGTGGCGCTCCGGCCAGCGCCGAGGCTGTGAGCGTCGCCACCACGGCAAGAAGAGGGCCGCGAAGGATACCGTATCGCGGCTTCTTCTGAGGCGGCAGGCCGCAACCTTCGGCCGGCAAGCGGCGCAAGAAATCTAGGGGGCGCCGCATTCCGGCATGTCCTTATTCCGCCTCGTCGGCCGACGTTGCGTTGAGTTGGCCGTACTTTTCCTCGCCGATGGAGGCGAGCAGGTCGAGTTGCGTCTCGAGGAAGTCGATGTGACCTTCCTCGTCAGCCAGCAATTCCTCGAACAGCTTCATCGTCACGTAGTCGCCTGCTTCGTTGCAAACCTCGCGCGAACGCTTGTAGGCGGTGCGTGCGTCATATTCGCCGGCAAGATCGGATTCGAGCACTTCCTTGACATTCTGCCCGATACGCAGCGGCGCCACGGACTGCAGGTTCGGATGGCCCTCAAGGAAGATGATGCGCGCCACGAGCCGGTCGGCATGGTGCATTTCTTCGATCGATTCAGCGCGTTCCTTCTTTGCCAGCTTGGCGTATCCCCAGTCCTCCAGCAGCCGGAAATGCACCCAATATTGATTGACCGCTCCAAGTTCCAGAAACAGAGCCTCGTTAAGCCGCTCTATGATCTGCTGTTCGCCTTTCATGGGTTCTGCTCCCGTATTGGATGCGCAGGCCTCTGACGCGATCCAGGTGTGAAACGATGTCCACGCCGCTCGCCGCCGAGCGGGCGTGATAATTTTCGGTGACCCGAATGATCGTTTCGACCACATTTGGGAAGCAGCCGCAACAGCGACCGCGCTTGTGCATGGCATGGTAGACCTTCGCCGGCACGATCAGCTGCCAGGGGTCCTCATCCAGCAGTCCGACGATCGTCTGCTCTATCTCCTTTTCGGTGATGATGTTGCAATGGCAGATCAGCATTTGTCGCTCTGGCTAACGGCGCTCATTGCGCCGCGTGGCTGTTGGTTTCGAAGTTTACTGGAACACCTTGTCCGGTGAATCGAGGCTGTCCGAGCCCTCGAAGGCGATGGCATTGAGCTTCAGGGTGCCGACGGCGCGTTCGATCGACTTGGTCTGATCGACCAGCGCGTCGATCGCCGCCTGCACGGTGGCGTTGCCGTCAGCGTTACCCTCGGCGATCTGCTGGTCATAGGCCTCACCGGCAAGCGCCCGCGCCTTGATGGCCTCCATCTTGGCGATGGTGACATCCAGTTTAGCCGACAATTCCTTGTCGATCGCCGGATCGGCCGCCTTGACCATGTCGGCCACCGACGGCCCCTCCACGACAGTGCCGTCAAGCCGCGTGTAGCTGCCGTGATAGGCGGCGCGGATGCCGGTCGCATCGTAGAGATGGGAGTTGTAAGTGTTGTCGGAGAAGCAATCGTGTTCCTCTTCCGGATCGTGCAGCAAAAGGCCGAGCTTCATCCGCTCGCCGGCGAGTTCGCCATAGGACAGCGAGCCCATCCCGGTGAAGATGGTCGAAATGGCGGCGTTCGGCTCGCCATCGACAAGGTTCTTGCGGGCGGCGCCGCCTGCCTTCCAGTCGTCGACCATATCCTTTAGATCGGAAACCAGAAGGTCGCTCGCCGATTTCAGGTACTGCGCCCGACGGTCGCAATTGCCGCCGGTGCAATTGGCGCGGTCGTAATCGGTGTAGGGCCGCTCGCCGGCGCCCGGACCGGTTCCGTTCAGGTCCTGACCCCAAAGCAGGAATTCGATGGCGTGATAGCCGGTCGCCACATTGGCCTCGATGCCGCCGGCCTCCTGCAGGGTGCCGGAGAGGAACTCCGGCGTCAGATTGGTGGCGTCGACCTTCTTGCCGTTGATCTCGATCGACTTGTTGGCGATCACATTGGCGGTGTAGAGCGCGTTGGCGTCCGACTCGGTGCCGTAGCTCTTGGCGACATAGTCGATCAAGCCCTCGTCGAGCGGCCAGGAGTTCACCTTGCCTTCCCAGTCGTCGACGATGGCGTTGCCGAAGCGATAGACCTCGGTCTGCTGATAGGGAACGCGCGATGCCTTCCAGGCCTCGCGGGCGGCGTTCAGCGTCTCGGCCGATGGCTTGGCGAGCAGCGCATCGACAGCCTTGTCGAGCGCCTCGGCCGTGATCAGCGAATCCTCGTATTTGGCGAGCGCGATGTCGGAATAGGTCTTGATGACCGCCTTGGCATCGGTTTGCGCCTTGGCCGGCAGCACGAACACCGCCGCCGTGAGCATCGCGGTGGCGCCGATCGCCGCAAGCCTGCCGCCATACCGTGCCGTGATCATCGTTCTCATGACTGTCTCTCCTCGGGAATCAATGAAATGCCGGCGCCGCGGCGGGCAGCTGCCAGCGGGCAAAGAAGGGTCGCGCCATCGCGCGGTTCGCGGAAGAAAGACACCGAAATGCCTCCAATCGAAAGGGTTCAAGGCCCAGACATCAAAGGGATGCGCTGACGCGCGAGCTTCCATAAAACGGCGAAGACACCGGATGTCAACTGGTGGCGTAGAAAAAATTCAATTGAAACAACAGTTTAGAATTATTCTAAACTAGAACTGTCAACTTTAACACCGATGTATAGGGATGCCGGCGCATGACGCGGTTGACAGGCGGCCGTTCCGGGTGCGACCCGGATCGGCGCTCTTGCGGCGGGACCAGACAATCGCCACCTGGCGGGACGTCCTAGATTTGGGTGAGGAATCGGGCTGTTATGAAGATCGGGGTCGTCATTGTCGGTGCGGGTCATGCGGGCGTGCAAGCGGCCGCCAGTCTGCGCGAAGAAGGCTATGACGGGCCGGTAATCCTGATCGGCGACGAAAACGAATTGCCCTACCACAAGCCGCCGCTGTCGAAGACCTTCATCAAGGATCAGCAAGCAAAGCCGCAGCCGTTGCGCGGCGAGGCTTTTTATACCGGCAGCGCCATCGACTACCGGCCAGGCCTCCGGGTCGAGCGGATCGACGTCGCCGGCCGCCGGCTGGAGATATCAGGCGGCGTGCTGCCGTTCGACCGGCTGATCCTCGCCACCGGCGCGCGTCCGCGCCTGCTGCCGCTGCCGGGTTCGGAGCTTTCTGACGTTGTGCCGCTGCGCTCGCTCAGTGATGCCCGCCTGATCCGCGAATTGAGCGCGCAAAGCGAGGAGGTCGTCATCCTCGGCGGCGGCTTCATCGGCCTTGAGATTGCCGCAACGCTCACCGCGGCCGGCCGCAAGGTCACGGTGGTCGAGGCGGTTGACCGGCTGCTCGGCCGCGCCGTGGCGCCGGTCGTCGCCGGCCATGTGCGCCAGCGGCTGGAGGCGACCGGTGTGCGCATCCTTACCGGCACCACCATCGAACGGCTGGAGGGCGAGAACGGCCGTGTTTCGGCTGCAATCACCTCATCTGGCGAAAGATTGCCGGCGCAGATGGTCGTCATCGGCATTGGCGTCGTGCCGAATGTCGAATTGGCCGAAGCCGCCGGCATTGCCATCGCCAACGGCATCCGCGTCGACCAGCAGATGCGCACGTCGGTGCCGGAAATCCTCGCCATCGGCGACGCGGCGTCCTACCGGCACTGGCTCACAGGCGGCGACGTGCGGCTGGAATCGGTGCAGAACGCCACCGACCAGGCGCGGCTCGCCGCACGCACCATCGCCGGCCACACCGACAATTACTCGGCGGTGCCGTGGTTCTGGTCCGATATCGGCGACATGAAGCTGCAGATGGTCGGCCTGATTGCGGGCGGCGACAGCCATCTCGTGCTGGGCGACGTGGCCGAGAACAAATTCTCCATCTACCACTATGCCGGAAGCCGGCTGCTCGGCATCGAGTCGGTCAACCGGCCCAGCGACCACATGCTTGGCCGCAAGATGCTCGGCGCCGGCTTGTCGCCGTCGCCGCAGATTGTCGCGACCGGGCCCGACGGGCTGAAGGCGGCGCTCGCCGCCTTCCAGGAAGAAGAGCCTGTCCGCGCTGCGGGATAAGATCAAACCCAATCACCCTGAATGACCTAGTCTAGTTCGACCGGGAGCTGACCTTCAAACATATAGCGAAGTAAAGGAAACAGCGGTATTTTGACCAATTGAAATCGTCGGGGGGTGCTCATGGCTCTATATGTCATTGGCGCAGGCATGGGTCGCACTGGCACATATTCGCTGAAGCTCGCGTTGGAGCATCTTGGGTTCGGGCCGTGTCATCACATGGCAGATGTCCACGCCAATCCCGAGCAGAAGACGCTGTGGCGCGCAGCCGGCCAGGGACAACTCCCGACCTGGGATGCGGCATATGCCGGCTATCTTTCCGCGGTCGATTGGCCAACGGCGCATTTTTGGCGCGAAGTGAGTGACCACTACCCTGATGCGAAGGTTATCCTGACAGTTCGTGACCCCGAAGCCTGGTATGACAGCATGGCGCAAACAATAGGGCTCACGATGGATGCTGCTACCAATGATCCACAGTCCTTTGGTGTGGCGGTGATTGGAAACACTGTCTTTGGCGGTCGATTTGATAACCGTGATCACGCAATCGCTGTCTATGAAGCACATAACGCTTCCGTGAAATCAACACTGCCACCTGAACGCCTTCTTACTTATCAGGCCTCCGAAGGGTGGGAGCCGCTTTGTGCCTTTCTCGGTGTACAGTTGCCTTCCGAACCGTTTCCACGCACCAATTCGACTGCCGAATTTCGTGCTCGCATAGGGCGTTGAACGGCGGCTTGCCGCCTATCTCGGCCTTCGCCGCAGTTGAATCCCAGGCCATATCCTCGCCGCTTAGGCGGCGCGGGCGTCGCGGATCGAACTTTCCAGGATGTCGAGCGCCTCGTTCATGACGCCGTCCTGGATGGTGATCGGCGCGAGGAAGCGGATGACGTTGCCGTAGACGCCGCAGGTCAGCAGGATCAGACCCTTGTCGAGCGCCTTCAGCCGCACCGCATTGGCGAGTTCCGGCGACGGCAGGCCCTTCGTCACATCGTTGAACTCGACCGCGTTCATAAAGCCGGGACCTCTGATATCAACGATCTCCGGCGCTTCGTCGCGGATCGATTGCAGGCGCTGCTTCAGACGGTTGCCCAGCGTGTTGGCGCGGTCGCAGAGCTTCTCTTCGTCGATGACGTCGAGCACGGCATGCGCCGCGGCGACGCCGATCGGGCTGCCGCCATAGGTGCCGCCGAGCCCGCCGGGGTTCGGCGCATCCATGATCTCGGCACGTCCGGTGACCGCCGCCAGCGGAAAGCCGCCGGCCAGGCTCTTGGCCATGGTGGTGATGTCGGCCGCCACTTCGTGGTGGTCCATTGCGAACATCTTGCCGGTGCGGGCAAAGCCGGTCTGCACCTCGTCGGCGATCAGCAGCATGCCGTGCTGGTCGCAGATCTTGCGCAATGCGGTCATGAAGTCGCGCGGCGCCTCGTAGAAGCCGCCCTCGCCCTGCACCGGCTCGACGATGATGGCGGCAACGCGGGCCGGATCGACGTCGGCCTTCAACAGCCGGTCGAGCGCGGCCAACGAATCGGCGACCGACACGCCGTGCAGCGCAACCGGGAACGGCGCATGGAAGACATCCGCCGGCATGGCGCCGAACCCGACCTTATAGGGCACGACCTTACCGGTCAGTGCCATGCCCATGAAGGTGCGGCCGTGAAAGCCGCCGGAAAAAGCGATGACCGCCGGCCGGCCGGTGGCGTTACGGGCAATCTTGATAGCGTTCTCGACCGCCTCGGCGCCGGTGGTGACAAAAATCGTCTTCTTGTCGAACTTGCCGGGCAGCATGCCGTTCAGCCGTTCGGCCAGCCGGATATAGCTCTCGTAGGGCACGACCTGGTAGCAGGTATGGGTGAAGCGGTCGAGCTGCGCCTTGACCGCTTCGATCACCCTAGGGTGACGGTGGCCAGTGTTGACGACAGCGATACCGGACGAAAAATCGATATAGCGGCCGCCTTCGACGTCCCAGATTTCCGAGTTTTCGGCGCGATCGGCATAGATCTGAGTGGTCATGCCGACGCCGCGCGAAATCGACTGGTTCTTGCGTTCGGAAATGGCTGAATTTGTCATCGTATCCCTCACCGGACCGGCGCCCGCTCTCGTTTGATGGCTGTTGAGACTCTTTTGGGCTTATTTCAGGTTTTCCTCAAGTTGGCACCGTCGCCCGGCGATTGGGCCTGTCGATGCCGGTGTCGGCAACCGAAGGCCCGTCGCTCATGCCGTCCTGACAAACCCCTCGCTCGCCCTCAGCAGATTGCGCGTGTAGTCCTTGGTGACGCGGCGCTCGACGAGGTCGCCGGCGCTGAGGTGCTCGACCGCCTCGCCGTTCTGCATCACCATCAGCCGCTCGCACATATGGGTGATGATGGCGAGGTCGTGGCTGACCATCAGGAAGGTCAGCTTGCGCCGCCGCCGGACCTCTTCCAGCAGGTTCAGCACCTCCGCCTGCACCGAAGCGTCGAGCGCCGAGGTCGGCTCATCGAGCAGCAGGATCGACGGTTCGAGGATCAGGGCACGGGCGATTGCCACGCGCTGGCGCTGGCCGCCGGACAATTGATGCGAATAGCGAAAACGGAAGCCGGTGCCCAGGCCGACCTCGTCCAGCGCCCGCTGGATGCGCTTTTCGCCGTCAGCAAAGCCGTGAATGGCGAGCGGCTCCTGCAGCAGGCGGTCGACGGTCTGGCGCGGGTGCAGCGAGCCGTACGGGTCCTGGAAGACCATCTGCACCTCGCGGTAGAACGCCTTGTCGCGGCGCGCGCCGAGCTGTTTGCCGTTGACGGCGATGGTGCCCGAAGCGGCCGGCGCCAGGCCGGCGATTGCCCTGAGTAACGTCGACTTGCCGGAGCCGGACTCGCCGACCAAGCCGAAGGATTCACCGGATTCGACTTCGAGGCTGACGCCCTTCAGCGCGCGAAAACGGTCGAAGACCACCTCCAGCCGGTCGACGGAAAGGGCTGCGGTCATGCCGCCCACTCCGGCTTGCGGTCGAGCACCGGCAGCGGGTGACGGTCGGCGCCGATCTTGGGCATGCAGTTGAGCAGGCCGCGCGTATAGGGATGCTGGGCACGGCCGAGCTCCGAGGCCTTGAGCTGTTCGACCACCTTGCCGGCATACATGACGATGACACGATCGCAGAAAGATGAGACCAAGCGCAGGTCGTGCGAGATGAAAATCAGCCCCATGCCGCGCTCGCTGACCAGCCGGTCGAGGATGCCGAGCACGTCGAGCTGCACAGTGACGTCGAGTGCCGAGGTCGGCTCGTCGGCGATCATCATCTCCGGCCCGGCGATCAGCATCATGGCGATCATGGCGCGCTGGCCCATGCCGCCGGAAACCTCGTGCGGATGCAGGTCGAAGACACGGGCCGGATCGCGGATCTGCACAGCCTCCAGCATGGCAAGCGCGCGGTCGCGGCCTTCGGCCTTGGAGACTTTCTCATGCGTGCGCAGTGTCTCGACGATCTGGCGGCCGATGCTCATCACCGGGTCGAGCGAATATTTCGGATCCTGCAGGATCATGGCGATACGCTTGCCACGCAGTGCGCGGCGCTCGCGCGGCGAGGCGGCCAGCAGGTCGATGCCGTCGAAAGCAAGCGTCTTTGCGGTCACCTCGGCCTGCGGCGGGGTGACGCCCATGATGGCGCGGCCGGTCTGCGACTTGCCCGAACCGCTCTCCCCGACGATGCCGAGCCGTTCGCGGCCCAGCGAGAAGGAAACGCCGCGCACTGCCTCGATCAGGCCGGTGCGCGTCGGGAAGGTGACGCGCAGGTCGTCGACTTCGAGAAGCGTGCTCATTGGTCACCGCTTCGCGGATCGAGCGCGTCGCGCAGGCCGTCGCCGAGCAGGTTGAAGCCGAGGCTGACGATGAGGATGGCAAAGCCCGGCGCGCCCGCCACCCACCACTGGTCGAGCACGAAGCGTCGGCCCGACGCGATCATCGCGCCCCATTCCGGCAGCGGCGGCTGCGCGCCGAGGCCGAGGAAGCCGAGGCCGGCGGCGGTCAGGATGATGCCGGCCATGTCGAGCGTCACCCTGATGATCAGCGAGGAGATGCAGAGCGGCATGATGTGGCGAAGCACGATGCGAAACGGCGAAGCGCCCATCAATTGCACCGCCTTGATGTAATCGGAATTGCGCACCGTCAGCGTTTCGGCGCGGGCAATGCGGGCATAGGGCGGCCACGAGGTGATGGCGATGGCGAGCACGGCATTTTCGATGCCGGGGCCGAGCGCGGCGACAAAGGCCAGCGCCAGGATCAGCTTCGGAAAGGCGAGAAAGATGTCGGTGATGCGCATCAGGATCGCATCGGTCCAGCCGCCGGCATAGCCGGCAACGGTGCCGACCAGCAAGCCGATGGGCGCGGCGATGATGGCGACCAGAATGACGACATAGAGCGTCCAACGCGAACCGAAGATGATGCGCGAATAGATATCGCGGCCGAGATCGTCGGTGCCGAACCAGTGCGCGGCACTTGGCGCCAGCAGCCGCGAGCCCTTGAGGTCGCCGAATGTCGGCGAATAGGGCGCCAGCACATCGGCGAAGGCCGCGACCACCAGCAGGGCGATGATGATGAGCAGGCCGACAAAGGCCAGCCGGTTGGCGGAAAAGCGCCGCCAGGCTACATAGGCGCGGCCGAGCCTTGCCTGCACGCGCGACGCTGGCCGCTCGCTGAGCAGCCAATCACGGCGGGTTTGAATCGCTTCTGCGCTCATCCTGCCTTGGTCCTCATCCTGCCTTGGTCCTTGGGTCGAGCAGCCGGTAGAGCAGGTCGGACAAAAGATTGATGCCGATGAAGACCGAGCCGATGATGATCGTGCCCCCAAGCACGGCATTCATGTCGGCGTTCTGCAGCGAGTTGGTGATGTAGAGGCCGATGCCCGGCCACGAAAACACCGTCTCGGTCAGCACCGAGCCTTCGAGCAGCCCGGCATAGGACAGAGCGATCACCGTAACCATCGGCACCGCGGCGTTGCGCAGCGCGTGACCCCAGATGATGCGCGTTTCCGACAGGCCCTTGGCGCGCGCCGCCACGATGTATTCCTGGGTGAGTTCGTTCAGCATGAAGGAGCGCGTCATGCGGCTGATGTAGGCGAGCGAGAAATAGCCGAGCAGCGAGGCAGGCAGGATGATGTGGCGGAAGGCATCGGCAAATACGTCCCACTGCCGCTGCCAGAGTGCATCCAGCAGGTAAAAGCCGGTAATCGGCGTGAAGGTGTATTCGTAGACGATATCGAGGCGGCCGGGAAAGGCGACCCATTGCAGCTTGGCGTAGAACAGCACCAGCGCCAGCAGCCCCAGCCAGAAGATCGGCACGGAATAGCCGACAAGACCGATGATGCGCACGATCTGGTCGATGATGCTGCCGCGCCGCACGGCGGCCAGCACACCAAGCGGCACGCCGATCACCGAACCGATCAGCGTCCCCAGTGTTGCCAGTTCGAGCGTCGCCGGAAAGGCGCGGCGGATGTCCGTCATCACCGGATTGGTGGTCAGCACCGAGGTGCCGAAATCACCATTCAAGGCATGTTTGACATAGATGTAGAACTGCTCGACCAGCGGCAGGTCGAGACCCATCTCGCGGCGCGTTCGTTCGACGACATTGGTCGGCGCCCGGTCGCCGAGTACCGCCAGCACCGGGTCGATCGGGATCACCCGGCCGATGAAGAAGGTCACCGCGAGCAGACCGAGATAAGTCGTTATGGCGATGACCAGGAACCGGGCGATCGATGAGGCAACGGCAACGGCGCGAGCGCTGCCGCGCCCCGCCGTCGTTTCCCTTTCAGCCAAGCTCATGCGGCGCGTCCGCCGACATCACTCCTTCGAAACCGGGCCGACGAAGTTGGTGTCGAAGCTCGGACCGAGCGCAAAGCCCTTGAGGTTCTTGCGCAGGCCAGCCACTTCCAGCTGCTGGTGGATGATGATGAAAGGACTGGTATCGAGGATCTTCTTCTGAAGATCCTGGTACATTGCGGCGCGCTTGGCCGGATCCTTCTCGAGCAGGGCGGCCTCCGTCTGCTTGGTCAGGTCCGGAATGTCCCACGCATTGCGCCAGGCCAGCGTCTTGATCTTGGCTTCATCCGAATTGTCCGGATTGCTGGCAAAGGTCTGGGCATTGGAGTTCGGATCGAAATAGTCCTGGCCCCACTGGCCGATATAGATGTCGTGGTTGCGGGCGCGGTATTTGGTCAGCGTCTGCTTGCCGTCGCCGGGGATGATCTCCAGCTTGATGCCGGCCTGTCCCACTGTCTGCTGGAACGATTCCGCCATGCCGGTCACCGGTTGCGTGCTGCGCACGTCCATGGTGACGCTGAAGCCGTCCGCGAGACCCGCCTTGGCAAGCAGCTCCTTCGCCTTGGCGACGTCGAACTTGAACGGATTTTCACCCAACTCGCCGAGCACGCCCTTGGGCAGGAAGGTCTGGTGGATCTCGCCGATGCCTTTGAGGATTGTCGTGCTCAAGGCGTCGTAGTCGACCAAATATTTGAAGGCTTGGCGGACCTCGGGCTTGGCGAGATTCGGGTTCTTCTGGTTGAGGCTGATGTAATAAACCGTGCCCTTCGGTGCACTGGTGGTGGTGATATCGGCGTTCTTGGCGATGGCGTCGAGATCGTTTGGCTCGAGATTGCGGGCGACGTCGATATCGCCGGTTTCCAGCGCCAGGCGCTGGCCTGAGCTTTCCTTCATGTTGCGATAGATGACGCGGGCAAGCTTGGCCTTCTCGCCGTAGTAATTGTCGTTGCGCTCAAGGACGACAACTTCGTTGGCGCGCCATTCGCGCAGCTTGAAGGCACCGGAGCCGGCATAGCCGGTCTTCAGCCAGGCATTGCCGAAATCATTGTCCCATTTGTAGTCGGCGCTCGGCGTGACCGCCGCGACATGCTCCTTGACCAGCTTGGCGTCGACGACCGAGGCGACCGTCGCCGACAGGCAGTTCAGCACGAAGCTCGGCGCATAGGCCTTGTCGACGGTGAACTGGAACGTCGTGTCATCAACAGCCTTGGCCTTCTCGGTGACGTTGCCGCCGTCGATGCCGAACTGGCCGATGATGAAGGCCGGGCTCTTGTCGAGCTTGATGGCGCGCTCGAACGAATAGGCGACGTCCGCCGCTGTGATCGGATTGCCGGAGGCGAATTTGAGGCCGGGCTTGAGCTTGAACGTGTAGGTCAGGCCGTCGTCGGAGACGCTCCAGCTTTCGGCGAGATCGCCTTTGACCTTCGAGGTGTCGCTGAGGTCGAGGCGCACCAGGAGATCGTAGGTGTTGCCGGTGACTTCGGCGGTAGACAGTTCGAATGCCTCGCCCGGATCCATGGAGATGATGTCGTCGATGGCGAAACCCTCGACCAGCGTGTCGGCGGGCGTGACCGCGAAGGCAGGCGCACCGGCCAGAAGCAGCGCGGACATGGCGGCACCCGCAAGCAAGAAGCGGGTGCGTAGAGCAAACTTTTCCATCATCATTTCAACTGTTCCCTGTTTTTGTTGACCTGAGTTCCCGGCTCAGGGTTGTGGCATTTCTTGCCGCGTCGAACGGTGATCCCCGGACCGTCGTATTGGCAATTTTTGTGCGGTTCCAGCTCACCATATCCGGCGGTTTCGAGCGCGGCAACGAGCATTTGCAGAACGGTCGATTGGGCCAGACCGGCGGTGCGAAAATCCGGCTATTTCAGCGCGGTAACCAGGTCGGGGTCGGGAAAGCAGGTAGCGGAACGGCCGTTGCTGGCCTGCCATTTGCCGATCGAGCGGCGCGTCTTGAAGCCAGGCAGGCCGTCGGCGCTGCCGACATCGTAGCCCTTGGCTTCCAGCGCCCGCTGCAGGGCGGCGATGTCGGAGCGGTAGAGCCCGCCGACCGCGCCCCAATTGCTTGAGAAATTGCTGTCGCCATGGGCGATGCGATCGGCGCCATGGCCGATGAACAGGGCATAGAGATCGCTGGTGTTGTACTGCTTCAGCACGTAGAAATTGGGGGTCACGATGAAGGCCGGGCCGCTACGCCCGGCCGGCATCAAAAGAAAGCCCTCGGCTTTCAGTTCGCTCGCCGGGAACGGTTTACCCGACACACGCCTGATGCCCATATCAGCCCATTGGGAAATCTTCTTGCCCTGGTCCGGACCTTCGAGCGAGCACGAGACGCTGTCCGGCACCGTCACCTCGAAGCCCCAGCCACGGCCCCTGACCCAGCCATAATGGACGAGATAATTGGCGATCGATGCCAGTATGTCGGGCGTCGAATTCCAGATGTCGGTGCGGCCGTCGCCGTCAAAATCGACGGCATGCTTGAGGAACGACGTCGGCATGAACTGCGGCTGGCCGAGCGCGCCGGCCCAGGACGATTTCATCGCACCGACCGGGGCAAGCCCGCGCTCGACGATCTCCAGCGCCGCCAAGACCTCGGTGCGGAAGAATTCCTTCTTGGTCGACATGAACGCCTTGGTGCCAAGCACCTCGAAGGCGTCATAAGGCAGCTTCGCTGCGCCGAAGCCGCTCTCGCGGCCCCAGATCGCCAGCAGCACTTCGCCAGGCACGCCGTAGCGTTTCTCGATCGCTGCAAGGGTCCTAGCGTTGGCCGCCTCGCGGGTGCGGCCGCCGGCGGTCACCGCACGGACGATCTTCTCGGCGAAATAGGCGCCGGGCGAACCGAACTCGGCCTGATGCTGCTTCCGCGGCGTCGTCGCCTTCTCGCCCGGCTTTACCAGGTCGGGCAGCTTGAGGTTCGGCTTGACGCCGTCGAAGGCGGCATCGAAGGTTTTCCTGGAAATGCCTTTGGCGCTGGCTTCGGGCCAGAGGTCGTTGCCAAGCCACGCGCGGAACTGGTCGTCGATCTTTGCCGCGGAGGCGGGGGTGGCGAGGATGAGGGCAACAATGGTTGCAAGAAGAAACGCGACGGCTATTTTGCGAAAACAGCGATCCTTCCCACCCCCCTCTGTCCTGCCGGACATCTCCCCCGCAAGGGGGGAGATCAGCAGCTTCAATCTCGGCGCCAATTTTGCAACGTTGAAAATTGGCGAAAGCAGAAGCGACGGCCAATCTCCCCCCTTGTGGGGGAGATGTCCGGCAGGACAGAGGGGGGTGGGACGGAGTGCCAGCCTTAAAGAATGCTTAGCAACCATCATCCTCCCCGCAACTCGCCTCAAAACACCGTCCGCGAGCGCAGTGCCGCGGCGAGCGTGCCTTCGTCGAGATAGTCGAGTTCGCCGCCAACCGGAACACCGTGCGCCAGGCGCGTCACCTTGACGTTGAAGCCGGAAAGCTGGTCGGTGAGGTAGTGCGCGGTAGTCTGGCCCTCGACCGTAGCGTTGACGGCGAGGATCACTTCATTGACCTCGCCGCCGGCGACGCGATCGACCAGCGAACGGATGTTGAGCTCATCGGGACCAATGCCGTCGAGCGGCGACAGCGTACCGCCGAGCACATGATAACGCACGTTCATGGCGGTCGCCCGCTCCAGCGCCCAAAGGTCGGCCACGTCCTCGACAACGATGAGCGTGGTGGGGTCGCGGCGCGGGTCGGTGCAGATCATGCATGGATCGGAGGTGTCGACATTGCCGCAGGTCGAGCAGATGCGCACCTTGTCGACCGCCTCGCCCATGGCGGCGGCGAGCGGCGCCAGCAGCTGCTCCTTCTTCTTGATGAGGTGGAGCGCGGCGCGGCGCGCCGAACGCGGGCCGAGCCCTGGCACCTTGGCCAGCAGCTGGATCAGGCGTTCGATCTCGGGACCGGCGATTCGCTTCGACATCGCTCCGGTTTAGGATTTTTCAACGGGTTTTGGAACAGCGCTGAGGCGCGCTGTTCAGCCTGCAAAGAGGCAATCGCCCGGCGTTGCGCCGCCCCTCATTGCCCTGCCGGGCATTTCTCCCGGTACAACGCGCCGACGCCGGCCGCCTCAGTTTTCCTCCAGCGGCCGGGTCTGGCCGGCGATCATCGCGCCGATGGCGTCGGTGTTCTCGGGCGTCGTCTCGAACGACATTGTCGGCTCTGCCGGCGCCGCCTGGAATGATGTGACCGGCCGGGGGTTCACGGTTCCACCGAAACGGGCCGCGTCCGGTTCCTGCATTGGCTCTTGCAGCGCCACAAGGATTGGCTTCTCCGGTGCCGCCCTCGCCGCGGTCGCCATTCCTGCAGTCACCCTTGTCTGCCTTGCTGGCTGCGATGCGGCGGCGGTAACATAGGTTGCCTTGGCGAATGTCGGCTTGACCTCGCGAGCCGGCTCCGCCGAAGCGACAAGTATGGCCTGAGCGGCAGGCGCTTGCGGCTTGGCCTGGGCCATGGCGACCACCGGTTCGTCCGGCAGCGGCTGCCAGTTGCGGCCGCGCTTTTCATAAAAGGCATTGCCGCCGGCGACCATGGTGTAGTGCATGTTCTTGTAAGGGAAGCGCAGCCCGGCGGTGTGGAAATACATGGTGTTCTTCAGCTTGGCTTTGCGCTCGCCCTTGAGCACCGCCTCGGCGGCCTCCTCGACGTCGGGCATCGCCTTCGAATTCATCGGCCGTGTCATGACGCCCGGCGCGAACTGGCCGCGCTCGCCAACCACTTCGCAGATGGTGCTGCCGTGCTTGCCGGATCGCAGCCGGTTCATCACCACGGTGCCGACCGCAATCATGCCGTCACGGCTCGACCGGTTGGACTCGAAGAACATCGCCCGCTCCAGGCATTCCTTCTCCTTCGGCGTGGAATTGTAGGAGCGCGAGCTCAGGAAACCCGGCGTAATGGCATCGGTCAGGCTGGACATGCCGTGCGAGGCGGTCTGACTGCAAGCGGCCAAAAACAGCGGCGAGATAACGACGCCGAGCCGCAACGGCGTCTTCCATCGGGTAGAGATCAACAGGTGTCCCCTCATTCTGCTGCCAGCCCGCCCCTGGTTGCGGCAAGAATGAGACACTTTCAGGCAAAAAGATGGCTAAAGCGTTATTAAGTTTGGGGCGTTGCCCAATAGACACAGCTGGCGGCGAAGAGCGTTGGATCGCTGCCCTCTTCGGTCAGGTGCCGGCATGGTTCCAAGGATTCATGCCGTGACCTTGGAGCGCCGCAATCTCCGCAAGAGGGCTTGCCCAAGCCTGGAGAGATTGGTTCAGTCGACGCGGTAACTGTAAACACAGCTCGAGGTGTGCTGAGATTCAGGTCAGGCCGAGCCGAAAATGGCGGCTTCCGGGAACCGGAGCGAAGCGTACGTTTCGTACGTGAGCACCGGAAGCCGCCGTTTGCAGGCCGGCATGACCTGAATATCAGCACACCTTAGAACGGCAGCTTCATTCCCGGCGGGATCGGCAGTCCCGCGGTCAGCGCCTTGGTCTTCTCCTGCATGATCTGCTCGACCTTGGTCCTGGCGTCGTTGTGGGCAGCGAGGAGCAGGTCCTCGAGAATCTCGACCTCGTCCTCCTCGAACAGCGCCGGGTCGATCTTCAGCGACTTCATCTCGAATTTGCCGGTCAGCGTCACGCTGACCAGGCCGCCGCCGGCCTGTCCGGTGGCTTCCAGCGTGGCAATCTCATCCTGCATGGCCTGGAACTTGGCCTGCATTTCCTTTGCCTTGCCCATCAGGCCGAGAAGATCTTTCATCGCACGGTCCTTTGCAGTTGGTGCTGGTTGTTCAGGTTTCGTCGTCGTCGGCCGGCGGCTCGACCGGCACTTCGGCCTCTGCCGCATCGGCTTCCGGCGCGTCGGGAATGCGCACGTCGATGATCTTGGCGCCGGGAAAGCGCGCCAGGATGGCGGCGACCGTCGGGTCGCTCTTGGCATCGAGGAAGGCGTTTTCGCGCTTTGTCGATTCCATCTCGGCCAGCGTCTGGCCGCCCTCCTCCTTCGACAGCGACACCAGCCAGCTGCGGCCCGTCCAGGCGCGCAGCTTGGCGGTCAAATCGTTGAGCAGCATCTTCGGCGCATCGTCGGTCAGGCTGACGTCGATACGGCCGGGCTCGATGCGCACCAGGCGCACGCAACGCTTCACCAGCACCTTGAAGGCCATGTCGCGCTGGGCGTCGGCAAGGGCGACAATATCGGCCAGCGATTTCACCGGCACCGGCGGCGCCTCGACCACCGGCTCCGGCGGAGCAATGAAGTTGGTCGGCACGGGCTCGGCCTCGACCAGGCGCATCGTCTGCGCGCCGCCATTGGCCGTCGGCATCCGCGTCTGCGCCACGGCACCGGCACCACCGCTTGCAGGCGCATGGTTTGCGGGGCCGGGGCTTGTCGGCGCGCCATTCACGCGCGGCGCGGCGCCCGGCGGCGAAACGCCGTTCTCCAGCGATTTCAGCGCCTCGTCCAGCGTCGGCAGGTCGGCGGCATGCGCCAGCCGGATCAGCACCATCTCGGCGGCGCTGACCGGGCGGTTGGAAGTCTGCACCTCGGGAATGCCTTTCAAGAGCATCTGCCATGTCCGCGACAGCACCTTGACCGACAGCGTGCTGGCGAAATCGGCGCCGCGCCGACGCTCGTCCTCGGACAGCGAGGCGTCGTCGATGGCAGCCGGCACGAAACGCAGACGGGTGACCAGATGGTTGAACTCGGCAAGGTCGGTCAGCACCGCGGCAGGATCGGCGCCGGTATCGTACTGGGCACGGAATTCGGCAAGCGCGGCCGCGACGTCGCCCTTCATGACATGCTCGAACAGGTCGACGATGCGGGCACGGTCGGCAAGGCCGAGCATGGCACGCACCGCTTCGGCGCTGACCGCGCCGCCGCCATGGGCGATCGCCTGGTCGAGGATGGACTGCGCATCGCGCATCGAGCCTTCGGCCGCGCGGGCGATCATCGCCAGCGCATCGTCTTCAACTTCGATGCCCTCCAGACCGGCTATCCTGGCAAGGTCGGCCTTGATCATTGCCGCATCGATGCGCCTGAGGTCGAAACGCTGGCAGCGCGACAGGACGGTGATCGGCACCTTGCGGATTTCGGTGGTGGCGAAGATGAACTTGACGTGCGGCGGCGGCTCTTCCAGCGTCTTCAGCAGGCCGTTAAAGGCCTGGTTGGAAAGCATGTGCACTTCGTCGATGATGTAGACCTTGTAGCGCGCCGATACCGGGGCGTAGCGCACACGCTCGATGATGTCCCTGATGTCGTCGATGCCGGTATGCGAGGCGGCGTCCATCTCGATGACGTCGACATGCCGGCCTTCCATGATCGCCTGGCAATGCTCGCCGAGCACGGCAAGGTCGACGGAAGGCTGGTCGACCGTCGGTGTTTTGTAGTTCAGGGCCCGCGCGAGTATGCGCGCGGTCGTGGTCTTGCCGACGCCGCGCACGCCGGTCAGCATCCAGGCCTGGGCGATGCGGCCGGTCGCAAAGGCATTGGTCAACGTGCGGACCATCGGCTCCTGGCCGATCAGCTCGGAGAAATTCGACGGTCGGTATTTGCGCGCCAGCACGCGGTAGGCGGCAGGCTTGTCCAATTTCCCGGCCTCGTTTCCGGCTTCGCTCATTCGCCCGTTAAGCTCCAAGGGCTGCCACTGGAGGCGGCCGATTCCTGCGCATAGTTTCGCCCGCACGGCTTGGCGCCGTCAATGTCGGGGCAAAAGGCGAAGAGGCGGGAGGCTGGAACAATGACCCGTTCCGGGCTCGTTAGGGCTGCTTCCTTCCGGACCTGACCCGGTTGGCGAGTGGACCGTCCACCACCAACCTCCCAGCCTCCATATCGGCAATCCGGCGATGAAATGCAAGTGCGGATGATAGGGGCCCTGAGCGACGGCGAAAGCTGAAACCAAAAACCCGCCTCGGCGGGCGGGTCATTGGTGCGAATAATCACCATAGCGGGATTAGTAGCATAGCTGCCGGCACAAAGCAAGAACAAAATGTGGCCGCGATCAAAATCGTCGACCTCGGCGGGGCAGCGCCAACCTGATGCAATTTGCCCGGGCCTTCACTTCTTCGCGCACAATCAGCGCCGCGACGGCCAATGTTGCTTGCTGCCCCTTGCGGCCCTTCGGAAGCCGCTCTAGCGTCGATAGAGTTCAAAAAACGTCAAAAAGTGAGGGAAACGCCGATGCTGCCGGGCCTCAAGGCCGGATTCACGCTTGACGCCCAGCTGGAAGCCGACAGTGAACAGCTGATGTGGCTCGGCCTGTGCGAACTGCGCGTCATGAACGACCGCCGCTGGCCATGGCTGCTGCTGGTCCCGCAGCGGCCGGGCATCGAGGAAATCCACGATATGACGCCGCTCGACCAGGCGATGCTGACCTTCGAGACCAATATGGTGGCGCTGGCGCTGAAGCGGGTGACCGGCTGCACCAAGATCAATACCGGCGCACTCGGCAACATCGTGCGCCAGTTGCATGTACACGTTATTGCGCGCTCGGAAGGCGATCCCGGCTGGCCCGGCCCGGTGTGGGGGCACGGCCTGCGCGAGCCCTATCAGCGCTCCGACCTTCGCAAGTTTGCGGAAAAGATCAAGGCAGCGTTATAAGCCTCCCCCGTGTCCATCTTGAACCTTCCCGAGTCTGCATGAGCTTTCGCCTGTTTGACGCGCCCTTGCGCGAGCCGAGCCAGTTCGTCGGCTTCGCCGGCAACATTATCGACCGGCAGTCCGAAAACCGCGCCGACGATTCCGTCGAAAAGGCGCTCGCCGATCCTTCGGCGCGGCTTTTGCTGATGCGTGGCGGCCGGCTCTATCTGAAGCTTGCGCAAGGCGCATTCGACCCCTGGTTCGGCGTGGCCGAATGCCGGCCGCTCGAAGCATCGCTCGAAAACGGCGTGCTGCTCGGTTTTTCCGAAAGCGGCCCGGTGCTGGCGGTGCCGGCCGGGGTCGAGCCCGAGCAGCTTCCCGAGACGATCAAGGCCATCGACTATCGCTCGGTCTATATGCAGGGACTGATCAACGAAGCGGCCGCCGGCGCGCTGGCGCAAGGGGCGGCGCTGCTTGCCTGGCATGCCAGCCATCGCTTCTGCAGCAAATGCGGCACCGAAGCCGAGATGCGGGCGGGCGGTTACAAGCGGCATTGCCCGGCCTGCGGGACGGAGCACTTTCCGCGCACCGACCCGGTGGCGATCATGCTGACGGCAACACGCGAAAAATGCCTGCTCGGCCGCGGCCGGCATTTCGGGCCCGGCATGTATTCGGCGCTCGCCGGTTTCATCGAGCCGGGCGAGACGATCGAGGCGGCGGTGCGCCGCGAAACGCTGGAGGAAGCCGGCATTCGGCTAGGCCGCGTCGTCTACCACGCCAGCCAGCCCTGGCCGTTTCCCTATTCGCTGATGATCGGCTGCTTCGGCGAACCGCTCAACGACGATATCCACCCCGACTTCAACGAGCTGGAAGATTGCCGCTGGTTCTTTCGCGACGAGGTGCTCTCGATGCTGGCCCGTGAGCATCCGGGCGGCCTGGTGACGCCACCGAAGGGGGCGATCGCCTATAACCTCATCCGCGCCTGGGCCGACAGCGCATAACAGATCGACATCGCAGGAGCAGAAAATGATCCGTCACACCGTCGTGTTCACGCTAAAGCACCCGCCGCATTCGCTCGAGGAAAAAAGGTTCCTGGCCGACGCCAAGACGATCCTCACGGCGATAAAGGGCGTCACGCATTTCGAGCAGTTGCGGCAGGTCAGCCCCAAGAACGACTACCGCTTCGGCTTCTCGATGGAGTTCGCCGATCAGCGGGCTTACTCCGGCTACAACGACCATCCCGACCACGTCGCCTTCGTCCGCGACCGCTGGATCCCAGAGGTCGAGGCGTTTATGGAGATCGACTACGTGCCGCTCGGCTGGGCCTGAGACTGGAAAGCGACGCTCTAAAAAATCAATACCCCGCGTTACGATCCACCACATTTTCCAGCGCTTCGCCGCGCTCGAAGGCATCCATCTGACGCAGCATGATCGGCGCCAGGTGAACCGGATCGGAAGTTGCTGCCGCGTGCGGCGTCACGAACACTTTCGGGTGGCTCCATAGCGGGCTGGTCTTCGGCAGCGGCTCGACCTCGAACACGTCGAGGCTGGCTTCCTTCAGCGTGCCGTCGTCCAGCGCGCGCAAAATGTCGGCGTCCTTCTGCAGCCTGCCGCGCCCGGCATTGATCAGCACCGAGCCGCCGAGGCCATTGCGCTTGCGCAGCTCCTTCAGCACGCCGTGGTTGATGATGCCATGCGTCTGTGGCGTCAGCGGCAACAGCACCACCAGGATATCGGTGGCGTTGAGGAACGGGATCAGGCCGGCCTCGCCCGCGTAAGTCGAGACACCTTCCATCGGCCGATCGCTGCGCGACCAGCCATTAACGGGAAAGCCGAGCGACAACAGTACCGATGCCGCCGCGCGGCCAAGCGTGCCGAGCCCCATGATGCCGACCGAGATGTCGCCGGCCGGCCGCTGCTGCGGCTCGTGCCAGATCTTCTTCTGCTGCTGGGCGCGGTAGAGCATGCCCTGGCGATGGTGGTCGAGCACTCGCCAGACGACGTATTCGGTCATGTACTGGGTAAGGTTGGCGGCGACCACCTTGACGACCGGTACATCGGGCAAGGTGGGATCGGCGAAAATGTGGTCGACGCCGGCGCCGATCGAGAAGATAGCCCGCAGATTAGGTAGCGACGACAACAGGTTCGGCCGCTGTTTCCACACCACCGCATAGGTAATCGAGGGATCGCCGGCGCCATTCGGCTCGAGCACCACTTCGCGCTCCGCCGACAGCAGTTCGCGCCAGCGCAGCGGATGAATACCGGTGAGGGCAAGCAGGATGCGGCCTTTTTCCATTGCGGATTGTTTTTCCCTTTTACCAACAGCGTTCGCGTCCGCACTTGCAGGGGCGCGGCAGCGTTTTGATTTTGTGCATGATCTCTGGCGAAAATCTACTCGCTGACGATACCGACCGGCGCCGTTTCGATCTTGAAGGCGGCCGAGATCAACGCCTTTGTATAGTCGGTCCGCGGGTTGCCGAAAATCTGTTCGGAAGGACCGGCCTCGACGATCCTGCCATTACGCATGACGATGACTTCGTTGGCGAGCGCGCGGATGACCCTCAGATCGTGGCTGATGAAGAGGTAGGCGAGGTCGTGCTTGGCCTGCAGGCTGCGCAAGAGGTCGACGACCTGCGCCTGCACGCTCATGTCGAGCGCCGAGGTCGGCTCGTCCAGCATGACGAAACGCGGGTTGAGCACCATGGCGCGCGCGATGGCGACGCGCTGGCGCTGGCCGCCGGAGAATTCGTGCGGATAGCGGTTGCGCGTCGCCGGATCGAGGCCGACTTCCTTCAGCACGTCGACGACACGCTCGTCGCGCGCATCGGGAGATAGTTTCGGCTCGTGGATCTTCAACCCTTCCTCGATGATCTCGGCGACCGACATGCGCGGACTGAGCGAACCGAACGGATCCTGGAAGACGATCTGCAACTCGCGTCGCAACGGTCGCATTTCGCTGAAGGACAGTTGATCAATGCCGCGTCCGTTGAACTGGATGGTCCCCGTCGACGAGATCATCCTGGCCAGCGCCAGGCCGAGTGTCGTCTTGCCTGAGCCGGATTCGCCGACGACGCCAAGCGTCTGACCGGCCCGCACGGTGACGTCGATGCCGTCGACCGCCTTCACATTGTCGACGGTGCGCCGGAAGAAGCCCTTCTTGATCGGAAACCAGACCTTGACGTCCTTGCCGACCATCACCGGCCTGGCGGCCTGGTTAGCCGCCGGCGGCTTGCCTTTCGGCTCGGCGGCAAGCAGATGCCGCGTGTAGGCGTGCTGCGGATTGGCGAATATCTCCTTGGTCGGGCCGGTCTCGACGATCTTGCCCTTGGTCATCACGCAGACCCGGTCGGCGATCTTCCTGACGATGCCGAGATCGTGGGTGATGAACAGCATCGACATGTTCTTGCGGCTTTTCAGGCCGGCCAGCAATTCGAGGATCTGCGCCTGGACGGTGACGTCGAGCGCGGTCGTCGGCTCGTCGGCGATCAACAGTTCAGGCTCGTTGGCGAGCGCCATGGCGATCATGACGCGCTGGCGCTGGCCGCCGGAAAGCTGGTGCGGATAGGCGTCGAGCCGTTTTTCCGGTTCGCGGATGCCGACCTCGTGCAGAAGTTCCAGCGTGCGCGCCTTGGCGTTGCGATCGCCCAGGCCCTGGTGCAGCTTCAGCACCTCGACGATCTGCTGCTCGATCGTGTGCAGCGGGTTGAGCGAGGTCATCGGCTCCTGGAAGATCATGGTGATCTTGTTGCCGCGCACGCGGCGCAAGTCTCTCTCGTCCGCGGCAAGCAGGTCGGCGCCGAGGAACAGGATCTTTCCCGACGGGTGGCTGGCGGTCGGATAGGGCAGCAGCTTCAGCACCGACAGCGCGGTGACCGACTTGCCGGAGCCGGATTCGCCGACCAGCGCCACCGTCTCGCCCCTGGCGAGGTCGAAGGAGATATGGTCGACGGCGATCGACTGGCTGCCGCCTTGCGTGAAGGCGACGCTGAGATCCTGGACCGAGAGGAGAGGGGCGGTCATCTGAACGTCTTGCGCGGATCGAAGGCGTCGCGGGTGGCCTCGCCGACGAAGACCAGCAGCGACAGCATCAGCGAGATGACGACGAAGCCGGAAATGCCGAGCCAGGGGGCATTGAGGTTGCGCTGCGCCTGCTTCAACAACTCGCCCAGTGAGGCGGAGCCGGGCGGCAGGCCGAAGCCGAGATAGTCGAGCGAGGTCAGCGTCGAGATCGAGCCGCTGAGCAGGAAGGGCAGGAAGGTCAGCGTCGCCACCATGGCATTGGGCAGCAGATGCCGGAACATGATGGTGATGTTGGGCACGCCGAGCGCGCGCGCCGCATTGACATATTCGAAATTGCGGGCGCGCAGGAACTCGGCCCGCACCACGCCGACCAGCGCCACCCAGGAGAACAGCAGCATCAATCCGAGCAGGATAAAGAAGCCGGGCGGCAGGATGGCGGCGACGATCAACAGCAGGTACAGCACCGGGATCGCCGACCAGATCTCGATGAAGCGCTGGAACAGAAGGTCGGTCCAGCCGCCGAAATAGCCCTGCAAGGCGCCGGCCGCCACGCCGATCAGCGCCGAGCCGGCGGTCAGGATCAGCCCGAACAGCACCGATATCCTGAAGCCGTAGATGACGCGCGCCAGCACGTCGCGGGCCTGGTCGTCGGTGCCCAGCCAGTTCCAGTTGCCGACGTTGCAATTGGGGTCCGCTTCGCCTTTCGGATACTGGTTGCAGCGCGTCTTCTTGTCGTAGAGCCAGGACGGCTTGGTCGGTGCTGCTTCGGGAATGGCGTTGTTGACGGTCTGGTAGGAGTAGCGCACCGGCGGCCAGACCATCCAGCCATTGGCATTGATCTCGTCCTGGATGACCGGGTCGCGGTAGTCGGTGACCGCATAGAAACCGCCGAACTTCTCCTCGGGATAGGCGATCAGGACCGGAAACAGGATCTCGCCCTTGTAGGAGGCGATGATCGGCTTGTCGTTGGCGATCAGTTCGGAAACCAGCGACAGCACGAACAGGAACAGGAAAATCCACAACGACCAGTAGCCGCGCCGGTTGGACTTGAAGTTCTGCAGGCGCCGCTGGTTGAGCGGCGACAGAAAGGGCCGCGCGATCCGAGGCGGCGCCGTTTCGGCTGTCGCCTGCGCCATCAGACGTCTCTCCGCTCGAAGTCGATGCGCGGATCGACCCAGGTATAGATCAGGTCGGACAGCAGCCCGACGAACAGGCCAAGCAGCGAGAAGATGTAGAGATTGGCGAAGACCACCGGATAGTCGCGCTGCACCACCGAGTTGAAACCAAGCAGGCCGAGGCCGTCGAGCGAAAAGATGTTCTCGATCAGCAGCGACCCGGTGAAGAATGCCGAGATGAACGCACCGGGGAAACCGGCGATGACGATCAGCATGGCGTTGCGGAAGACGTGGCCATAAAGCACCTGCCGCTCCGACAGGCCCTTGGCGCGGGCTGTGACCACATATTGCTTGCGGATCTCCTCAAGGAAGGAATTCTTGGTGAGCAGCGTCGTCGTGGCGAAGGCCGACAGCACCAGCGCCGTCAGCGGCAGGGTCATGTGCCAGAAATAGTCGACGATCCGCTGCGGCCACGACAGCTGGTCCCAATTATCGGAGGTGAGGCCGCGCAGCGGAAACCAGTCCCAGAATGAGCCGCCGGCAAACAGCACCATCAGCAATATACCGAACAGGAAGCCCGGAATGGCGTAACCGACGATGACGACGCCGCTGGTCCAGACGTCGAAGGTGGAGCCGTCCTTGACCGCCTTGCGGATGCCGAGCGGGATCGAGATCAGATAGGACAAAAGCGTGATCCACAGCCCGATCGAGATCGACACCGGCATCTTTTCCAGGATCAGGTCGAGCACCGAGATGTCGCGGAAATAGCTGTCGCCGAAATCGAAGCGGAGATAGTTCCACAGCATCATGCCGAAGCGCTCGAGCGGCGGCTTGTCGAAACCGAACTGCTTCTCCAGCTTCTTGATGAATTCCGGGTCGAGCCCCTGCGCGCCGCGGTATTTCGAGCCGACGTCGCCGGCGACATCGAAATTGGCGCCGCCAGCATCACCGCCGCCACCGCCGAGGCGATCGCTGCCGCCCTGGTTGGTCAGCCTGGCAATGACCTGCTCGACCGGCCCGCCCGGCGCGAACTGGATGACGGCGAAGGATACCGCCATGATGCCGAACAGGGTCGGGATCATCAACAGGATGCGGCGCAGTATATAGGCGCCCATCAGGTTCCCTGCCTCGCTTGTGCAAAAATCTCAGCCTTTGCCAATCTTTGCCGCCTTGTCTTTGTCGAACCACCACGACGTCTCGACCGGAAAGTCGTAATCCGGCTTTTGAGCGGGAAAGCCGAACATGTCCCAGAAGGCTGCTCGGTGATTCGCCAGATGATATGTTGGAATCCAGTCTAGCCGCGCGCGCAAGACCCGATCGAGCGCGTTGAGCGCGGTGACGAGTTCGATCCGGCTCTGCGCCTTGCCGGCTGCCTCGATCAGCGCGTCGATGGCTTTGCTTTCCGTACCCGGATAGTTGCGCATCCCCGGCGTTTTCGCCATCCGGGAAGCATAGAGTATCTCCAAACCGTCGGCGGTGGGCGTCGCTCCGATCGACCATGCGAGCATGTTGAAGTCGAAGTCGAAATTGCTCTGCCGCGCTTCAAATTGCGTCGAGTCGACCTGCCGGATCGAAGCGTCGATGCCGATCGCCTTCATATTCTCGGACCATGGCGCGAAAATACGAACGAGACCCTCGTCCTCGGCAAGCATTTCCACGCGCAGGCGCTCGCCTTTGTCGTTGAGGACGAAATTGCCCGCTCGCTTCCAGCCGCCTTCGGCAAGCAGCCTCGAAGCCTCGCGCAGCAGCTTACGGTCGTGCCCGGAACCGTCGGAGACGGGTTGCATCACCGGTTCGCCGAAGGTCTCCGGCGGCAACTCGGCTCGAAACGGCTCCAGCAGGGCCAACTCCTTGGGTGAGGGCAGGCCCTTGGCCTTGTAATCCGATCGCTCGAAGTTCGATTGCGAACGCTCGTAGGAGTCGAAAAACAGAACCCGCCTGGTCCATTCGAAGTCGAAGCAATAGGCGATTGCCCGTCTCACGCGAATGTCGCGGAACTGCGGACGGCGCTGGTTCAGCGCGACAGCCTGCATGGATGGCGTTTTCTCGCCAGGAAATTCGCGTTTGACGACCCTGCCATCCTTCAGTGCTGGAAAGTCGTAGCCGGTCGCCCATACCCGCGAGGTGAACTCCTCGCGAAAATGCGTATCCCCTTTCTTGAATGCTTCAAAGGCTGCCTGGCGATCAAGGTAGAAATCGATACGGATGCGGTCGAAATTATAACTGCCGCGGTTCACGGCCAGATCGCGGCCCCAATAGTCGGCGACGCGTTCATATTCGACAGTCTGCCCGGCCACCACCCGTCCAACCCTGTATGGTCCGGAGCTGAGCGGTGGCGTCATCGTCGAGGCGTCGAAATCATTGGCGGTGTAGAAAGCTTTCGACACGATCGGCATTACGACGATCGCGAGGATATTCTGCGCGGACTGTTGGCCGTTGAAGGTAAGGTTGACTGTAAGCGGATCGATTGCGACCGCTTCCGTCATGTGCCGCAGCGCTTGGGAAAGGTTCGGATGTCCCCGGTCTTTGTAGAGGTTCAAGGCGAAGGCAATGTCGTCGGCGGTCAGCGGCGACCCGTCATGGAAGCGCGCTTGTGGCCGCAGGCTGAAGCGGTAGCCATTGCGATCCTGCGACAAGGTAACGGATTCGGCAAGCAGGCCGTAGACCGCATCCGGTTCGTCGACTGCCCTTGCCATCAGCGAATCGAAGCAGAGCTCGGTGCGCGGCGGCGAATCCCCCTTCAACACCAGTGAGTTCAGCGTGTTGAAAGTCAGGAAGCTCTGATTGAGGGTGGAGTTCGGCGGGGCGAAATTCATCCGGCCGCCCTTGGGAGCGTCCGGATTGACATAGTCGAAATGCGTGAAATCCGGAGGATATTTGAGATCGCCAAAAGCCGACAACCCGTGCAGTTTCACGCCGGTTGGAATGGCCGCGAAAGCCCGGCCGGGCAGCAGCGCTGCGGCCGCAGCGGCACCGCCCAGGGCGAGGAAGTCGCGACGGGGCAGCGCCGCCATCAATTGCCGCTCTTGTATCTGGCGGCCAGCGCCTTTTCCTTGGCCGGGTCGATCCACCACGAGGATATGTCGACGCCTTGGTAGCTTGGCTGTTTTGCTGGTATGCCGAACTTGTTCCAGTAAGCGATCCGAACTTTTCCCAGGTGCCACTGTGGGATCATGTAGTAGTTCCAGAGCAACACCCGATCCAGCGCATGGGTGGCCGCTATAAGATCATCCCGATCGGTGGCGAAGATCACTCGGTCGATAAGCGCGTCGACGACCGGGTTCTTGATCCCCGCCAAATTACGTGATCCGGAGGTGTCGGCTGCAGTGGAACTGAAAAAATCCCGCTGTTCGTTGCCCGGCGAGTTGGATTGCTGGAAGCCCGCCAGCGCCAGCATATCGAAGTCGAAGGCGCGGGTCCGGTTTGTATACTGGCTGTCGTCAACGATACGCAGCGTGGCGTCGATGCCTAGACGTTTGAGATTGTCGATCAAGGGCGAGGCGACGCGTTCGTCAACTGGATCGTTGCCCAGAAACTCTATCCTGAACGGGTCGCCAGTCTTCTCATTGACCAGCCTGCCGCCTCGATTGACCCATCCCGCTTGCTTCAAAAGCTCATAGGCTTTCCGAAGATTTTCACGCCCTGACTGCGGCGTATTGTAGACCGGTAGCTTAAACTCTTGGGTGAATAGTTCAGGCGGCAGCTTGTCGCGATATTGTTGCAGGATTTCCAATTCCTTCCCCTGCGGCAAGCCGCTTGACGCCAAATCACCACCTTCGAAGTAACTGTCCGTGCGCGTATAGGCGCCGAAAAAGATGGTGCGGTTCATGCTCTCGAAATCATAGGCGTAGGTCAGAGCCTGCCGCACGCGCACGTCCTGAAAAAGCGGCCGGCGCGTATTCATAACGTAGGCCTGCATTGGTTCCGGGGACGTCGTAGGATATTCCGCCTTTGTGACGTCCCGCGCCTTGATGGCCGGAAAAGTATACTCGACGGCCCATCGCTGGGCACGTGACTCAAAGCGAATATCCTGAAATCCACCCTTGGTGAAGGCCTGCCACGAGGCATTGTCGTCGAGAAAATAGGAGAAGCGCTGTCTGTCGACATTCTCGCGGCCGATCTTCACGGGCAGTTTAGCGCCCCAGTAATCGGGGACGCGCTGCCAGATGATTTCCGAACCCGGCTTGAAGCTGGCGATCTTGTAGGCGGCCGAGCCGAGCGGCGGCTCCTGCGTCGGCCTGGTGACGTCGCGCTTCTTGCCGCTGGCATCGGTGCCTTCCCACCAGTGCTTGGGCAGCACGACGAGATCGCCGATGATCTTCGGTAGCTCCCGGTTGCCCTTCTGGTTGAAATGGAACTCGACCTCGCGGTCGGAGATGGCGACGGCGTCGGTGACGTTTTCGAAATAGCGGCTGTACATAGGGCTGCTGGCCTTCAGCACCTTGAACGACCAGATCACATCGTCCGTGGTGATCGGCTGGCCGTCATGCCATTTCGCCCGCGGATCGAGCCGATAGGTCGCCGAGGAATAGTCGGCCGGATATTTATAGGCATCGGCGATCAGCGGATGGCTGGTACTGCCCTCGTCGGTCGCCTGCTCCATCAGCGTGTCGTAGAGCAGGCCGCCGCCAAACTGCGCGAAGCCGGCGGCCGGCGAACCCTGCACGATGTAGGGATTGAAGCTGTCGAACGTGCCCAGCACAACCGAATTCAGCGTGCCGCCCTTCGGTGCATCCGGATTGACGTAATCGTAATGCTGGAAATTGTCGCCGTATTTGGATTCGCCGATCAGCGACGAGGTCGTGCGCCATTCGTCCGCGAAGGCCGCCTGCAGGCCGCCGGCAAAAGCAGCCAGCATCAGCACTGATTTCAGAAGCGTCCGCGCTCGGCCAACCGTCATGCGTTCTCCTCTTCGCGATATAGCGCCGTCACAATAGCGTCTGGGCTCAATCTAGATCATTTGGCGGCGCTGAAAACCGCAACCGAGTGGCTTTGTCGTCGCATATGCATTTTCCCTAACGAAAAAGCCGGGCTGAACCCGGCTTTTTCAAGGATTATGTCATTACAGTTTTGTTATTTTGCGGGTGCGGCCGGAGCGGCCGGAGCCGCGCCTTCTGCCGGCTTGGCAGGGGCTGCACCTTCGGCCGGCTTGGCGGGCGCGTTCTCGGCCGAGGCGCCGGGCGCCGGCAGCGGCTTCGGATTGTCCGACAGCGTGCGCAGATAGGCGATGACGTTGGCGCGGTCCTCATCCTTCGGCAGGCCGGCGAAGCCCATCGCCGTGCCCTTCACGAACTTCTTCGGCGAGGTGATGAAGTGGTTGAGGTTATCGTAGGTCCACTTCTCGCTGCCACCCTTGGAGAACTCCTTCATGCCGGCCGAATAGGCAAAGCCCTCATGCTCGGCGACCGGACGGTCGATGATGTCCCACAGATCGGGGCCAACCTTGTTGGGGCCGCCTTTTTCGCCGGAGTGGCAGGCCTGGCATTTCTTGAAGATGGCTGCACCCGCTTCGGCGTTGGCGGTGGCCAGCAGCTCGGCGATCGGCTTGGCCTCCGCGGCTGGAGCGGCCGGGCCGCCTTCGGCGGGCTCGGTCGCCTCGATGGCGAAGCCGGGCTTTTCCGGCGTCGGCGAGGCAAACAGCGCGTCAGATACGATGCCAACGGAAAAGACGATGAACACCGTGCCGAGGAAACCGGCGAGCAGCTTGTTGACTTCGTTGGAATCCATACGCCCCAGGCTCCCTTTTCCGGCGGACCGATCCGTCCACTCCGTCCGTCGGTATCGTGAACCACCCTGCGAGGCGGTCAAATCGCGCGGAAACTAGGTCTTTTGCTCCGGCGTTGCAACACCTATAAGGGCGCTGCCAGTGAGACCTTTTGCCACTTTTGTCCCCCTCTTTTTCGAGCCCCTGCCCGCCTCATGTCCACGCTCATCCTGATCCCGGCCCGCATGGCCTCGACCCGCCTGCCGGGCAAGCCGCTGGCCGACATTGCCGGCACTCCGATGATCGTCCACGTCGCCCGCCGTGCTGCCGAGGCGGGGCTCGGCCGGGTGGTCGTCGCCACCGATACGCAAGGCGTTGCGGAGGCGGTGCGCGCCCATGGTTTCGAGGCGGTGATGACGCGGGCGGACCACGAAACCGGCTCCGACCGCATCTTTGAAGCGCTGACCATTCTCGACCCTGGCAACAGCGTCGAGACCATCGTCAATGTGCAGGGCGATCTGCCGACCATCGACCCCCTTGTTATCGGTGCCGCGCTGAAGCCTTTCGAGAACGCGGCGGTGGATATCGCCACGCTCTGCGTCGAGATCGTCCGCGATGAGGAAAAGACCAATCCGAACGTCGTCAAGCTGGTCGGCTCGCCACTCTCGACGACGCGGCTCAGGGCGCTCTATTTCACCCGCGCCACCGCCCCTTGGGGCGAAGGCCCGCTCTACCATCATATCGGCCTCTATGCCTATCGCCGCGCCGCACTCGAACGCTTCGTTGCGCTAAGGCCGTCGCCTCTGGAGCGCCGCGAGCGGCTCGAGCAGTTGCGGGCGCTGGAGGCTGGCATGCGCATCGATGCCGAGATCGTGCAGTCGGTGCCGCTTGGCGTCGATACGCCGGACGATCTCGAACGCGCCAGGGCGCTCCTTTCCAACTAAGAAATTCCCCCAATTCCCGAGACTCCGCGCATGCCTGAAAAGACCAACAAAATATCCTTCCAGGGCGAGCCGGGCGCCAATTCCGACACCGCCTGCCGCAACATGTTCCCGTCGATGGAGCCGTTGCCGTGCCCGACCTTCGAGGACGCCTTCAACGCCGTCGAGACCGGCAAGGCCGATCTGGCCATGATCCCGATCGAGAACACCATTGCCGGCCGCGTCGCCGACATCCATCACCTCTTGCCGGAATCGAAGCTGCACATCATCGGCGAATACTTTCTGCCGATCCACTTCCAGCTGATGGTGCTGCCGGGCGTCAGGCGCGACGAGATCAGGACCGTGCACAGCCACATCCACGCGCTCGGCCAATGCCGCAAATACATCCGCAAGAACGGCTGGAAGGCGGCGGTTGCCGGCGACACCGCGGGCGCCGCCAAGATGGTCGCCGCGATGAAGGACCGCACCATGGCCGCGCTGGCGCCGGCGCTGGCCTCGACCCTCTACGGGCTCGACATCATCGAGGAGAATGTCGAGGACACCGACAGCAACGTCACCCGCTTCGTGGTGCTGACCAAGAACAAGCAATGGGCCGAACGTCCCTCGGCCGACGCCAAGATGATGACGACCTTCATCTTCCGCGTCCGAAACGTGCCGGCGGCGCTCTACAAGGCGATGGGCGGGTTTGCCACCAACGGCATCAACATGACCAAGCTGGAAAGCTACCAGCTCGGCGCGTTTACAGCGACGCTGTTCTACGCCGACATAGAGGGCCATCCCGACGATCCGCTGGTGAAGCTGGCACTCGACGAGTTGCGCTTTTTCTCGCGCGAAATGCGCATTCTCGGCGTCTATCCCGCCAGCGCCTCGCGCGAGCAGTGGAAGGTGGCGGATTAGGATCCGGTCAGGTCAGGCCGAGCTTGTTCTTTTTGGCCGGCTTGCCGCATTCGCGGCGGGCAATCGACCGGTTCATGGCGTCGATCTTGCCGCTTGCCTGGTCGGCGTCGCGCTTGGCTTTTGAGCGCATATCCGGCGTGAACGGGCCAAAGCCCGTCGCCGGGTTGGAGAAGGACGGCTTGGCGTCCACCGGCAGATGATATTGCTGCGCCAGGCCGTTTCGTTGCGCCAGCAATTGATCGCAAGGCACCTTGTCATACAGCAGCGAGGACTGGACGTTTTCGTCCTGCCGTTCGGACATCGAATTGCCGACGCAGCCGGCCATCGCCAGGCAAGATGCCAAGACCGTCATGTTCCAGCGCATGAACGTGCTCCTTGTCTTTCGCAGCTGCGGCTTCTCATGCGCAGCGGCAGAAGTCTTAGCCAGATTTTACGCTGCCGGAAAGCAAGCTTGCCACTACGGCCAGCCCTTCGACCGGTTCGCGGCGATCCTGCCGGATGATCGTTGCCTGCAGCGACAGGACCGAAAAGCCGTCGGCATCCAGAACCCGCTCTATATAGCCTTGCCAATGCGCGTAGCGGCGCGACGGCTGCAGGGCGAAGCCGGCGCGGTCAGACGATTCTCCGCCCGGGAGCGTCTCGACAGAGAACGCAAACAGACCGCCGCCGGCAAGCATTCCGGCAATCTTGTTCACCACCCTGTCGAGTGCGCCGACATAGATGAACACATCGGCCGCCGTCACCAGATCGGCTTTCGGGCCAGAATAGCAAAAATCCTGCAGGTCCGTCTTGACGAGCAGATCGTAGAGGCCTTTGGCGCGCGCCTGCCGCAGCATGCCGGCCGAGATGTCGTAACCCTCCAGCCGATCGGCGATCGGCCGCAGCTTCTGGCCCATGAGGCCGGTGCCGCAGCCGAGATCGAGTGCCAGCGAAAACCGGCCCGGCCGTGCTGCCCGAATGGCGCGGTCGAGGCATTCGGGCAGACGGTAGCCGAGCCTGTCGACCAGCTCAGCCTCGAAGCTTTCGGCATAGTAGTCGTAAAGCGTCTCAACAAAGGCGCTGGGCGGCGCCTGGGCAGCCGCTGCCCTGCCGATCAATTGCAGCTTGAGCACCGCGCCGAGCCTGTCCGCCGGGTCGAGCCGCAGTGCCGTCGTCCAGGCCTGCGCGGCACGATCGGGCGCGCCCGCCGCTTCCTGCATCTCGCCGAGGCGGAACCAGCCGGCTGGCCATTGCGGCGCCAGTTCGAGCGCGCCGAGCAGCAATTCCGCGGCGGCCGCATGATCGCCGGATGCATGGAGCATTTCGGCATAGTCGGCGCGGCGGTCGGCAGTCAAATCGCCGGACGAGGTCTGGAGCGGTTTCATCGTGATCGAATTCCGCCGGGTGTTTGCAGCCGGCTTGCGCTCTATGCTGGAGTCAGCAGTGACTTACAACAGGCTTCCCGCGCCGGAATTAGTGCCTATCTTGGGGCCATGCGCGCCAGCGACCTGCTTCATCCCCGGCCGGAAGGGCTGTATTGCCCGCCCGGCGATTTCTTCATCGACCCGGTGCGGCCGGTCAACCGGGCGCTGATCACGCATGGCCATTCCGACCATGCCCGCTCCGGCCACCGCTCGGTAATGGCGACGCAGCAGACGCTCGATATTATGGGGCTGCGTTATGGCGAAGGTTTTGCCGGAACGACGCAAGCCGCCGTGCTCGGCGAGACGATTGCGCTTGGCGGTGTGGCCGTCAGCTTTCACCCGGCCGGCCATGTGCTGGGCTCGGCGCAGATCAAGGTCGCGCATCAGGGCACATGCATCGTCGCGTCCGGCGACTATAAGCGCCAGAAGGACGCGACTTGCGAGCCGTTCGAGCCGCTCAAGTGCGACGTCTTCATCACCGAGGCGACGTTCGGCCTGCCGGTGTTTCACCATCCGCCCGATTCCGACGAGATCGCCCGGCTGCTGAAATCGACCGAACAGTTTCCCGAGCGCACGCATCTGGTCGGCGCTTATGCGCTGGGCAAGGCGCAGCGTGTCATGCGGCTGCTGCGCCATGCCGGCTACGAAAAGCCGATCTACATCCATGGTGCGCTGGCCAAACTCAGCGAATATTACCAGAGCCAGGGCATCGATCTCGGCACGTTGGAGCCGGCGACGGTCGAGGCCGGCCAAAAAAGCGACTTTGCCGGCGCCATCGTCATCGGCCCGCCATCCGCCTTCGCCGATCGCTGGGCGCGGCGTTTTCCCGATCCGATGTCGTGCTTCGCCTCAGGCTGGATGCGCATCCGCCAACGCGCCAAGCAGGGCGGCGTCGAGCTGCCGCTGATTATCTCCGATCACTCCGACTGGGACGAGCTGACAGCAACGATCAAGGAGACCGGCGCGGAAGAAATCTGGGTGACGCATGGCCGCGAGGAGGCGCTGGTGCGCTGGTGCGAACTCGAAGGCATCGCCGCCAGGCCGCTGCATCTCGTCGGCTATGAGGACGAGGGCGATTGATGGTACTCATGGCGCTCCGCTCATGAACCGCTTCGCCGAGCTTCTCGACCGGCTGGTGCTGACGCCGTCGCGCAACGGCAAGCTGACGCTTTTGACCGACTATTTCCGCAGCGTCGAGGATCCGGATCGCGGGCTGGCGCTGGCGGCCATTACCGGCGATCTTTCCATCGCCGCGGTCAAGCCGGCAATGCTGCGCACGCTGGTCGTCGAGCGCATGGATCCCGTGCTGTTCGGCTATTCCTACGACTATGTCGGCGACCTGGCCGAGACCGTGTCGCTGGTCTGGCCGCAAGCGCCTCTCGATATTGCGAACCACGCGCCGACGCTGGCCGAGGTGGTGGCCAAGCTGCAGGCGGCAAGCCGTTCCGACGGGCCGCAGGTGCTGGCCCGGCTGCTCGACAGCGCCAGCACGTCCGCGCGCTTTGCCATCATAAAGCTGGTCACCGGCGGCCTGCGCATCGGTGTCTCGGCGCGGCTCGCCAAGCAGGCGCTGGCCGATTTCGGCAAGGTCGATATCGCCGAGATCGAGGAACTCTGGCACGGGCTGACGGCGCCTTATGCGGCTCTGTTCGCCTGGCTGGAGGGCAAGGCGGAAAAACCCAGGAAGACGGCGCTGGCGCTGTTTAGGCCAGTGATGCTGTCGAACGCCGTCGGCGACGGCGACCTCGAAAAGCTCGACCCGGCCGACTACGCGGCCGAATGGAAATGGGACGGCATCCGCGTCCAGGCGGTTTGCGAAGGCGGCATTCGCCGGCTCTATTCGCGCACCGGTGACGATGTCTCCGGCGCCTTTCCGGATCTTGCCGAGGCGATGGATTTTTCAGGCGCCCTCGACGGCGAGCTTCTGGTCGGTGACCCCAGGCAGGCGACGGGCACGTTCTCGGACCTGCAGCAGCGGCTGAACCGCAAGAGCGTGTCACCCAAGATCCAGCAGCAATACCCCGCCTTCATGCGCTGCTACGATGCGCTGCAGATTGGTGACGAGGATGTGCGGGGATTGCCCTTCCGCCAACGACGCGGCCGGCTCGAGGCCTTCGTGAGGACACTCGATCCGAGTCGCTTCGATCTGTCGCCGCTGGTCGAATTCACCACCTGGCAGGCGCTGGAGGAATTGCGCCGCAAGCCGCTGCATCCGGTCATCGAAGGCGTCATGCTGAAGCGCTGGGATTCGCCCTATGTGGCCGGGCGACCGAAGGGCCCGTGGTTCAAATGGAAGCGCGATCCGCACACGGTCGACGCCGTGCTGATGTACGCCCAGCGCGGCCACGGCAAACGCTCGAGCTTCTATTCCGACTACACATTCGGCGTCTGGTCCGGGCCGGAAGGATCGGAGGAGCTGGTGCCGGTGGGAAAGGCCTATTTCGGCTTCACCGACGAGGAACTGAGGCAAATCGACAAATATGTTCGCGACAATACGATTGAGCGCTTTGGCCCGGTGCGCTCGGTACGGGCCGACCGCAGACATGGCCTGGTGCTGGAGGTGGCGTTCGAAGGGCTTAACCGTTCGACGCGGCACAAATCCGGCGTCGCCATGCGCTTTCCGCGCATTTCGCGGCTTCGCTGGGACAAGCCGGCCGCGGAAGCCGACCGCATCGAGACGCTGCAGGCGCTGCTCGATAGTTAATGCATGTCGCGCAAAAAGCGTGCAGCGGTTTTGCGGTACCGACATGCATCAAAACAAGAATTTAAACTGCGTCGCATGAGGCCGGTCCGAACGCGACGTGCTTTACGGAACGACCGAGACGCGAATCTCGTAGATGTCGACCGACTTGCCCTGCTTGTCGAAGTCGGAATTGATGGCGATGGTGCCGGCAGCACCCGGATGCTTGTCGGGAAAGCGCACGTCGAACAGATATTCATTGCGCTCGCGACCGACGGCATAGCGTTTGCGGCCGCAGTCGCCGAGTTCGCCGAAATTGCAATCGACGGAAATCTGCGTCTCCTGGCCCTCCTCGGAGCGCGCGATGATGTCGAATGTGGCATGCTTGCCGGCGAGTTTTTCCAGCACGCCTTGCCCGACGTCGAAGCTGATGGCCGAACCGGATGCACCCGAGCGGATGCGCAGGAAGGAACCGCTTTCGTCCTGGATGACGTCGGCCTTGGCGTCCGACGGTGCGTTGACCTGCGTCGGGTCACCCGGCGAAAAGACGTTGATCCAGTCGCGCGCCTGGTCCTGCTCGCCCTGCTTCGGCGGCGAAGCGGTGTCGTCCGGCGTGAAATCATCGCCATCGACCGTTGGCGGCGCTTCCGGCGGCGCCGTGTCGAGTTCGGTCGCCGATTTGAAGACGCCGGTCTGGTTGGCGAAATAAAGGCCGATGCCGGCGGCTGCGAGCAGCGTCACGCCGAAGAAGATCGCGGTCAAAGGCAGGCGCCGCCGCCTCGCCCGCCGGTCGTCGCGGTCGGGCGTCACTTCCGCGTCGTCTGTTTCGGCGTCGGCTTCGGTCGGAGCCGAGGCCCCCATGTCGATCACCGGCGCGTCGGGAACAGGCGCATCGGGCATTATGTCGGGGACGACCGGCAGGACGCGCGACCGGGGCGCATCGGATTCGGGCGGCTGTGCCGGACCGTCAATGACGACATCGGGCGACGGCGCGGGCTCGGCTTCGGCCGGAGGCTCCACCTCCGGTGCTGCCTCCAAACTGTCGGTCGGCGCGGCGACGTCGGCAACCGCCGGCAGGAATTCCGATTCGATTTCGGTGATCTTCGCCTGGACCGCCTTGCGGCGCTTGATGGCGACTTCCACGGTGACGTTTGGATTGGCCTGCAGGGCACGGTCGAGTGCCGCGAAAGCCGATCGATAGACCCGCTCGCGAAACGCCCGGTCGTCGGCATTGCCTTTCTCGAAGGCGTTGCGGATCGCTTTTTCGATCGCGTCCAAACGAATTCCCTCTGCAATTTCACTCACATTGTCATGATCGTTAGCCGCAGGCGACCAATCAATCAACAAGCGAGCGGCTGCATTCTGCCTTGCCGAGGGATACAAAGCTCATTTCGGCGGTTTTCGGTAAAGAAATCAACCTTTTTCGCTGATTTTCCGTCACGGCCCCGACGTGACGGACGGGGCGGCCTGCCGATACGGCATCGCATCGGCGCGGCGGCTGCCCTTGTGCCCGTCCTGGGACGGAGACGAATTGCTCGTCCTGAATTCGCGGCAGCCATCTTGAATTCGCGGCCAGTTGCGTCTATCACCCAGCCCATCTTGGAAGCACGGCTTCCCGGGCCGCTTTAGCTCAGTTGGTAGAGCACATCATTCGTAATGATGGGGTCGCGTGTTCGAGTCACGCAAGCGGCACCAGTTATCCCTTGGAATTGCGGCAAATTTAGCCCTGTCTGTTAGAGACGTTATTTGGACGCAAGCCCCAATAAGCGAAACCCATGTCCGTAGCCGACACGTCGGGCACCCCGGATTTCCAGGGTGCCCTTCGTAGTTCAAGCAAGCGCCGGTTGCTTCTCGTAATAGAGCGAGATCTGTTGCGCCTGTCGCGGGGGTAGAAGTCGGCGTGCTGGAGGCGGCGATCGCTGAGATCATTGGCCTGAGAATTGCCGTGCAGACCGCCGCGTCGAAGGCGACATGGACGACAGACTGAGTTGCAGCCCGGTCGAACGTGCGCCTCAGCTCGGCGAGGTGTCGCCCAGCGACGCCACGGTCTTCAGCGCGCCGTCGAGCATGTCGCCCTTCTCGTCCTTCAGCGCCGCTTCGCGCAGGCGCCGGATCCAGTCGGCGGCGTCCGGGCGGCCCTTGACCATGTCCAGCGCCGACAGCACCCGGTCGAATTTCGACTGCGCGCGGGCGTGGGTGTCGCTGTAACCCTTGATCAGCCGGCGGCAGTTGAGGATCTCCGTACCAAGCGCGTAATCCTGGCCGACCTGGCCCAGCGCCAGCGCATACCAGCGATCGAGATGCGCGGTCTCGACCTTGTGGCGCAACAGGCGGCGGCGCCAGCGGCGCAGGCCGCCGATGAACCACAAAGCGGCAAAGCCGGCGAAACTGTCGGTGCGGATGTGGCGGCCGCGATTGATGCGGCGGTCGAGAAAGGCGGCGAGCTTCGGCCGGTCCTCGATGTAGCTGCCGAGCCCGGCCGGCAGCGTGCCGCAGAATTCCTCAATGCGCGGATGGAAATATTCCGTCACCTGCAGGACTGAGCCTTGCTTGACACCGACTTCGCGGCGTACGCGGTGGTCGCGCGTCGAGCGTGTCTTCAGATCGGCGACGCGGATCATGTCGTCGTAGCACATGGCGTTGGCCAGATGCTTGGCCGCGGCGATCGACAGCACGTAGTCATGTTCGGCATTGTCCAGGACGACCGCCCGGTCGAGCCGGTCGAGATACTCGCCGCCATAGGCGACGTCCTGGTAGTCGACGACTTTTTTCAGGCCGCGAAGCGCCATGTCGTGCACGGGTAAAGGCAAAGCAGCGACGCGCGCCGCCAGTTGTTGCCAGCCCTTCAACAGGCTTTCCGGGCCGCTGACATTTGTCGCCGCGGCCGAGCGGGTTTCAGCGGCCGCCGGCTGTACAGTCTTGTCGCCCGAAGGCGCACTCGCGATGGCGCGCGCCCGATCGTAGGCGGCGGCGAAGGCAGCGAGGCTTGCCTTGACGCCGCGGCCGCCGGCGCCGATGGCCTGCTCATAGCTCTCGCGTGTGAACGGCAAGGCATCGGACCCGGCCAGCGCGCCGAGCAAGCTGGCCGAGATCATCGAGCCGTTATCGACGGCGATCTTCTCCATGTCGAAGGCGATGAAGCGCTTGGCCGCGGCTTCAGCCGTGGCATGGACCTTCGAGGACGATGCGCGGCCGTCGCCGGGTTCGATCTTCTCGGAGACCGCTGCGATGCGGTGCGACGAGGCGATCAGCGTGGTGCGCTCCGGCGTGACGAACCCGCGGATGATGGCGCGGCCGGCTTCCATCAGTTCGGCGGCGATCAATATATCGACGTCGCCCTGCGACGGCGACAGCGCGAAGACCGGCAGCCGGCCGGTGTCGCGGCACATTTCGACATAATAGATGGTGGCGCCGGTGCGCTGGGCGACGCCCGCAACCGAGGTCGATTGGGCGACGTAGCCGTTGCGCTCGGCGACGTCCGTGATCCAGTCGGCCAGCACGCCGCCGCCCTGGCCGCCGACCGCCAGCACAGCAAGCTTTATGACGCGCTCATCGCCCTGCGCGCCGGCCTTGGAACGGGTTGATGGGACAGCGTCAAGCATCGGCAAATATCAGCCGCCGGCTTTCGCGGCGGCGCTGCAAGAGGCGGATCGTGGCGCGCCGCGCGGCTTCAAGCAAACGGTCCCAGCGGCTTGGATTATGCACCACGTCGGCTCTGTAGAAGGATGGGCACAGCACCGCCGCATCGGCAACCTCGCCGCAATTGCCGCAGCCGACGCAGCTCTGGTCGATATGCGCCACCGGATCGTCGCGCAGCGGGTCATCGAGCGACTTCACCGACAGCGACGGACAGCCGGAGAGCCGCATGCAGGCATGGTCGCCGGTGCAGATGTCCTCGTCGACGCCGAATTTCGGCTTGACGACCCGCTCACCGCCCTTGATCGCCTTTTCGACCAAAGGCTTCTCGCGACGCTGGCGGTTGAGCATGCATTCGGACGAGGCGACGATGACTTTCGGGCCCTTCTCGTCCGTCGTCAGCGCCTCGCGCAGCGTGTCTTGCATCCTGGTCACATCATAGGTGCGGTCGATGTGGCGCAGCCATTTGACGCCCATGCCTTTCACCGCCTCGGTGATCGGATGCTTGGTCGACTTGGTCTTGTTGCCGGCGCGGGAGGAAAGGATATCCTGCCCTCCCGTCGCCGCCGAATAGAAATTATCGACGATGACGATGACGCCATCGTTCTTGTTGAACACGGCATTGCCGATCGAGGACGTCAGGCCGTTGTGCCAGAAGCCGCCGTCGCCGACGAAGGAGATCGAGCGGCGCTTGGCATCGGGCGAGTTGAACGCCGAGGCCGAGGCCGGCCCCAGCCCGTAGCCCATGGTGGTGGCACCTAGCTCGAAAGGCGGCATGATCGAGAACAAATGACAGCCGATGTCGGAGGCGATGTGGTGCTTGCCCAGCTCCTGCTCGACCAGCTTGGTGGCGGCGAAGATCGGCCGCTCCGGGCAGCCGACGCAGAAGCCGGGCGGCCGGCCCGGGACGACGTTGATCAGGTCGGCGGTGTCGAGCCCGTCGCCGATCTTGTTGGGCGCGCGGACCTCACTTGGCAGCAGATGCGGGATGGTGGCACGCAGGAACGATCCGATGCCGTCGAGCATCACCTGGCCGGTATATTCGCCGGCCATAGGCAGATGTTCCTTGCCAACGAGCTTGGTGCCGCGGCCGGCCTTGTGCAGCATCGCGGCAAAGGCCTGTTCGATGTAGTTGGGCTGGCCTTCCTCGACGACGAGCACGGCGTCCTTGCCTTCGCAGAAGGACAGGAATTCGTCATCGACCAGTGGATAGACGGCGTTCAGCACATAGAGCGGCACGTCGGTGTCGCCATAGGTGTCGGCGAGGCCGAGCCGCTGCAGCGCCCGGATGACCGAATTGTACATGCCGCCCTGCATGACGATGCCGACCGAGCCGTGCTCTGGGCCGAAAAACTCGTTGATCTTGTTGGTGCGGATGAAGTCGACCGCCGCCGGCCAGCGTTTCTGCACCTTTTCCTTCTCGTGCAGGAAGGACGCGGGCGGCAGCACGATGCGGCCGGTGTCGCGGCGCGGCGCGGCGAGCGCATCGGCCACTGTCATCGCCGGGCGCTTGTTGTCCTTGGCGATGAAATGGCCGTGGACATGGCAGCAGCGAATGCGGACCTGCAGCATGACCGGTGTGTTGGAAACCTCGGACAGCTCGAAGCCGTCCTCCACCGCCTTGACGATCGACGGCAGGTTCGGGCGCGGGTCGAGCAGCCAGACCTGACTCTTCATGGCGAAGGCGTGGCTGCGCTCCTGCATGATCGAGGAGCCTTCGCCGTAATCCTCGCCGACGATGATCAATGCACCGCCGGTGACGCCGCCGGAAGCGAGATTGGCGAGCGCGTCGGAGGCGACATTGGTGCCGACCGTCGACTTGAAGGTGGCCGCACCGCGGATCGGATAATGCACCGATGCCGCCAGCATGGCGGTGGCGGTCGCTTCCGAGGCGCTTGCCTCGAAATGCACGCCGAGCTCGCCCAGGATATCCTGCGCGTCGGCCAGCACGTCCATCAAATGGCTGATCGGTGCACCCTGATAGCCGCCGACATAGCCGACGCCGCATTGCAGCAGCGCCTTGGTGATGGCGAGAATGCCTTCGCCGGAAAACTCCTCGCCGGCGCCGAGCCTGAGCTTTTCGACTTCCTTGGCAAAAGACCGTTCGGCCATTTTTTGCTCCTTCCGTTACCGTCCCGATGGCGGCGCGTAAGATCGTCAGATGTCGTGCTTGCGAATGTTCTTCAGCATCTTCTGCAATGTCGCGATCAGCGCCGCGTATTCGGCATCGTCGACATCGTCGAACATAGCCTCGAAAGCGTCGTGCATGGCCGGCCAGGCGCGCGCGAACTCGGCGCGGCCATCGTCGGTCAGGAACACATGGCGGATCCGGCTGTCTGTGACCCCCTGCTCGCGCCGAACAAACCCTTGTCCCTCCAGCGTGTCGAGCGTGCGGCTCAAGGTCGACTGCTCGATGACGGTATAGACCGAGAGATCGTTGACGGTGACGCCATCGGTGACCGACAATACGGCCAGCGTGCGCACCTGCGGAATGGTCAGGCCCTGCTTGCGGAAATTGTCGCGCAGCGTGGCGTTGTAGCGGCCCATGATGCGGTTCATCAGATAGGGCGCGAACTGCTGCAGGCCGATCTGGCCCAAAGTCGAGATGCGCTGGCGTTTTTCAACCTTCTGTTCCATCACAGCCTCCCCGCCAGGAGAAAGCCGGAGCCGCCGCCCAAGCCAGCACCCGGATGGGTCGAGGCGCCGATGTGGTAGAGACCCCTGACCCCGGTTTCGTGATTGCGGCTCGTCTTGAGCGGCCGCCACAGAAACGACTGGTCGATGGTCGAGGAACCGCCATAGGGGTCGCCGCCGACCAGATTGATGTTCATCGCTTCCAGGTCGGCCGGCGAACAGGCGCGGCGCGCGATGACGCTGTCCTTGAACCCATCGATATGGCTGGCGAGGATCGCTTCGGCACGGTCGGCATAGGCTTCGCGCAGCGCCTCGGTCCAGCGACCGTCTGCCGGTGTTTGCAGTTTGCCGGCGGCATCGCCCTTGATATGGCGTGGCGCCTCGGGCAGTTGCAGCCACAGGACCGCCTTGCCGTCCGGGCAGCGCGATGGGTCGAGTACGTGCGGCTGGCCGACGCAGATGGTCGGCACCTCCGGCAGCATGCCGCGCATGGCTTCGTTGCAGGCCTTCGAGACGCCGTCGAGCCCCGGCGTCAGATGCAGCAGCGCGACCTTGTCCAGGCCCTCGCCGCGCCATGCCGGCGGCTTGTCCAAGGCATAGTGGATCTGGAAATTGCTCTTGCCATAGCGGTATTTTTGCGCTGCCTCGACGTCGGCTTTCGGCGCCGCGTCGCCGAGCAGCCGCCCGTAAAGCTGGGTCGGCGTGACCGAGCAGATGACGCTCTTGTTCACGCTGATCGTTTCGCCCGAAGCCAGCCGCACGCCGGCGGCGCGGCCTCCGCCTTGGACAATAGCCGCGACGTCGGCGCCGGTGCGGATTTCGCCGCCACGTTCCCTGATCAGGGCTTCGAAGGCAGACAGCAGATTCCTGGCACCGCCCTTGACGATCGGCGCGCCGGCCGCCTCAAGCGCGAAGGCGATGACCTTGGCGATCTGGCCGGAGAACGCGTCCTCAGGCCCAAGGCCGGCATGCAGCACCCAGGGCGCCCACAGCGCGCGCATGGTTTCCGACTGGTAGGTGCTTTCCAACCAACCGCGCGCTGGCACCAGCGCGCGGCCGAGAAAGGCGGCAAGGCCACGCGGGCCGCGCCGCCAGGCTTCGCCCGCGAGCAGCTTTACCGTCGGGTAAGACCACAGGCTGCCGCCGAGCAGACCGAACAGCAGGCCAGCATTGCGTTCGATCTCGCCGACATCGTTTGCGTGCCGGTCGCCGTCGCCCGCGGCAAGCGCATTGATCGCCGCTACATTGGCGATACGTTCGGTGCGCAGGACGGCATGGCTGCCGTCCGGGCGCAGCACACCGGTCGGCGTGGAGGTGTTGCAAAACTCCAGGCCGTGCCGCGCCAGATCCTTGCCCAGCGCGGCATAGGCCGGCGAGGTGATGAACAGGACAAAGGTCGTCGCCATCACGTCGTGGATGAAGCCGGGCGCGGTGATTTCTTCGGTGCGCATGCAGCCGCCGATGCGGTCGTTGCGCTCGAGCACCAGCACCTTCGCCCCCTTGCCGCCAAGCATCGCCGCGCAAACCAACGCGTTGATGCCGCTACCGACGATGATGTGATCGATATCGCTCATCGAGGGTTGCTCCGGGTGAGCGGAAGGTGGAATTCATTTGTGTGGATTGGCGTTTCTTCGCGCCCCCCTCTGTCCTGCCGGACATCTCCCGCACTTGGCGGGAGATCGGCTGTCACCGCGGCCTTCGCCACTCTCCAACGTCGCAGGAATGAGCGGGGCACCGAAACTGCCAATCTCCCCCTAAGTGGGGGAGATGTCCGGCAGGACAGGGGAGGGCGCCGTAGAGCAGCCTTGCAAGACTGCCGCTCCCAACTCGTCACCACAGCATTGCCTGCAAGCATGATCTTCTCCCGAAGACCGCCAGTTGCCCTATTGTCTCGGCACGAGCGCCAGTGCGCGGATCGGGCTGCCGGTGCCGTGCTCGATCTTGAGCGGTGCGGCGATCAGGATCGCGCCCTTCGGCGGCAGCCGGTCGAGGTTGCACAGGCTGGCGAGCCCATAGCGGTTGGCCTTGTGCATCAGGCTGTGCGCCGGGAATGGCGGCTCCATTCCCCCTGCTTTGCCAGCATCCGTGCCGATCGTCTCGCTGCCCCAGCCCTTGATGTCCTTGCTGATCAGATACTGGATGGCCTCGGCCGTCGGTCCGGGCGTGTGCGGTCCGGTCTCATTGGCGTTGAGGAACTCGGCTTCCGAGCCGTTGCGCTTGTACCAGTCGGTGCGCATCACCACCCATTCGCCCGCGTTGATAGCGCCATGTTCGGCTTCCCAGGCCTTGATGTGGTCGACGGTGAGCAGGAAGTCGTGATCGGCGGCGGCTTGCTTCGAGCAGTCGATGACATTGACCGGGCCGACGAAATTCTGAACCGGAATGGTGTCGGTGGCACCGTCCGGATAATCCTTGCCGGTGATCCAGTGCTGCGGCGCGTCGAAATGCGTGCCCGAGTGTTCGCCGAGCTTCAGCCAGTTCCAGGCCCACCACGGACCGTTCTTGTCATAGTGGGAGATGGCGTGGATCTCGACCTTCGGCGTGTCCACCGCCAGCTCCGGCGGCAGCTTGATCAGCGGCGTGTTGGGCCCGAGCGGCGCCGTCAGGTCGACCACCTGGATGGCGCCTGAAAGAAGCTGGCCGGCGACGTCGCCGAGGAGTTGTTGTGTGTCCATGGTCTCTGTTCCCTCTTTCTCAATGGTGCTGAAGGCTCTCGCGGCCCTTAATATCCTACTAGACGAAAACATATGCATCTGCAATTATCTTTAAGCATAAAGGAAATGGGACGGGGCGTGAGCGAGTTCGACGCCATATTTGTCGGGGCAGGCCACAACAGTCTGGCATGCGCCGCGCATCTGGCGCTCAAAGGCTGGAAAACAGCGGTTTTCGACCGCAATCCAACGATCGGCGGCGCCGTCCAGACGCGTGAATTCACGCTTCCAGGCTTCCGGCACGATTTCGGCGCAATGAATCTGGGCCTGTTCGCCGGCTCGGCCTTTCACAGGAAATATGCAAATGAATTGAAAACCCACGGGCTGGAATTCGTGCCGGTGGCCGACTGTTTTGCCAGCGCCTTCCCCGACGGTCGCTGGTTCGGCGTCAGCAGCGACCTGGAGAAGACCACTGGACGGATGACCGCCTTCTCCGCGACCGACGCAGCCACATGGCGCCGTCTGGTTGCGGCATTCCCGGCGGAGGCCGAGCATCTGTTCCGGCTGCTGGGCTCGCCGATGAGTGGGCGTGCGCTCGCCGGCACGGCCTGGAAGCTCTGGCGCAAGAAGGGTATTGGCGGCGCGCTCGATACCGGCCGATTACTGCTTTCCTCACCCCGCGCGTGGCTCGAGCAGACTTTCGAGTCACCGCATGTCAGGGCGACGCTGGCCACCTGGGGCATGCATCTCGATTTCGCGCCTGACATCGCTGGCGGCGCGGTATTTCCTTACCTCGAATCGATGGCCAACCAGTGCTTCGGCATGCTGCTCGGCAGAGGCGGCGCCGACACGATCATCCGCGCTTTGTCGGGCATGCTCACGGCAGCCGGCGGCAAGATCGTCACTGGGGCTGATGTCGCCGAGATCACGGTTTCGGCCGGCAAGGCGACCGGCGTGCGGCTCGCTTCCGGCGAGACTCACACCGCCACCAGGGCCGTCATCGCCGGTGTCGCACCCAAGGCGCTGACCGGGAAACTGTTGCCCAATGGATCGGGCGACGCCGGCTTCGACACGGCCATGAAAAAATTCCGCCACGCGCCGGGCACGATGATGATCCATCTGGCACTCGACGATTTGCCGGACTGGCGCGCCGGCGCCGAGCTTCGGCAGTTCGCCTATGTGCATCTCTCGCCGTCGCTCGACGCCATGTCGCGAACCTATCAGCAGGCGATGGCAGGCATGCTGCCGGAAGAGCCGGTGCTGGTCGTCGGCCAGCCGACCGCGGTCGATCCGTCGCGCGCGCCGGACGGCAAGCATGTGCTCTGGGTGCAGGTGCGCATGCTGCCGGCCGAGATTGTGGGCGATGCGGCGGGCATGATCGCGCCGGCCCACTGGGACGAGGCTAGGGAGCACTACGGCGAGCGCGTCCTCGACATTATAGAGCGCTATGCGCCCGGCCTTCGCCGGAAGATCCTCGGCCGCGCCGTGTTCTCGCCCATCGACCTCGAACGCGAGAATCCCAACCTGGTCGGCGGCGACCAGGTCTGCGGCAGCCATCATCTGGCGCAGAATTTCCTGTTCCGGCCGGCGCGCGGTTACGCCGGCTGGAACACGCCGATCGGCAATCTGCACCTGACCGGGGCGGCAACATGGCCGGGCGCCGGCACCGGGGCGGCGTCAGGCTTCATGCTCGCACAACAACTTGGCGGGAGGTAGGCTCCATTTTTCATCCAGGGTGAAGGAGGACAAGGCGCGGTTGCCCAAGGAGCCTGAACCCACCGATTGACAACGACACCGCGCATAAAAGCAACAGGGGAACGACCATGACAATCAACAGACGAGAATTGCTCGGATACGGCGCGGCCGCACTTGGCGCCACGGCGCTCGGCCTGCCGCAAATCGCCAAGGCTGCCGGCGAACTGACTATCGCCTACAACGTCAACCTACCGTCCTGGGACCCGACCACCGGGCCTTCGGCGGTCAACCCGACCATCCAGGGTCTCTACCAATCGGTGTTCGACCAGTTCATCCCGCAGAAGCCGGACCTTTCTTTCGCACCCGGCCTGCTCACCGAATGGGGCTGGAACGAGGATCGCAGCAAGATCATGATGACGGTGCGCGAGGGCGTCACCTGGCATGACGGTTCGCCGTTCACGGCCGAAGACGTGGTCTGGTCGCTGCAGCGGGCGGGCGATGAAAAGACCGGCAACCCGATCCAGTTCGTCTGGAAGAACGTCAACAACTTCAAGATCGACGGCAACAAGATCACCGGCGACGTCGTGCAATTCGACCCGGTGTATTTCAAATGGATGTCGTTCCTCACCGGCTACATCATGCCGAAGGCCTATTACGAAAAGGTCGGCGCCGAGGGTTTTGAGAAAGCCCCGATCGGCACCGGGCCCTATATGGTCGACAAATTCGAGCGCAACGCCTTCCTGCGGCTCAAGGCCAACCCGAACTACTGGGGCGGCAAGCCGGCCTTCGAAAACGTAACCATCAAGTTCGTCACCGATGCGGCGAGCCGCGTCGCCGAGATCGAGTCCGGCTCCTCGCAGGTGACTCTCGAAATCCCCTATGAGGAATATGACCGCCTGATCGCCAAGGACGGACTTACCGGCTCATGCAAGAATGTTTCCGACATCGGCATGATCTTCTTCAACGACATCGACGTGATGCTGGACAAGAACGTGCGCCAGGCAGCGGTGATGGCGGTCGATAAAAAGCTTTTGGTCGACCGGCTGCTGCGCGGTTACGGCCAGCCCATCGATACGCTGGAGACGCCGGAATACGCCGCCTACGATGCGTCGATCAAGGCCGAACATAACCCGGAAAAGGCCAAGGAATTGCTGGCCGCCTCCGGCTATTCGCCGGAAAAGCCGGTCAAGTTCACGATACAGACGACCAAGGGCTTCAAACCCAAGGACTACGAGATGATCCAGGCGATCGTCGGCATGTGGCGCAAGGTCGGCATCGAGGCGACGATCGAGGTCTACGAGATCGCCAAGCATTATGAGTTGCGCGCCGCCGACAAGCTGGCGCCGGCCGCCTTCTACAATTGGGGCAACGCCATCGGCGACCCGACCACCTCGACCGGCTTTGCCATGTATGGCCCGAGCCCGCATTCGGTGTGGGACAGTCAGGATCTGATCGACATGATCAACCCGCTGTGGGGCGAGAAGGACGAGGCCAAGCGCATTGCCGGCTGGAAGGCCGTCGACAAGTACATTGCCGAGCAGGCCTATGTACTGCCGCTGATCCAGTATGCGCAGCCGATCGTGCATGCCAAGGGCGTCAATGTCGTGCAGCATGTGTCGGGCGCGCTGTTGCCGGCGCTGATGAGCCCGGCCTGAGACAGCCTTCGGCTTGCCGCGCGCCGTGCGGAATGACGGCGCGCATTTTCTGTCACGGGCGACCATGCTGCTGCAAAGATTCCTGATCCGTCTTCTGACGATGGCGATCACGCTGTTCGGCGTGGCCGTCGTCGTCTTCGTCGTCATCCGTGTCGCGCCAGGCGATCCGATCGCGATGATGCTGCCGCCCGGTGCAACCGATGCCGACATCGCGCGTCTGCGCGCGCTTTACGGGCTGGACAAGACCATCGTCCACCAATTTTTCATCTGGCTGGCAGGTGTCGTCAGGGGCGATTTCGGCACTTCGATTTCGCTCCGGCAGGATGTTCTGGGCCTGGTCTTCAACCGCCTGCCGGCGACGCTGGAACTCGCGATCGTCGCGCTCTTGATGGCGCTGGCGATCGGCGGCACGACGGCGATCCTCGGCGCGCGCGAACGCGGCACCGCGGTCGAGGCTGGCATCGACATCGCCAGCGGTGCGGCGCTCTCGATTCCCGATTTCCTGTGGGGTTTGGTGCTGATCCTTTTGTTCGGCGTGCTGGTGCCGGTTTTTGACATTTCCGGCCGGGTGTCGCCGCAACTCGATCTGCCCTTCGTCACGCAGTTCTATTTGTTCGAGAGCATCGTGCGGCTGCGCTTCGACCTGACCAAGGATCTGCTGGCGCATATGCTGATGCCGGCCGTGGCTCTGGCGCTGCCACTCGCCGCGATCATCTCGCAGCTGCTGAAACAGTCGCTGAAGGAAGTGCTCGACCTCGACTATGTCGTGCTGGCGCGGGTAAAGGGCTTTTCGGAAACGCACGTCATCCTGCGCGAGGCGTTGAAAAACGCCGCCCTGCCGACGCTCACTCTGGTCGGCGTGCAGTTCACCTTCCTGATCGGCGGCACGGTCATCGTCGAGCGGCTATTTTCCTATGAGGGTCTCGGCAACATGGCGATCGATGCCGTCATCAACCGCGACCTGCCGCTGATCCAGGGCATCGTGCTGGTGTTCGCGCTGCTGTTCGTGCTGATCAACCTCAGCGTGGACATGATGTATGCGCTGCTTAATCCGAGGCTGCGCCATGGATGAGGCCCGCATTTCAAGACATGGCTCGCAGGCACGCCTGTGGCTGGCCGGCGGCTGGCTGCTGATTGGGCTGTTGGCCGCGATTTTTGCGCCGTTGGTCGCGCCGCAGGACCCACTGGCGCAGGATTTGATGCTGGAGCGGCTGCCGCCGTTCTGGCTGAGCGGTGCTGAGCCCGGCTACTGGCTCGGCACCGACAGCCTCGGCCGCGATCTTCTGTCACGGCTGATCTTCGGTGCCCGCATCGCCTTCATCGTCGCCTTCGTGGCAGCCCTTGCCGCCTGCCTGGTCGGCTCGACGCTGGGGCTGATCGCCGGCTATTTCGGCGGCTGGGCCGACCGCATCATCTCGCGTATCGTCGATGTCTGGATGGCGTTTCCCCCGGTGCTGTTTGCCATCCTTCTGGTCGCTGTGCTCGGCACCGGCTTGAGCTCGGTTATCATTGCCATTGCCGTCATCGACTGGACGCGCTTCTGCCGGGTGATCCGCGCCGAGACGATGGGCCAGTCGCGCATGGACTATGTCGAGAACGCCCGCATCGCCGGTTACGGCCGCATCGGCATCATGCTGCGCGAAGTGCTGCCCAATGTGGTGCCGTCGATCGTGGCGCTGCTGTCGCTGGAGATGGGCATTGCCATCATCGTTGAGGCGATCCTGTCCTTCGTCAATCTGTCGATCTCGACCGACGACCCAACCTGGGGCGGCATCATCGCAGAGGGTCGCCTATCGATCCATCAGGCCTGGTGGGTGCTGGTGTTCCCGCTGGTCACCCTGATCCTCACGGTGCTGTCGTTCAGCCAGTTCGGCGAAGGTCTTAGGGCACGTTTCGATCCGGTGCTGCGATGAACGCGCTGGCGAAATCCTGCCTCGACATACGCGACCTTAGCGCGGTGCTGCCTAATGGCTTGCGCGTGTTGCGCTCGGTATCGCTTTCCGTTCAACCCGGCGAGGTCCGCGCGCTGGTCGGCGAGAGCGGCGCCGGCAAGACGATGATCGGCAAGGCGGTGCTCGGCGTGCTGCCACCCAGCGTGCGCATTGTCGAAGGCGACATGCTGCTCGAGGGCGAGGACCTCGGCAAGCTTCAGCCGAAGGCAAGGCGCACGCTGATCGGCGCGCGCACCGCGCTGATCCCGCAGGACCCGCTGACCGCGCTCAATCCGTCACGGCGAATCGGCCCACAGATGACCGACCGGCTGGTGCGCATCCTCGGCTGGAGCGGTGAGAAGGCCGATACACGCATCCGCCAATTGCTGGACGAGGTGCAGATCCGCGACCCCGAGCGTGTCCTCAAATGCTATCCGCACGAGCTGTCCGGCGGCATGCGCCAGCGTGTGCTGATCGCCGCGGCGTTCGCAGCCGAACCAAGGCTGATCGTCGCCGACGAGCCGACCACGGCGCTCGACGTGACCGTGCAGAAGCAGATCTTGCGCTTGATCGCTGCGTTGCAGCGCGAGCATGGCACGGCGATCCTGTTCGTTACCCACGATCTCGGCGTCGTCGCCAAGATCAGCCAGAAAGTTTCAGTGCTCTACGCCGGCAAGGTGGTGGAGGAGGCCGAGACGGCTGCTCTCTTCGCTGCCCCGCAGCACCCCTATACGCGGGCGCTGATGGCCGCGACGCCGCGCTACACCGATCCCCTCGCTTCGCTGAAACCCGTGGACGAGGCGGTACTGGCCGGGCTGGCCGCGGAGATCGCCGCCGCCGACCAGGCCTGGAGGCACCCGCATGGCTGAGCCGCTGTTTTCCGTGCGCGGGCTGAAGGTTGCCTTACCCGACATGACGCGCAAGCCGTTGTTTGGCCGCGCTCCGTTGGCCGAGATCCTGAAAGGCCTGGACTTCGATCTGCCCAGGGGATCGGTGACCGGCATCGTCGGCGAATCCGGGTCGGGGAAATCGACGCTCGGCCGCGCGCTGGTGCGTCTGCTGGAGCCCAGCGCCGGCAGCGTCAGCTTCGACGGCCGCGACATCACGCATCTGCCAGAGGCGGAGCTGCGGCCCGTACGCCGCAATCTGCAGATGATCTTCCAGGACCCGATGTCGTCGCTTAACCCACGCCGCACCATCGCCAGCATCATCGCCGCACCACTCAAACAGAATGGCCTCGGCGACAATCTGAAAGCCCGAGTTGCTGAAGCGCTTCAGCGCGTCGGCCTGCCGCAAGGCTTCGCCAGCCGCTATCGTCATGAATTGTCGGGCGGCCAGCGCCAGCGCGTCGGCATTGCCCGCGCGCTGGCGCTGTCGCCGAAATTCGTGCTGGCCGACGAAATCGTCTCAGGCCTCGATGTGTCGACCCAGGCACAGATCCTGACGCTGTTGGAAAAACTCGCCGCCGAGATGGGCCTGACCGTTGCCTTCATCAGCCATGACCTGTCGGTGATCCGGCGGCTCTGCCGGCAAGTGATCGTCATGCGCGAAGGCGCGATCGTCGAAGCCAGTGCGACGGATACTTTGTTCGAGAAGCCGCAGCAGGCTTACACGCGCGACCTCCTCGCCGCCATTCCGCTGCCCGAGATCGATGACGCCTGGCTGCTTCCCGCCGCAAAGGCGCCGGCATGAACACATTCCTACTCGCACACCGAAGAGCGGGCCTCGGACGTGCGCCGACAAGTCAGCTCGCGAAACGGAGGAGAACTGGAATGAAATACGCAATCAGAAACACGATGCTTGCGGCCGCTCTGGCCGGCTCGATGGGAGCAGCCTCGGCTGATTCGATACCCGGCATGCGTGGCCACGACCACACCGGCGTCACCGTCCCCGACATGCAGCAGGCCGTCGAGTTTTTTACCGAGGTGGTCGGCTGCAAGAAGGCGATGTCGTTCGGCCCGTTCGCCGACGACAAGGGCACGTTCATGCAGGATCTGCTGGGCGTCGATCCCAAGGCAGTGATCGAGGAGATCACCCTGGTCCGCTGCGGACACGGGTCGAACATCGAGCTGTTCAAATACACCGCGCCGGACCAGAAGGACCTGACGCCTCGCAACAGCGACATAGGCGGCTTCCACATCGCCTTCTATGTCGACGACATCGCCGCCGCAAAAGCCTATCTTGACGGCAAGGGCGTCAAGACGCGGATGGGGCCGCTGCCGGTTACCGAAGGCCCGGCCGCCGGCCAGACTATCCTCTACTTCCAGGCGCCCTGGGGCTTGCAGTTGGAAGCGATCAGCTATCCCAATGGCATGGCCTATGAAAAAGATGCGGAGACGGTGCTGTGGAGCCCGAAGAACCCGGAAAAATAGCCCGGAGCTTTCCTGGCCCGCGCAAGCCGACTGCCGGCAGGCTGGGTTTCTGAGGCGGATTGTTTCAATCCTGAAACTTCAAGCTTGAATTAATCTGCTTCAGGCGTAAACTCGACTGACAGAAGCGAAGAGGAGATCGCACGATGAAAGTTGCGGTTCTCGGCGGCGGGCCAGCCGGGCTCTACTTTGCAATCTCGCTGAAGCTCAGGGATGCCGCGCATGAGGTCACGGTATTCGAGCGCAACCGTGCCGATGATACGTTCGGCTGGGGCGTCGTGCTGTCGGCCGAAACGCTGGAGAACCTGACCAAAAACGACCCGGTCAGCGCCGTCTGGATCCGCAAGCATTTCGCCTATTGGGACGACATCGCCGTCATCCATGACGGCGTGCGAACGGTCTCGACCGGTCATGGCTTTTGCGGCATCGGCCGCAAGCGGCTGCTCACCCTGCTGCAACGGCGGGCGCGCGAGCTCGGCGTCAAGCTGGTCTTCGAATCCGACATCGCCGATCCAAGGCCGTTTATGGAGACGCACGACCTGGTTGTCGCCGCCGACGGGCTGAACTCGAAAGCGCGGGGCACCTTCGTCGACGTGTTCAAGCCCGATATCGACATCCGTAAATGCAAGTTCGTTTGGCTCGGCACCCACCAGAAATTCGACGACGCCTTCACGTTCATCTTCGAGAAAACCGAGCATGGCTGGGTGTGGGCGCACGCCTACCAGTTCGACAGCGATACCGCGACCTTCATCGTAGAATGCAGCGAGCAGACCTGGCAGCGCTTCGGCTTCGGCGCGATGTCGCAGCAGGAATCCATTGCCGTCTGCGAGCGCATCTTTGCCCGTCATCTCGGCGGCCACGCGCTGATGACCAATGCCAGTCATATCCGCGGCTCGGCGTGGATCAATTTCCCGCGCGTCTTGTGCGAACGCTGGTCCTACAAGAACCTGGCGCTGATGGGGGACGCGGCGGCGAGCGCGCATTTCTCGATCGGTTCCGGCACCAAGCTGGCGCTGGAAAGCGCGGTGGCGCTGGCCGACTATGTCGAGTCCGAACCGGACCTCGAGGCAGCCTTCCGCAAATATGAGGACGCCCGCCGCACCGAAGTGCTGAAGCTGCAGTCGGCGGCGCGCAATTCGCTCGAATGGTTCGAGGAGGTCGAGCGCTATCTCGGCCTCGATCCGGTGCAGTTCAACTATTCGCTTTTGACGCGTTCGCAGCGCATCAGTCACGAGAATTTGCGGCTGCGCGATGCCGAATGGCTGGCCGGCGCCGAGGAATGGTTCCAGCGCCAGGCCGGTGCCGGCGGCAACAATCTGCGTCGCGCGCCGATGTTCGCGCCGTTCCGGCTGCGCGGCATGGCGCTGCAGAACCGCGTCGTCGTCTCGCCGATGGCGCAGTACAAGGCGGTCGACGGCTGTCCGACTGACTGGCATTTCGCCCATTACGCCGAACGGGCCAAGGGCGGCGCCGGCCTCCTCTACATCGAGATGACCTGCGTCAGCGCGGAGGGCCGCATTACGCCTGGCTGCCCCGGTTTCTATGCGCCCGAGCATGAGGTCGCCTGGAAGCGGCTGGTCGAGTTCGTCCATGCCGAGACCGAGGCCAAGATCTGCGCCCAGATCGGCCATTCCGGTGCCAAGGGGTCGACCAGGCTCGGCTGGCAGGGAACCGACGTGCCGCTGCCCTCAGGCAATTGGCCGGTCATGGCAGCCTCTTCCGTGCCGTGGTCGCCGGAAAACCAGGTGCCGAAGGCGATGGACCGCGCCGACATGGATATGGTGCGCGACCAGTTTGTCGCTTCGGCCGAGATGGCGGCGCGCTGCGGCTTCGACATGCTCGAAATCCACGCCGCGCACGGCTATCTCCTGTCCTCCTTCATCACGCCCGTGACCAACCGGCGCACCGACTCCTATGGCGGCTCGCTGGAAAACCGCATGCGCTATCCCTTGGAAATCTTTCATGCGGTGCGCGCCGCGTGGCCGGCCGAGAAGCCGATCTCGATGCGCATCTCCGCCAATGACTGGCTGGGCATCGAAGGCGTGACGCCGGCCGATGCCGTAGAGATCGCGCGGCTGCTGCATGAGGCCGGCGTAGACATCTGCGACGTATCGGCCGGCCAGACTTCGGCCGTGGCAAGACCGGTCTATGGCCGCATGTTCCAGACGCCGTTTTCCGATCGCATCCGCAACGAGGTCGGCATGGCGACGATGGCGGTCGGCAATATCTATGAGCCGGACCACGTCAACTCGATCCTGATGGCGGGCCGCGCCGATCTCGTCGCACTGGCTAGGCCGCATCTTGCCGATCCGTACTGGACGCTGCACGCGGCCGTCACGCTTGGCGATCGGGGCGTCAAATGGCCGGATCCCTATCTGCCCGGCCGCGACCAGCTCTACCGGCTGGCCGAGCGCGAAGCGGCAGCGGGGTTGAAGGTATGAGTGCCACGGCGACGATTTCGGGGCGTCACGCGCTGGTCACCGGCGGCGGCTCCGGCGTCGGCCGCGCGATCGCGCTGGCGCTGGCCGGCGCGGGCATTAACGTGACCATCTGCGGCCGGCGCGTGGAGCCGCTTGCCGAGGTTGCCGCCGAGAACAAGCGCATCTTCGCCGTTGCCGCCGACGTCACCGACGAGGCATCGATGACGGCGCTCTATGAGGCCGCGGAAGCGGCACACGGAGCGTTCGACATCGTCGTTGCCAATGCCGGCATGTCCGGCAGCGCGCCGGCGCAACGGACCTCGCTGGCAGACTGGCAGCGCACGCTCGACGTCAACTTGACTGGTGCGTTCCTGACGGTGAAGCCGGCGTTGGCCGGCATGGCAGTGCGCAAGACTGGCCGTATCATCTTCGTCGCTTCCACCGCCGGATTGAAAGGCTATCCCTATGTCTCAGCTTACGTTGCCGCCAAGCATGGCGTCGTCGGCCTGATGCGGGCACTCGCCGTCGAGACCGCCAAGTCCGGCATAACAGTGAATGCCGTGTGCCCAGGGTTTGTCGAAACCGAGATGCTGGAGAGCGCCGTCCAGCGCATCGTCGAAGCGACCGGCCGCTCGTCCGAGCAGGCACGGGCAAGCCTTGCCGCGACCAACCCGCAAGACCGCTTCATCCAGCCGGAGGAAATTGCGGCCGCGGTACTTTATCTGTGTGGCGACGCCGCCCGGTCGATTACCGGGCAGACGATGTCGATCTCCGGAGGTGAGACATGGTAGCCGGTCCCCTACCCGCCCCGTCCGGACCCGGCAAGGACCGCCTGCGGCTGTGGATTCGCCTGCTGCGCGCCTCGCGCACCATCGAGGCCGAGCTGCGCGAACGCCTGCGGCAAGAGTTCAACACGACGCTGCCACGCTTCGACGTGATGGCCGCGCTCTACCGCGCGCCGGAAGGCATGCTGATGAGCGATCTTTCGCGCTTCCTGCTGGTGTCCAACGGCAATGTCACCGGCATCATCGACCGGCTGGTCTCGGAAGGGCTGGTGATGCGGGCCCGACGCAATGGCGACCGCCGCACTTCGATGGTGCGGCTGACGGAAGAGGGATCGAAGACTTTCGCCGTGATCGCCGCCGCGCATGAAAAATGGGTCGGCGAGTTGCTGGGCAATGTGAGCGAGGACGAGGCGCGCCGGCTGACCGGCATGCTGACCTCCTTCCGCAGCAATTGGGAGGGACGGGAATGACGAAGATGGCTGGCCGCAAGTCGAAGCATTTCCTCTGGCAGGTCGAAGGCAAGATCGCAAAAATCCGGCTCGATCGGCCGGAGCGCAAGAACCCGCTGACCTTCGACAGCTATGCCGAATTGCGCGACACTTTTCGCGATCTCGTCTATGCCGACGATGTCGATGCGGTGGTGTTCCTTCCCAATGGCGGCAATTTCTGCTCGGGCGGCGATGTCCATGAAATCATCGGGCCGCTGGTCAAGATGGACATGAAGGCGCTGCTCGCCTTCACCCGCATGACCGGCGATTTCGTCAAGGCGATGCTGAATTGCGGCAAGCCGATTATTGCGGCGGTCGACGGCGTGGCGGTCGGCGCCGGCGCAATCATCGCCATGGCCTCCGATATCCGCATCGCCACGCCACAGGCCAAAACGGCTTTCCTGTTCACCCGCGTCGGCCTTGCCGGCTGCGACATGGGCGCCTGCGCGATCCTGCCGCGCATCATTGGCCAGGGCCGCGCCGCCGAGCTGCTCTATACCGGCCGCACGATGAGCGCCGAGGAAGGCGAGCGCTGGGGCTTCTACAACCGGCTGGTCGATGTCGCAACGCTAGAGGCCGACGCGCTCGACATGGCCGCGCGCGTCGTTTCCGGCCCGACCTTCGCCCATGGCATGACCAAGACGCAGCTGAATCAGGAATGGTCGATGGGGCTTGACCAGGCTATCGAATCGGAAGCGCAGGCGCAGGCGATCTGCATGCAGACACGCGATTTCGAACGGGCGTACGAGGCTTTCGTCGCCAAGGAAAAGCCGGTGTTCGAGGGGAATTGAGGATGTTTTCTTCGATAAAGACCGACAGGTTCGCGGGACAGCGCCCCCCTCTGTCCTGCCGGACATCTCCCCCTCAAGGGGGGAGATCGACTTTGGTTCCCACCTTAGCCAATCGCAACCGCCGCAAGATGCGGGCGGACGCCGGAGCTGCCAATCTCCCCCCTGGAGGGGGAGACGGCCGGCAGGCCAGAGGGGGGCGCCGTAGAGCGCGAGGCCCGAAGCATAGCGGAGGCAGAAATGCCTGATCGGTCCTTCCTCAACTGGCCGTTCTTCGAGGACCGACACCGCGCACTCGCCGAAGAGCTGGATGCCTGGTGCGGGAAAAACCTGCCGGTCGCGCATGACGATGTCGACGCCGCTTGCCGCGAGCTGGTGGCCAAGCTCGGCCGGGACGGCTGGCTGAAGCCGACGGCGCTCGACATCGAAAACCCCTCGCCGCTCGACGTGCGCACGCTCTGCCTCACGCGCGAGACGCTGGCCCGGCATGATGGGCTCGCCGATTTCGCCTTCGCCATGCAAGGGCTCGGCACCGGCGCGCTCAGCCTGTTCGGCACGCCAGACCAGCAGCACTGGCTGGCAAAGACACGGGCCGGCAAGGCGATTTCGGCTTTCGCGCTTTCGGAGCCGCGTTCGGGCTCGGACGTTGCCAATATGGAAATGACCGCCGCGCGAGACGGCGACAGCTATCACCTATCCGGCGAAAAGACCTGGATCTCCAACGGCGGTATCGCTGACTTTTATGTTGTCTTTGCCCGTACCGGCGAGGCGCCCGGCGCCAAGGGGCTTTCCGCCTTCGTCGTGCCTTCCGAGGCCGAGGGGCTGACCATCGCCGAGCGGCTGGAGGTGATCGCGCCGCACCCGCTCGCCCGGCTATCTTTCGACAATGCACGCGTCCCAGCCTCGGCGCTGATCGGCAAACCCGGTGACGGTTTTCGCATCGCCATGTCGGTGCTCGACGTATTCCGTTCGACTGTCGGCGCAGCGGCGCTCGGCCTTGCCCGGCGCGCGCTGGACGAAGGCATCACAAGAGTGGCCGAGCGCAAGCTGTTCGGTGCACCGATGGCCGAGCTGCAGATGGTGCAGGGCCATATCGCCGACATGGCGCTGGATGTCGATGCCGCCGCCTTACTGGTCTACCGCGCCGCCTGGACCAAGGACATGGGCGCGGCCCGGGTTACCCGCGAAGCCGCCATGGCCAAGCTGTTCGCTACCGACAAAGCGCAAGAGGTGATCGACAAGGCTGTCCAGCTGCATGGCGGCGACGGCGTCCGCAAGGGGCATATCGTCGAAAGACTGTATCGCGAGATTCGGGCACTGCGCATCTACGAGGGGGCGTCCGACGTGCAGAAAGTGGTGATTGCACGGCAAGTGATGGGAGCGGCCTGAGACAGGAGTTTGCGTAAAAATTGATTGTCCTTGAGTTTGAGCGACCGGATTTGAGCATTGGGAGGTTTTGACATGCACACCATCCTGCAGCCGGAAGGCTGGGCGAAACCCGTCGGCTACGCCAACGGCGTCGCCGCGCGCGGGCAGCTTGTCTTCGTCGGCGGGCAGGTCGGCTGGAACGGACAGGGCTGCTTCGAGACCGATGATCTTGTCGGTCAGGTGCGGCAAACGCTGGCCAATATTGTCGCCGTGCTCGCCGAGGCCGGCGCCAAGCCGCAGCATATCACCTCGATGACCTGGTACTTTACCGACAAGGCGGAATATCTGGCCAATCTCAAGGGGATCGGCGAGGTCTATCGCGAGGTGATCGGCCGGCATTTTCCGGCCATGGCCGCCATGCAGGTGATGGCGCTGGTCGAGGATCGCGCCAAGGTTGAGATCCAGGCCACGGCGGTAATTCCGGAGTGACGGCAACACGTAGCAATTTTTTAAGCTTAAACTTTCGCCTTGAAAAACGCGGTACTTTGGATAGCATCCGATGTCTTACGACTGCCGTGCCGGGAGGGCTTTCCGGCAGTCCCGTCACTTGGCGCATCAAAACCGTGCGGGGCCAAACCCGCCCGATCACAACCAGAGGGAACGAAAATGAACTTCACCCGTCGCAACCTGCTTCTTGTTGCTGCCGCGATCGGCATCGCCGGCGGCCCGGCCTACGCCGAAGGCGCGCTGAATGTCGGCGCCTATCCGACCAATCCGCCTTTTGAATACAAGAACGAGAGCGGCACGTTCGAGGGTTTCGAAGTCGACATCGTCAATGAGGCGGCAAAGCGTATCGGCATGACCACCGACATCGCCGACCTCGGTTTCCAAGCGCTGTTCGCCGCCACCACCTCGAAGCGCATCGACGTCGCCATCTCGTCGATCACCATCACGCCGGAGCGGCTGAAGTCTCAGTCGTTCACGCAGCCCTACTATGATTCCGACATGGGCATCGCCGCGAAGGCCGACAGCCCAATCAAAGCCGAGGCCGACCTCAAGGGCAAGATCATCGGCGTGCTGTCCGGCTCGACCGGCGAAGCCTGGGTGAAGGCCCACCAGGAGGCGGACGGGTTCAGTGACGTCAAAGGCTACGACACGCAGCAGAATTTGCTGCTCGATCTCAGCTCCGGCCGCGTCGATGCGGCGGTCAGCGATATTCCGGGCCTGGAATATTCTTTCACCAGGATGAAGGATCTCGCCGTAAAAGAGCGCATCAAGACCGGCGAGCAGTACGGCCTGATGATGACCAAGGACCACCCGCTGCTCGGCAAGCTGAACGACGCGCTGACCGCGATGAAGAAGGACGGCACGCTGGCCGCGATCCACAAGAAGTGGTTCGGCAGCGACGCACCGGCCGATTCCTCGACCGTCAAGGAAATGCCTGTGCCGAAGGCCTGAGCGGCAGTTCGCGCTTAAATTTCGTGCCGGCTTTCGTACCGGCACGATTTCGGGATTTCGAGCTGGGGCTCGAGCGTCGCGGGACGCCAAACGTTTCGGAAATGCTGCGATGTCGCTGCTGGACACCTTCTTCAACGCCGACGTCATGGTCTCCAGCCTGCCGGCGCTGCTGCGCGGTTTCCTGAACACGCTGCTGCTCGGAATCATGAGCATCGGCATCGGTATTCCCGTCGGCCTCGCGATCAGCCTGGTGCGGCTCTATGCGCCAAAGCCGCTTCGGCTGCTGGCTGTCGGCTACATCGACATTTTCCGGGCGATGCCGGTGCTGGTGGTGCTGATCCTGATCTACTATGCGCTGCCGTTCCTCGGCATTCGCCTGTCATCGTGGACGTCCGCGGTGATGGCGTTCGCCATCATCATGGCGGCCTATTCGGCCGAGGTGCTCCGCTCCGGCATAGAGAGCATTCCGCGCGGCCAGTTCGAGGCGGCGCAGGCGCTCGGCCTGCCGTTCTTGCTGACCTTGCGCAAGGTAGTGCTGCCGCAGGCGATCCGCGTCGTCATTCCGCCAATGACCAGCAATTGCGTTTCGATGTTCAAGGACACCTCGCTCGCCTCCACGGTAGCATTGCCTGAACTGCTGAAGGAAGCGACCAACGCGCAATCGCTCTATGCCAATCCCTCACCGCTGATCGGCGCGGCGCTGGTCTATCTGATCTTTCTCTGGCCGATGGTCCGACTCGTCAGCCTCCTGGAACGCCGCTTCCAGACCGAAAAGACCCGCTGAGGTCGCCAACGATTTCCGTCCGCCAATTCCCCGAATATCAACTTCCGTTAGGCACTTCGCAGGAGACGAGCTTGAACCAGCATCAGATTTCGAAAACCGGCGATGCCGCAGCTTTCCCGGTCGAGACGATCCGCGCCATGTTTCCCGCCTTGCAGCAAGCCGGAGACTTCGTCTTCATGGACAATGCCGCCGGCGCGCAGATCCCGCAAAGCGTGCTCGATGCGGTCACCAACCATTTGGTTGCGCATAATGTGCAGCGCGGCGGCCGCTATGGCCGCAGCGTCACCGTCGATCAAGCAGTGGCCGGCGCGCGCGAAAGCGTGGCCTTGCTGATCAACGCTACCAACCCGGCGGAGATCTGCTTCGGCATGAACGCCACTTCGTTCATCCGCCTGGTCAGCCTCGCCATCGGCCAGATGCTTTCCGAGCGCCCAAACGGGGAGCGTGACGAGATCGTCATCACCGACATGGATCACGACGCTAATATCGCGACGTGGCTGGCGCTGGCGCCCGCCGGCGCCAAGTTCAAATGGTGGCGGATGCGCGAGGACGGCAATCTGCATGTCGACGATTTGCGCCCGCTGGTCTCAGAGCGCACCCGGCTCGTCGCCTGCACGGTGACGGCGCATTCGATCGGCTCGATTGTCGACGTTGCTTCCGTGGCTAGGATTGCGCATGCGGCAGGCGCCGAAGTGTTCCTAGACTGCGTGCATTACGGCCCGCACGGGTTGATCGATGTGCAGGCCTGGGATTGCGATTATCTGGTCTGCTCCGGCTACAAGAATTTCTCGCCTCATATGGGCTTCCTGTGGGGCCGCTTCGAAACACTGAAGCGCTTGCCGACCTTCCGCGAGGATTTCATCCCCGACGAGCCGCCTTACAAGATCGAGGCCGGTACCTTCATCTACGAGAACGTCTCCGGCATGGATGCCGCGGTGCGCTATCTCGAGTCGATCGGCCGCAATTTCTTGTCCGAGAATAACCGGTCGCGTCGCGACAACATCGTCGCCGGCATGAATGCCATCCGCGATTACGAGCAGGTGCTGGCGCGCGAAATGCTGGCGGTGCTCAAGGGTTGCGGCGCGACGATCTATGGTGTCGCCGACGAAGCACGCCTCAGCGAGCGCGTGCCGACTTTCTGTTTCAACATCGGCACGCTGTCGCCGCAGAGGATCGTCGAGGAAATGGCCGAGATGCAGATCGGCATTCGCGACGGCCATATGTATGCGCCGCGCCTGATGAAGCGGCTCAACTTAAGCATGGACAGCGGCGCCGTCCGCGCCTCCCTGGTGCATTACAATACGATCGAGGAAGTTCGGCGTTTCGGCGAGGCGCTGCGTACCGTCATCGCCCGGCTGTCCTGATCGGGCTGTCCGGCTGCGCTTGCGCCGTTCTGGTGGAGCGCGAAAGCGGTTGCACCCGGGCTCTCCAGGCCGGGGCGCAACTGCATGCTTGGGATCAGGTAATCGCCACCATTCTGCTGCCGATAAGGAATGGGCCGGATTGTCTCGAGCGTCCGCATCCTCTCGCGCAGCCGCTCCGCGACAGGCTCGAAATCGGCTTCCCCAAAACGGTCCACCCTGTAAACCACGAACGGCGGAAGCACGTCGTAGCCCGGATAATAGAGAATTCCGTGATTGATCGGGAACAGCAGGTCGTCGATCGGGCCGTTGACGCCGCGGGCAGAATAATGCTCCTCCCAGCCGCCGGTGGTCACGATCAGCATTGCGCGCTTGCCGGCGAGCGTTCCCTCACCAAAGCGGTCACCCCACCGCTTGTCGCTGTGCTCGCCAACGCCATAGGCGAAGCCATAGGCGTACACGCGATCGACCCAGCCCTTGAGGATCGCCGGCATGGCGTACCACCACAGCGGGAACTGGAGGATCAGGGTGTCGGCCCATAGCAGCTTGTCGATCTCGGCTTTGACGTCTTCGGTGAGTGTGTTGGTCGCGAAAGCCTTTTTGGAGGCGGCGGTCGGCAGGAAGCGTGCTTCGGGCGGCCACGCCGGAAAGTCGGCACGGTCCACCTCGGCTTTCCAGCCGTCGGCATAGAGGTCCGACACCCGCACCTCGTGTCCTTGGGCCTCGAGTTCCCTGATGGCGACGTCACGCAGCGCGCCGTTGAGCGAACGCGGTTCAGGATGAGCAAAAACAAGCAGGACTTTCATGGGTCTACTCCGAAGAAGGACGATAGACACCAAAGGTAGCCAGCCGCGGGCTGATCCACTATATGTAGGAAATGCATAAGATTATGCCGAATAATGGATAGATCGGACGTCACTCTCGAGCGCATGCGCACCTTCGTTCGCGTCGCCGAGCGCGGCAGCCTCTCGGCGGTGGCGCGCGAACTCGGAGTTGGGCAGTCGACGGTCACACGGCATTTGCGAGAACTCGAGGAGGCCGTCGGAGTGCCCTTGCTCAGCAGGACCACCCGGCGTGTGACGATGACCGATGAAGGCAGCCGTTACTATGCCGACAGCGTCCAGATCCTGCGCCTCGTTGAGCAGGCCGGCGATGAGGCGCGGGGCACGCGCGGCGCGTCGGCCGGCACGATCCGGATATCCTGCACGGCGGCGCTCGGGGTCTTGCACGTCAGCCGGTTGATCTTCGCCTTTCAGGACCGCTATCCCGACATCGGCATCGATCTCAGCCTCACCGACGAGCGCATCGATCTCGTGCGGGAGGGCGTCGATATCGCGCTTCGCCTCGGTCCGCTCACCAACAGCTCGATGAAACTGCGGGCGCTCGGCCAGTCCCGGCGTCTGCTGGTGGCGGCGCCGGCCTATCTGGCGGCGCGCGGCAGACCGGCTGTCCCGCACGATCTGCCTGGCCATGAAGGCATCCGGATGTCGAACATCGCGGGAAGCGACATGCTCGTCCTGCAGGGGCCGGGCGGCGAGACCTTTGCGGTGCCCTTTGGCGGGCGATTTCGTGTGGACCATGGGCTTGCCGCGCGCGAAGCCCTTGTCGCCGGACGCGGCATCGCACCCGCGCACCACTGGCTTGTCGACGATCTTCTGGCGGCCGGCCGGCTGGAAGTGGTCATGCCGGGCTATTTTCCGCCTCCCGTCCCGCTGAGCATGCTGATCGTTCCGGAGCGTGCGGGTATCGCCCGGGTGCGGCTGCTGGTCGACTTTCTCGTCGAGGAGATCTCCAGCATTCCGGGGATCGAGAAGCGGTAGCCGGCCGGCAAACCTCGCCGGATCAGGCGGCCTTCTTTTTCGCCAACCTTGCCTTGATGCTGGCGACGTCGGCACGCGGCGTCGCCGCGAACAGCGTCCTGGTGTAGCTGTGCTTGGGGTCGGCGAAGACCTCGTCGCGCGAGCCGTATTCGACCGCCTCGCCGAAATACATCACCATCACGTCGTCGGCGATATAGCGTACCACCGACAGGTCGTGGCTGATGAAAACATAGGTCAGCTGAAACTCGTCCTGCAGGTCGGCGAGCAGGTTCAGCACCTGCGCCTGCACCGAAAGATCGAGTGCCGAGACCGGCTCGTCCAGCACCAGAAGGCTGGGGTTGAGCATCAGCGCGCGGGCAATGGCGATCCGCTGGCGCTGGCCGCCCGAAAACATATGCGGGTAGCGATTATAATGTTCGGGGCCGAGACCGACCTTCTTCAACATCTTCATGGCGAGATCGCGCCGTTCGTCGGCCGTGCTGTCGGTGTTGATGAGCAGCGGCTCGCCAAGCACGTCGCCGATCTTCTGGCGTGGATTGAGCGAACCATAGGGGTTCTGGAAGACGATCTGCACCTTGCGGCGCATTTCCTTCGACAGACCATCCCTCGCGATGTCGACCTTCTTGCCATCGATGAAAAGCTCGCCGGAGGTCGCCGGGTCGATCAGGGTGATGATGCGGGCGAGTGTTGACTTGCCGCAGCCGCTCTCGCCGACGATGGCCAGCGTCTTGCCCTTGTCGACGCTGAACGAAACACCCTTGACCGCATGAACCGTACGGGAGGGGCGGAAAAGCCCGCCGCCGACATGATAGTCGCGCACGATGTTCTTGCCTTCGACTACCGTCACGCTCATGAGGCGGTTCCTCCTGCGGATCGGGCTGCGACTACAGATGGGGCCGGCTCGAACAGCATGTCGGAAACAGTAGGCAACCGGTCGCCGACGGCGTTCTCCGGCAGCGCCGACAGAAGCGCGCGCGTGTAATTGCTCCTGGGGGATTCGAACAGCGACAGCACATCGGCCTCTTCCATCTTGCGGCCCTTGTACTGGACGATGACACGGTCGGCGGTCTCGGCAACGACCCCCATATTGTGGGTGATCATGATCAGGCCCATGCCGTATTTGGCCTGCAGGCCGACCAGCAGGTCGAGGATCTGCTTCTGAATGGTGACGTCGAGTGCCGTGGTTGGCTCGTCGGCTATCAAAAGCTTCGGATTGCAGGCGATGGCGATGGCGATCATGACGCGCTGGCACTGGCCGCCCGACATCTGATGCGGGAACGAGCCCAGCCGTTCCTCGGGGTCGGCGATGCCGACGAGCTTCATCAGTTCAATGGCGCGCGCCCGGCGCTGAGCGCGGTCCATGCCCATATGAAAACGCAGCACCTCCTCGATCTGGAAGCCGACGGTGAAGCATGGGTTGAGGCTGGCGACCGGTTCCTGGAAGATCATCGAAATGTCCTTGCCGACGATCTTGCGCCGCTCGGATGGGCCGAGCTTTAGCAGGTCGATGCCGTCGAAGGCCATGCGGTCGGCCCTCACCGTCGCCGTGTTGGGCAAGAGCCCCATCACCGCCAGCATCGCCACCGATTTTCCGGAACCGGATTCGCCGACGATCGCCAGCACCTCGCGCGGTTCGACCGACAGGTCGATGCCTTGTACCGCCATGAATGGTCCGGCGGCGGTGTCGAAGGAAACGGTCAGGTTCTTGATCTCGAGAAGAGGCATTGGATCATGATCTCTTCAGCTTGGGGTCGAAGGCATCGCGCAGGCCGTCGCCGATCAGATTGATTGCAAGCACAGTGATCAGGATGGCAAGGCCGGGGAAGGTCACCACCCAAGGCGCGCGCAGGATGAATTCGCGCGCCGAAGCGAGCATCGTGCCCCATTCTGGTGTCGGCGGCTGCGCACCGACACCGAGGAAGCCGAGCGCCGCAGCCTCGAGAATAGCGTTGGAGAAGGACAGCGTGGCCTGCACGATCAGCGGTGCCAGGCAGTTCGGCAAGATCGTCCTCACCATCAAGCGAAGATGACCGGCGCCGGCCACCTTGGCGGAGATCACATATTCGCGGTTCTTTTCGGCCATCACGGCGGCGCGGGTGAGACGTGCGAAATGCGGCTGCAGCACCAGTGCGATCGCCAACATGGCATTGAACAGGCCCGGGCCGAGGATCGCCACCAGCACCAGCGCCAGAAGCAGCGACGGGAAGGCCAGGATGATATCCATGATGCGCATGATCAGCGTGTCGACCCAGCCGCGGAAATAGCCGGCGAGCACGCCAAGCACGATGCCGCTGGTGAGTGAGAAGACGACGACCACCAGGCCGATGAACAGCGAAAAACGTGCCCCGAAGATCAACCGCGAAAGCATGTCGCGGCCGACCGCATCGGTGCCGAGCAGGAACATCGATTTGCCGCCTTCCTGCCAGGCAGGAGGCGCCAGCAGTGCATCGCGAAACTGCTCGTCGGGCGAATGCGGGGCGACGAACGGCGCAAAGATCGCCACCAGCACGAGCGCCGAAAACACGACAAGACCGATGACGGCCCCGGTGTTCATCGAGAAGTAATGCCAGAACTCGGCAAACGCCCTTTGCCTGCCGCCTGTCGGGATGGAGGCAGCGGTGGCTTCGGCGGCGGATTCGTCGGTCATCTCACTGCACCCGGATGCGCGGATTGATGACGGCGTAGAGCACGTCGACGATCAGGTTCACCGCCATGACGATCAGCGCGATGATCAGCAATCCGCTCTGCACGACGACATAGTCGCGCTTGCCGATGGCGTCGATCATCCATTTGCCGATGCCTGGCCAGGAAAAAATGGTTTCGGTCAGAATGGCGCCTGCCATCAACGTGCCGACCTGCAGTCCAATGGTGGTGACCACTGGGATCAGCGCGTTGCGAAAAGCATGCAGCCCGATGACACGGCGCGGCGCCAGGCCCTTGGCACGCGCGGTGCGGACATAGTCCTCGCCCAGCACCTCGAGCATCGCCGAGCGCGTCTGGCGCGCTATGACGGCGAGCGGGATCGTCGCCAGCACGATCGATGGCAGGATCAGATGGCTGACGGCGGATTTGAAAGCGCCGCTCCTGCCGGAGATCAGGCTGTCGATGAGCATGAACCCGGTCGTCGGCCTGAAGAAATACTGCAGGCCGATGCGGCCGGAAACCGGCGTCCAGCCGAGATAGCCGGAGAAGAAGATAATGAGCAGCAGCCCCCACCAGAAGATCGGCATCGAATAGCCGGTCAGCGCGACACCCATCGTCGCCTGGTCGAACCAGGAGCCCCGCTTGACCGCAGCGAAAATGCCGGCAGGGATGCCAAGCAGGATGGCGATGATCAACGCCACCGTCGCCAGTTCCAGCGTGGCCGGAAACAGCGCCTGGAATTCGCCGAGCACTGGCCGCTTGGTGGCAATGGATATGCCGAAATCGCCGGTGAGGACCCTGCCGATATATTCCAGGTACTGGATGACATAGGGCCGGTTGTAGCCAAACTGCTCGATGAGCTGGGCGTAGCGTTCGGGGCTGACGCCGCGCTCGCCGGCCAGGGCCAGGATGGGATCGCCGGGCAGAAGCCGGACGAAAGCGAACGCCGCCAGCGATATGCCGAACACGGTCGGGATGATCAAAGCGAGCTTGTGGAGGAGATAACGGAGCATCTTGCTTCATAGAACGGCGGCGCGGGAAGTCCAGCGCCGCCGTTCAATTTCTCAGGACTTATTCGGTGACGTCGACGCCGTCAAACCGATGAATGCCGAGCGGGTCCATAACGAAGCCCGACACCTTCTTGTTCATCGGCATGAAGACCTTGGAATGGGCGATGGTCAGCCACGGAGCCTCACGCTTGAACACCACCTGAGCTTCCTCGTAGATCTTGGTGCGCTCGGCGACGTCCGTCGTTGCCTTGCCTTTTTTCAGCAGGGCTTCGAATTCCTGATTGCACCAGATCGCATAATTGGACTGGCCGATGGCATCGCAACCGAGCAGGAAAAAGAAGTTGTCCGGATCGCCATTGTCCCCGGTCCAGCCCAGTTGGAAGGCGCCGTCGCGATCCTTGGCTTTGCCGCGCTGGCGATACTCGGTCCATTCGTAGCTGACGATCTCCGCCTTGACGCCGACGGCGGCATAGTCGGCCTGGATCAACTCGGCGACGCGCTGGGCGTTCGGGTTGTAGGGGCGGCTGACCGGCATAGCCCAGATCTTCATCGACAGATCCTTGACGCCGGCGTCGGCCAGCATCTTCTTGGCCGCCTCCGGATCGTAGGGATCGTCCTTGATGTCCTTGTTGTAGGACCACATGGTCGGCGGGATCGGGTTGATGGCCGGCGTGCCGGCACCCTGATAGACCGCGTCGATGATTGCCTTCTTGTTCACCGCCATGTTGAGGGCCTTGCGGACCTCGACCTTATCGAAGGGCGGCTGCGTTGTGTTATAGGCCATGTAGCCGATATTCAGGCCTTCCTGCTCATCGACCTTGAGGTTCGTGTCGGCCTGCAGTCCGGCAATGTCGGCTGGCGCCGGGTACGACATGATATCGCATTCGCCCGCCTTCAGCTTCTGCGCGCGCACGGCGGGATCGGGCGTGATGGCGAAGATCAGATCGTCGATCTTCTGGCGGCCGCCATAGTAGCCGTCCCATGCCGCGTAGCGGATGACCGCGTCGACCTGGTAGTCGACGAACTGGAACGGACCGGTGCCGACCGGCTTCTGGGTGAACTGCTGCCTGGTGCCGGCCTTGTCGAGCTGGTCGGCATACTCTTTGGAAACGATCGAGGCGAAATCCATGCCGAGGTCCGGCAGGAACGCGACTTCAGGCTTGTTCAGCACGAATTTCACCGTCAGGTCGTCGACCTTGACGATTTCCTTCAGGAGATCGGGGAAGCCCATGCCGGTGAAATATTCCCAGCCGGTGCCTTCCAGATAGCTGTACCACGGGCTTTCTTTCTTCCACTGGCGTTCGAAGGAAAAGATCACGTCGTCGGCGTTGAGGTCGCGCGTCGGCGTGAAATAATCGGTCGTCTGGAATTTCACACCAGGGCGAAGCTTGAAGGTGTATTCGAGACCGTCGTCGGAAACCGTCCAGCTCTCTGCCAGGCCGGGGGAGATGGTGGTCTTGCCATGCTCGAACTCGACCAGGCGCGAATAGATGGTGCGCGACGAGGCGTCGAAGTCGTTGCCGCCGCTCCATGGCGACGGGTCGAAGCCGGCCGGCGAAGCCTCCGAGCAATAGACCAGTTGTTTTGCGTTGGCCATGCCGCCGAGGACGCTTGCAGCCAGCAACGCGGCTGCAAAAGTCAGTTTCTTTTTCATTGAGCACTCCCTGATGTTCTTCCAAGCCCCTCTATCAGGCTCGCGAAGGCCGCATATAAGCACCGTTTTTCTAGCTTTGGAACTGCTTGTTTGCCTAACCCACGGGAAGCAGAAAAAAATTCCGGCACGCGGCAAATTGTGGAAAAAAACGAGCCGAATCCGCAGATCACGACATTATTAGCGACTTCAATTTTTTGTTGATCGGCGATGCCGCCAATTGTGGGAATCGAGCCTTTCGGTTCAAGAGACCCGCGTCCGAAAACCGGTCGCGGCCGAGAGGTTTGACGGCAAGTCTTACCGCACTCCCGGTGCCGAAGGCTTGCATGGCCGCCGCTTGTGGCAATACATAGATAGATGGGCAGCGTGCCGGATTTTCCCGGGTTTCGGGCATTGCGGCAAGCGTTGGGATATCTTTGTTGATCAGGGCGGTGGTGGCGCGCAAGCATGCCGAAACAATAAGAACGATTGAGGGAGCGACAGGTGGCAAAACCGGCAAAGACAACCAGCGCGGCGAAAGCAAAGGCCGAGGCAACATCGAAAGCAGTCAAGTCAAAAGCGGCCGACGCCAAGCCGGCGGCTACCGCGAAGGCAAGCGCGAAGCCGGCGGCGAAGACCACGGTTGGAACGGCTGCTAAACCGGCAACCCGCAAGACGGCGCCTGCTGCAAAGTCTGCCGCCAAGCCGGCGGCGAAGGCAGTGCCGACAGCGCCCCGACCGTCGGCAGGTCCGGCCAAGAGATTACCAAAGGCGATCACGTCGCTGGCCGCCGGCCTGCCGGAAAAACCGTGGCTCAAGAGTTATCCAAAGATCGTGCCGGCCGAGATCGGCGCCCTGCCCGCCAGCTCGATCGGCGACTTTCTCGTCACCGTGTGCAAGCAGTTTGCGAATCGGCCGGCCTTCGTCTGCATGGGCAAATCGATCACCTATGCCGACCTCGAGCGACAGTCGGCCGCCTTCGGCGCCTATCTGCAATCAACGGGGCTGCAGAAGGGCGCGCGCGTCGCACTGATGATGCCGAATGTGCTGCAATATCCGGTGGCGATCATGGCAGTGCTTCGCGCCGGCTATGTCGTGGTCAACATCAATCCGCTCTACACACCGCGCGAGCTGGAGCACCAGCTCAAGGATTCCGGCGCTCAAGCCATTGTCATCCTCGAAAATTTCGCTTGCACCCTGCAGGCGGTGATCGCCAGGACCGCGGTCAAGCATATCGTGGTCGCCTCGATGGGCGACATGCTCGGTGGGATCAAGGGACCAATCGTCAACTTCGTTGTACGCCGCGTCAAAAAGATGGTGCCGGCATGGTCGCTGCCCGGCCATGTCAAATTCAGCGCCGCGCTGAAGGCAGGCGCCGGCATGGCCTTCAGGCCCGCAGAGGTCGCGGCCGACGACATCGCCTTCCTGCAATACACAGGCGGCACGACCGGCATCTCCAAGGGCGCGATGCTTTTGCACAGCAACATTTTGGCGAACGTCGCGCAGAACGCGCTGTGGGCTGAAGACGCCTTTACCGTCAAGCCTAAGCCGGCGCATCTGAATTTCCTCTGCGCGCTGCCGCTCTATCACATTTTTGCGCTGACGGCGAACGTGCTGCTAGGCATGCAGCAAGGCGCACAGAATGTCCTCATCCCCAATCCGCGCGACATTCCCCGCTTCGTCAAGGAGCTGCAGAAATACCCGATCCACATCTTTCCGGGCCTCAACACGCTGTTCAATGCGCTGCTCAACAATGAGGATTTTCGCAAGCTCGATTTCAAGCCGCTGATCCTGACGCTGGGTGGCGGCATGCCGGTGCAGAGGGCCATCGCCGAACGCTGGAAGGCGCTGACCGGCTGCCCGATCAGCGAGGCCTACGGGCTTACCGAAACCTCACCGGGGACAACCATCAACAAATTCAGCGACGGCGTTTACACCGGCACGATCGGCCTGCCGCTGCCCTCGACCGAGATCGCCATCCGCGACGACGACGGCAACAATTTGCCGCTCGGCGAAGTCGGCGAAATCTGCATCCGCGGACCGCAAGTGATGGCCGGCTACTGGAACCGGCCGGACGAGACCGCCAAGGTGATGACCGAGGACGGCTTCTTCAAGTCGGGCGACATGGGCTTCATGGACGAGCTTGGCTATACCAAGATCGTCGACCGCAAGAAGGACATGATCCTGGTTTCCGGCTTCAACGTCTATCCGAACGAACTCGAGGAAGTGGTGGCACAGCATCCGGGGGTACTCGAAGTGGCGGCGATCGGCGTGCCGGACGAGCATTCGGGTGAAGTGCCGAAGCTGTTCGTCGTCAAGAAGGACCCGGGGCTGACCGCCGAAGCGCTGGCGGCTTATTGCAAAGAGAACCTGACCGGCTACAAACGCCCCAGGCATATCGAGTTCCGCACCGAGCTGCCCAAGACACCGGTCGGCAAGATCCTGCGACGGGCGTTGCGGGGCTAGGCGCAGCTTGAGCGATTGCATCGCCGGCGCCAATGCGGTGGGTATAGGCTCGCGCCCAGATCCGGCAGAGTTCATCCGGGCGAACATGCGGATCGCGGCAGTACCTGCGATTCCCGAAATTCGGCTTTACACCGCCCATCCGGGAAGCGGGCTCAGGCGACTTGTCGAGTGGAACCAACACGCGACCGAAGAGGACGGACCTGAACCGGAGCCACCGTATTGGGCCTATATCTGGGCCGGCGGCGCGGTGCTCGCCCGCTATATTTTCGACCGGCCGGAGACCGTGACCGGCCGTCGCGTGCTCGACCTCGGCGCCGGCTCGGGCCTCGTCGGCATCGCAGCGGCAAAAGCCGGCGCAAGCGCGGTGATCGCGGCCGAGATCGACCGCAACGGCGTTGCCGCGATCGGCCTCAATGCGATGGCGAACGGCGTTGCGATTGCGACGATCGGCGGGGACATAACCAGCGGTCCGCCGCCACCGGTGGATGTCGTGGTGGTCGGCGACCTGTTTTACGCCCATGATCTTGCCGGCCGGGTCGTTCCCTTCCTCGACCGCTGCCTCGCTGCCGGCATCGAGGTGCTGGTCGGCGATCCAGGCCGCACCTATCTGCCCCGCTCGCGGCTTCGCCTGCTTGCCGAATACGAGGTGCCGGATGTCGGCGAGGGCAGGAATGCGGCGATGAAACCGAGCGGCGTGTTCTCGTTCGGACCAGCTTAGCTGCGAGTCTAGACCGTCTCGCTGACTCGGGCCGCAAGAAAATCGGGCAGATCGGCAACTGAATCGAGGATAACGTCGGCGATCTGCGACAGCGATTCCCGTGTGCCGGTGCCGGACAGCACGCCGATCGCCAGGCCACAGCCGCCGGCCCGCGCCATCTCCAGATCGTGGCGATTGTCGCCGACCATTGCGATCGTCGCCGGCCTGAGCCCTGTCAGATCCGAGAAGGCAAGGATCGTATCCGGCGCCGGTTTTGGATTAGCCACCGCATCGTAACCATAGGCGGCGTCGAAAAGCTGCGCGACGCCCAGAGTGACCAAGGTCTTTTCCGCGCCGCTGGTCGAGTCGTTGGTGGCGACGCCAAGCCGGTACGATTTTCTGTGAAGCAGGCCAAGCGTCTCGACCACACCCGGCAGCGCCACCGCCATTGCCGATCCCTGCGCCGAAGTGATGGCGTTGAAGCGGGCGACGGCAAGCATCTGGTCCTCGTCGGACAGCCGTGGAAACCACAGCTCGACGACGTCCATGTTGGTACCGGAGGCAAAAATCGAATCCGGCTTGAAGCGCTTGGCGGCAAAGTCGAAGCCCGCCGCCGCAAGCAGCCTGTCTGCTTTCCAGCGATCGCCTTCGGCCGCATCCATCGCCATGAAGTCGGCGATGCCCAGCCATGTCGCGTTGAAATCTACGAGCGTGCCGTCCTTGTCGAACAATATTCCCTTGATGTCCGCCAAGCTTTTCACTCCAGGCCGCGCAAGCGGTGGATGTATTCCACCAGTCCGGCAGTCGAGGCGTCCCGCTTTGCGGCGTTCTCCTTGCCTTCAACGACGGGCAGCAGCCCGGTCGCCAGTTCCTTGCCGAGTTCGACGCCCCATTGGTCGAAGGAGTTGATGTTGAACAGCGTGCCTTCGACGAAGACGCGGTGCTCGTAGAGCGCAATCAGCCGTCCGAACGTGTGGGGGTCGAGCTTTCTGTAGAGGATCGTCACCGAGGGGCGGTCGCCGGAGAAGACGCGGTGCGGAGCAATCCTGTCGACATCAGCCGGCTTCATGCCTTTCGCCAGCATCTGTGCGCGGGCTTCCTCAAGCGTGCGGCCCTTCATGAAAGCTTCCGACTGCGCCAGGCAATTGGCAAGCAGAAGGTCGTGGTGATGCTTCAGTTCCGGCTCGTGGCCGACGGCAGCGGCGAGGAATTCGACGGGAATGAAATCGGTGCCCTGATGCAGAAGCTGGAAGAAGGCGTGCTGGCCATTGGTGCCGGGCTCACCCCAGACCAGCGGGCCGGTCGGCGTCGTCACAGCGCCGCCGTCCAGGGTCACGCTCTTGCCGTTCGATTCCATGTCGAGCTGCTGCAGATAGGCCGGGAGCCTGGACAGACGCTGATCGTAAGGGATGACGGCGCGAGCGGGGTATTTGCAGATCACGCGGTGCCACCAGCCGATCAGCCCCATCAGCGCCGGCAGGTTCCTCGCCAGCGGCGCGGTGCGGAAATGCTCGTCCATCTCATGGGCGCCGTCGAGAAAGGCGCGAAAATTCCGCGGGCCGACGGCGATCATCACCGGCAGGCCGATCGCACCCCAGACGGAATAGCGGCCGCCGACCCAGTCCCAGAAGCCGAAGACGCGATCGGGCGCGATGCCGAATTTGGCGACCAGGTCGAGCGCCGTCGAGACGGCGGCGAAGTGCTTGCCGACCGCTTCCTTGCCGAGCGCCTTCTCGACCCATCCGCGCGCGGTCTCGGCATTGGTCATAGTCTCGACCGTGGTGAAGGTCTTGGACGCGATGATGAACAGGGTGGTTTCGGCGGAAAGTCCCTTCAGCGTGTCGTGGATATGCGCACCGTCGATATTGGATACGTAATGCGCGCGCGGCCCGTCATGATAGGGCGCCAGCGCCAGCGTCGCCATGGCAGGGCCGAGATCGGAGCCGCCGATGCCGATGTTGACGATGTCGGTGATCTTCTTGCCGGTCGCGCCGGCCGCTTTGCCGGAACGCACCGCGTCGGCGAAGGCACCCATCGCGTCGAGCACGGCGAGGACTTCCGCCTTCACGTCCTGGCCGTCGAGCACGATGCCCTTGCCGGTCAGGTTGCGTAGTGCCGTGTGCAGCACGGCGCGGCCTTCGGTGACATTGATCTTCTTGCCGGCAAACATGGCGTCGCGCCGGCCTTCGAGGTCGGCGGCCTCGGCCAGCTTCTCCAGCAACTCCATCGTCCGCGCATCGACCGCACATTTCGACCAGTCGAGCAGCACGTCGCTGTCGCTGGCGGAGAATTTCTCGAAGCGCTGCGGATCGGCGGCGAAAGCCTCGCGCATCGAGCCCGATTTGGCCGCACGATGATCGCGCAATGCGCCGAGCTGCTTTTGAAAGGACGGTTGATCCACTGCCTCGCTCCGGTTCTTGAGGTGCATCTTATCAGGCCGGATGTTTCCGGCGCGTGTCGTCGCGGCAAACTATCGGGTCGAATTCCATCTGTTTCAATGCGCAGCGATGCCGCAGCGCAGCGCGGGCCGGCGCAAAGGATCACTGGCATAAATCCCAGCGATCAGAAAAATTGATTGGCGCAACACCTTGTGCCACCGGTACATTCGACTGGTCCAGCCAAGTGAAAAAAGCTGGCCATCGAGGAACATCTCCCATGCCACAGCGAAACGACACGGCCATATGGTCCGGCCTGTTCCGGATTTCGGCGGACTCCGGTCAGACCCTGCAGGCGCAGATCCGCCAGGCGATCGTCGCCGCCATCCTCGACCGGCAGATCGCGGCTTCGATGCCGCTTCCGTCCTGCCGGATTCTTGCCGAAAAACTCGGCGTGGCGCGGGGCACCGTGGTGCTGGCCTTCCAGCAGCTGGTCGACCAGGGCTTCCTGGTGGCGCGCGAGCGCCGCGGCCATTTTGTCAATCCCGAGGTGCTGGCGACGCCGGCCAAGCCGCACCAGAAGGCGCCCGACCAGGCCAACGAGATCGACTGGAAGGCGCGCCGGCAGATCGCGGCGAGCGACATGCCGCCGCCGGCCAAGCACGACAACTGGATCAAGTCGTCCTACCCCTTCGTCTACGGCCAGTTCGACCCGGCGCTGTTCCCGACCGCCGAATGGCGCGAGTGCAACCGCATGGCGCTGGCGGTGCTCGAAATCCGCAACTGGGCATCCGACATGGTCGACCGCGACGATCCGCTCCTGATCGAGCAGATCCAGGCCCGGCTGCTGCCGCGGCGCGGCATCTTCGCCAATCCGGACGAGATCATCGTGACGCTGGGCGCGCAGAACGCGCTTTACATGCTGGCCACGCTTTTGATGACCAAGGGCTCCAAGGTGGCGATGGAAGACCCCGGCTATCCCGATGCACGCTCGATCTTCCGGCTGGCCGGCGCCGATATCCAGCCGGTTCCAGTCGACCCCTCCGGCATCGTAACCTCTGCCATTCCCAGTGATTCCGGCTTCGTCTTCGTCACGCCCAGCCACCATTGCCCGACCATGGTGCCGCTGTCGGCGGAGCGGCGGCAGGATCTTCTGGCGCGCGCCAACCGGCACAACCAGATCATCATCGAGGACGGCTATGACAGCCAGCTCCTGGACGAGGCGCCGCAGCAGGCGCTGAAGAGCCTCGATCGGTCCGGCCGCGTCGTCTATGTCGGCTCGATGTCGAAGACGCTGGCTCCCGGCCTCAGGCTCGGCTACATCGTCGCCTCGGCCGGGCTGATCTCCGAGCTTCGGGCGCTGCGCCGCTTCATGCTGCGCCATCCGCCGGCCAACAACCAGCGCGCCGTGGCGCTCTTCCTGTCGCTCGGCCATCACGAGGCGCTGGTGCGGCGGCTGTCGAGCGCCTTCGACGAGAGGCGCAAGCGTCTGGTCCATGCGATTTCTGCCTTCCTGCCTGAGTGGCGCTCGACCGATTCGGCCGGCGGTACGTCGCTCTGGCTCGAGGGGCCGCGCGGCACCGATTCGCGCGGACTGGCGGAGGCCGCAGCCTCGCGCAGCGTCATCATCGAGCCCGGCGACCGCTTCTTCGATCGCACCGAAAAGCCTTCGCGCTTCATGCGCTTGGGCATTTCATCGATCGCGCTGCAGCACATCGAACCCGGCATCCGCGAACTGGCGACGGCAGCTGGACGCAGGCCGGCAGCGGCCTGATCTCCCTTCCCCGACCGGAGCCTGGCGCATGTAGTGCGGCTCCGGTCCTTTAGCTCCTTGGCATATGCGACGGGACCGGCTGGCACATAGGCTGTGCCAATGCCGGCGGCATAGTCGCTGTATAGAGGGGACGAAGCAGGCCGATGGTGGACCAACCGCCGCGCCCGCTCCGCAGCTAAAGTTGGAGTGCCTTCATGCCAATGGCCCATGAGAAGCAGGACGTGTCCGCAGACCAGCGTTCGCGGCGGTCCGGCGGGCGCGAGGCGCGCCGCGCCATGCGGGCGGCACCGCTTGCCGACGACGTCAAGCCGGTGCGCGCCGGCCTCGAAGGTGGGAGCTACAGCCCGCTCAGCGGCAATGATTGCGAACGTATCCATGAGGCCGTGCTTACCCTTCTGGAGACGGTCGGCTTCGCTAATGCCATCCCCTCCTGCATCGAGGCACTGACCAAGGCGGGCGCGACCCTCGGTGAGGACGGCCGCCTGCGCTTTCCTCGCGGCCTTGTGCTCGACACCATCAAGAAAGCGGCGCGGCATTTCACCCTGCACGGCCAGGATCCGAAGCACGACATGGTGATCCAGGGCAAGCGTGTGCATTACGGCACGGCTGGTGCTGCGGTGCATCTTGTCGATGTCGAAAAGCGTGAGTATCGCGAGTCGCTGCTGCAGGACATTTACGATGCCGCGCGCCTGGTCGAAGGGCTCGACAACATCCATTTCTTCCAGCGGCCGATGGTGCCGCGCGACATTCCCGATCCGCTCGATATGGATTTCAACACGCTCTACGCCTGCGTCATGGGCACGTCGAAGCATGTCGGGACCTCGTTTACCGTGCGCGAGAACGTCAAGCCGGCGCTCGACATGCTCTATGCGATCGCGGGCGGCGAAGCGAATTTTCGCGCCCGGCCTTTCGTCTCCAATTCGAACTGCTTCGTCGTGCCGCCGATGAAATTTGCCGAGGACGCCTGCGGTGTTCTCGAAGCCTGTGTCGAGGGCGGAATTCCGATCCTGCTGCTGTCGGCAGGACAGGCGGGTGCGACGGCACCGGCGGCGATTGCCGGCGCCGTGGTGCAGGCGGTCGCCGAAGTGCTCGTTGGCCTCATCTACGTCAACGCCATCAAGCCAGGCCATCCAGCGATCTTCGGCACCTGGCCGTTTGTCTCGGATCTCAGGACCGGCGCCATGTCGGGCGGTTCGGCCGAGCAGGCGGTGCTGACCGCGGCCTGCGCGCAGATGGCGCAATTCTACGACCTGCCGGGCGGTTCGGCCGCCGGCATGACAGATTCGAAACTGCCTGACATTCAGTCCGGCTACGAAAAGGGCATAACCGACGTGATGGCCGGTCTCGCCGGCCTCAACCTGGTCTATGAGTCGGCCGGCATGCATGCCTCGCTGCTCGGCTTCTGCCTGGAGAGCCTGATCATCGACAATGACATGCTCGGCCACTGCCTGCGCTGCGTGCGCGGCATCGAAGTGACGGACGAGTCGCTGTCGATCGACACCATTGCCGATGTCTGCCTGAAAGGGCCGGGCCATTATCTGGGCAACGAGCAGACGCTGCGGCTGATGCAGACCGAATATTTCTATCCGGCCGTCGGCGACCGCTTTTCGCCGAAGGAATGGAATGAGAAAGGCAGGCCCGATATCCTGCAACGGGCGATCATCGAGAAGAAACGCGTGCTTGCCGAACGCTTCCCGCGCCATGTGCCAAAACCGGTCGACGACAAATTGCGCGCCCGCTTCGGCGATATGATCAAGCTGCCGCGCGACAGAATGGGCGGCTGAGCGTTACCCGCTCGCCGCGAGCAACAACACACCGGCCAGCGCCGATCCGGCAAGCGTCGGCAGCATGCCGATCTTCAGCTTCAGGATGGCGATCATCGAGGCACAGGAAAGCAGCGCCGCGCGCCAGTCTATCGATGAAAGCACCGGCACGTCCATTCCAAGCCCGACATTGCGAACTTCGCCGAAGATGACGTGCAAGCCGAACCATAGAGCGAGGTTCATGATGACGCCGACGACGGCGGCGGTGATCGCACCGAGCGCCGCCGACAGTGCCTTGTTGCCGCGCAGCGCTTCGATGTAAGGCGCGCCAAGGAATATCCACAGGAAACATGGGGTAAACATCGCCCACAGCGTAAGCAGCGCTCCAAACAATCCGGCAAGAAGCGGCGCGAGCGCGCCGGAGTGGCGGAAGGCGGCGACGAAGCCGACGAACTGCAAGACCAGGATCAACGGGCCGGGCGTGGTTTCGGCAAGCCCAAGGCCGTCGACCATTTCACCGGGTGCCAGCCAGCCGAAGGACTCGACCGCTGCCTGCGCGACATAGGCAAGCACGGCGTAGGCGCCGCCGAAGGTGACGACCGCCATGACACTGAAAAAGCCACCGATTTGCGTCCATACGCTGGCAGAGCCGGTAAAAGTCCAGACCAGCAGAACAGGCCCGAGCCAGATCGGCAGCCAGATCGCCAAAATGCGCGGCGCATGCCATCGCGTCGGTCTGACGTGAGTCAGTTCGCCGCGCTCGAACATCAGATCGACCGCGCCTTTGACGTCGGGAACATCGCCCTTGCCCTGTGGTGCGCCGGAAAAAAATGCCGGCGCACTACGGTTGCCGATCCAGCCTGCCAGGCCGGCAAGCAGCACGATCAGCGGAAACGGCACGTTCAACGCGTAGATGGCGATGAAGGCGGCGAGTGCGATCGACACCATGACCGGGTTTTTCAGCGCGCGTCTGCCGATCCGGATCACCGCCTCGATGACAATGGCGAGCACGGTTGCCTTGACCCCGAAAAACAGCGCCGCGACGAGTGGTACATCGCCATAGAGCGCATAGAGGCTGCTCAGGACGAGCATTACAAGCGCGCCCGGCACGACGAAGAGAATGCCGGCAACAAGGCCGCCGACCGTTTTGTGCAGCAACCAGCCGATATAGATGGCGAGCTGCTGGGCCTCAGGGCCAGGCAGCAGCATGCAGTAGTTCAACGCATGCAGGAAGCGCTGTTCGCCGATCCAGCGCCGGTCCTCGACCAGTTCCTTGTGCATGAGCGCGATCTGCCCGGCCGGGCCGCCGAAGCTGAGCACCCCGATTTTCGCCCAGACCTTCACGGCCTGCCGGAAGCTCGGCACAGCGGGATCCTGGATCTCCGCCGACTTTTTCGAAAGGACGGCGCTCACGATGGTTTGCCCGCGCTGACTGCGCCGGCGGCCGGCCAGTTATGCGTCTCCTCGGTGGCATCGCGGCACCAGCGGAAGAACATATCATAGAGCAGCATGCCGGCCTCGAGCTGCTCCAGATCGTTGCGAAACATCCGTGACAGGCCAAGCGAGGCGGCCAGGAAGCCGGCCGCCTGTGGAACAAGATCGAGGCTCGCAGTATCGGCAGCGCGTATGATCGTGGCCAGGCGATCGAGCGCTTCCGATTTAAGCCCGAACTCCTCGATCATGGTGTCGAAGGTGCAGCGTTCGCCGCGGTGGCTCCAGAACACGTTCTCGATGTCGAAAGGCACGGCCTGAAAGCGATCGGCGACGGCTGCCACTTCGGTCGGCTCGACGAAGAGAAAGACCGCGTGAGGATCGATGAAGCGCCGGATCAGCCAGGGGCAGGCGATGCGGTCGACCTTCGGGCGCGTACGCGTCACCCAAACGGTGCGGCCCTTGGCGTCGGCGGGCGGTATCTTGTCGGCGTGAACGAGAAGGCCCTTGGCATCGCGCCATGCTTCAAACCCGCCGTCGAGCGATTCGGCGGCTATGCCCTCGTGCCGCAGCCATGCGGCCACGCCTTGCGAGAGCTTTTTCCCCTGCTGGCAGACGACTGTCACTTGCCTGCCGGCGAAGTCGGCAGCCCAGTTCGAGACAGTCCTGAAATCACGCCGATCCGACCCCGGCAGCAGGCGCGGATCGGCGTTGTAGTCATCATCGATGCGGACGTCGATGATTGCGGGTGCACCCGGCAGCCCAATCAGACGGGACAGTTGCGATACAGTGATAGCGGTTGTTGACGGCATGGCGTCCACCTCCTTGAAAGAGAAGCTTGGACGCGAACGTTGGGCTGACGCCTCACGGGGTCGTCGCGATGCACCCCTTGCGATGATCGTGGATTTGTCACGCTCGCTTGTCAAGCATTTGTCCCTGCTGTCGCAGGACAATCGTTTTTGACAAACGATCGCGTCCAACTCTGTGCCGGGCATTTCTCCCCGTTAGCGGGCTGTTAACGGGGAGAAATGAGGAGACCGCAACACCGGCGACCTGACGGCTGGCCCGTGCGATGGACCCTGGTCAGTGATTGTCCCTCGGCACGCCGCTTGTATGAGCCACATCCTGGTATTTCACCGCCGGCTTCAGCACCATGCCTTCGGAAAACTGGTCGACCATGCCGCGCTGGATTTCCTGCCAGGGCGTCTGGTGCTTCGGATAGTGATAGCCGCCATTGTTCTGCAGCTCGGCGCGGCGCCGCGCGATCTCGTCGTCGCTGACGAGGATGTCGGCGGTGCCCTTGCGCAGGTCGATGCGGACGCGGTCGCCGGTCTTCAGCAGCGCCAGGCCGCCGCCGATGGCGGCTTCCGGCGAGGCGTTGAGGATCGACGGCGAGCCCGACGTGCCCGACTGACGACCGTCGCCGATACAGGCCAGCGCGTGGATGCCCTTTTTGATCAGATAGGCAGGCGGCTGCATGTTGACGACTTCGGCGCCGCCGGGATAGCCGATCGGACCGGCGCCGCGCATGAACAGGATGGTGTGCTCGTCGATGCCCTGTGCCGGGTCGTCGATGCGGGCGTGATAGTCCTCGGGGCCGTCGAAGACCATGGCGTTGCCCTCGAAGGCTTCGGGGTCCTTCGGGTTCGACAGATAGCGCTCGCGGAACTCGGGCGAGATGCCGCTGGTCTTCATGATCGCCGAATCGAACAGATTGCCCTTGAGATTGATGAAGCCGGCATTGGCTTTCAGCGGCTCGGCAACCGGGCGGATGACGTCGAGGTTCTCGTTAACGGCGCCGCGGCAATTGTCGCCGATGGTATTGCCGTTAGCGGTCGTGGCTTCCGGATAGGGCAGCAGGCCGCCCTTCATCAGTTCGGCGATCACGGCCGGCACGCCGCCGGCATGGTGATAGTCCTCGCCGAGATATTCGCCCGTCGGCTGCAGATTGACGATGAGCGGTATGTTGAGGCCGACCTTCTGCCAATCGTCATTGTCGAGCGGCACGCCGAGATGGCGGGCGATGGCGTTGAGGTGGATCGGCGCATTGGTCGAGCCGCCGATCGCCGAGTTGACGACGATGGCGTTCTCGAAGGCCTTACGGGTCATGATGTCGGAGGGCTTCAGATCCTCATGCACCATGTCGACGATGCGCTTTCCGGTCTCGTAGGCGATCTGGCCGCGTTCGCGATAGGGGGCGGGGATAGCGGCCGAGCCTGGCAATTGCATGCCGAGCGCCTCGGCCAGCGAATTCATCGTGGTGGCGGTGCCCATCGTGTTGCAATAGCCGGTCGACGGCGCCGAGGAGGCAACGATATCCATGAACTCGTCATAGCCAATCTCGCCAGCCGACAGGCGCTGGCGCGATTCCCAGACGATAGTGCCGGAGCCGGTGCGCTTGCCCTTGTGCCAGCCGTTGAGCATCGGCCCGACCGAAAGCGCGATAGCCGGGATGTTGACGGTGGCCGCGGCCATCAGCATGGCCGGCGTCGTCTTGTCGCAGCCGATGGTGAGCACCACACCGTCGAGCGGATAGCCGTAGAGCACCTCCACCAGGCTGAGATAGGCAAGGTTGCGATCAAGTGCAGCAGTCGGCCGTTTGCCGGTCTCCTGGATCGGGTGGCAAGGGAACTCGAAAGGGATGCCACCCATCGAGACAATGCCTTCGCGCACGCGCTTGGCCAGTTCGATGTGGTGGCGGTTGCAGGGCGACAGGTCCGAGCCGGTCTGCGCGATGCCGATCAGCGGCTTGCCGGACATCAGTTCGGCCCGCGTCAGCCCGTAATTCAGGTAACGTTCCAGATAGAGTGCCGTCATGCCCGGATTGTCGGGATTGTCGAACCACTCCTGCGAGCGAAATTTTTTCTTGCTGGTGGGGGCGCCTGCCATCGTGGTCTCCGTATTTGTATGACAAATCGATATGACAACGCGCGGGAGCAGGCAAGGGGCACGCGCCATCCGAATCCGCACTTTGGTGCGATAGACACACATCTGCCTCCGCGCTAGTCGGGATCGTGGTTTGTCAGCCCGCTATCCCGGAAAAGCTGGAACGTGTCGCCGCGGACCTACCCGGCCGTTCCGGCCGCCCTCCCCTCAAGGTCCCACTTGGGGGAGGACATCCGCATCACTCGAACACGATGCTCGGCACTGCAGCCTCGGCCGCGCCGCGCTCTTCATTGACGCGGTCCCAAACCTTGGCGGCGATGTCGCGGTAGATTTTCGCCTCGGCGCCATCGGGTTTCGAGACCACCACCGGCGTGCCAGCATCCGAGCTTTCGCGGATGCCCATCTCGAGCGGCACTTCGCCAAGGAAGGTGACCCCGAGACGCTCGGCCTCGCGGCGCGCGCCGCCATGGCCGAAGATGTCGTAGCGTTTTCCCGTATCGGGGGCGAGAAAATAGCTCATATTTTCGACGATACCCAATAGCGGCACGTCGACCTTTCTGAACATGTTGAGGCCTTTGCGCGCATCGATCAGGGCCAGGTCCTGTGGCGTCGAGACGATGACGGCGCCGGCCAGCGGCACCTGTTGGGCCATGGTCAGCTGGGCGTCGCCGGTGCCGGGCGGCATGTCGACGACGAGCACATCGAGCGGTCCCCATTCGACCTCGCGCAGCATCTGCGTCAATGCCGACATCACCATCGGCCCGCGCCAGATCATCGGCGTCTCCTCATCGACGAGGAAGCCCATCGACATGACCTTGAGGCCATAATTCTGCATCGGTTTCAGGATCTTGCCGTCGACGGTCTGCGGCCTGCCACGAATGTTGAGCAGACGCGGCATGGAAGGGCCATAAATATCGGCATCGAGCACGCCGACCCGCAGCCCGTTGGCGGCAAGCCCAAGGGCGATATTGACGGCGGTGGTCGACTTGCCAACCCCGCCCTTGCCGGAAGCGACGGCGATGATGGCCTCGATGCCGGGTACGCCGCGCTTGCCCTGGCTGTGCGAGGCGGGCGCCTGTGGGGCGGGACGGGCAGGTGCGGCCGGTGGAGCGGGCCTCTGAGCCGGTCTTTGCGGAACCGGCGCCTCCATGCCGCCGCCCTTCTTTTCCGCCGTCAGCGCGACCACGGCGCCGGCGACACCGGGGATCGCCTTGACAACACGTTCGGCCGCCGCACGCAGCGGCTCCATCTCCTGGGCACGGGCAGCGGGAACGGTGATCGAGAAGAACACCTTGGCGTCGGCAATGAAAATCTCGGAAACCATGCCGAGATCGACGATATTGCCGGTGAAATCCGGCCCATTGACCGTCTTCAGGCGCTCGATAACCATTTCCTTGGTCACGTTTTCATGGGCGGCGGGCATGAGTTTTTCCTCTACTTTTCCGCTCCAGATAATGCAGTTCCGGAACAGAACCAAGCGATGGACCAACAGTTGCAGCGGCGTATCGGGGAGGAAGCGACCATACGGCAGCATTTCCAGCGGGAGTGGCCGTCGCCAAATCGTCAACGCAACCTATTTCAGTGGACATGGAATGAACGCCAGGGAAGGAGACGAATCATGCTCGCAAACAGCAACGCAACGGCCAATCTCGCTGTGAAGGACCTGGCCAAGGCCAGGGCTTTTTACGAAGGAACGCTCGGCCTGAAAGAAGTGCACAATGAGGGTGGTGAACTGATCGTCTATGAAAGCGGCGATACCGCCATCAACGTGTACCGTTCGAACTTCGCCGGGACCAACAAGGCGACCGCTGTGACCTGGACGGTCGGCGATGAACTCGGCAAAATCGTCAAGGCATTGAAATCGAAGGGCGTGACCTTCGAGCATTACGACATGCCAGGCCTGACGCTTGAGGGCGATGTCCATGTCGGCCAGGGCATGAAGGTCGCATGGTTCAAGGATCCGGACGGCAACATCCTGAACCTTGTGGATAGGTAGATACGGCGCATCGCCTGCCGCGCAGTGCTACGGTGCTGTCACCATGCCAGGCCGACCGCGAGGTAGGTGAGAGCCGCGATGGCCGCGGTTGCCGGCAAGGTGACGATCCATGCCACCACGATGTTGCCGGCAATGCCCCAGCGAACGGCGGAGACGCGGCGGGCGGCGCCGACGCCGATGATGGCGCCGGTGATCGTGTGCGTGGTCGATACAGGAATACCCAGCCAGGTGGCGGCGAACAGGGTAATCGCACCGCCGGTCTCGGCGCAGAAACCCTGCATCGGGTTCAGCCGGGTGATCTTGGAGCCCATGGTGTGGACGATGCGCCAGCCGCCGAACAATGTGCCCAGCGCCAGCGCCGACTGACAGGTGATGACGACCCACAGCGGCACGTAAAAATTCGCGCCGAGCATGCCTTGCGAATAGAGCAGCACGGCGATGATGCCCATGGTCTTCTGCGCGTCGTTGCCGCCATGTCCAAGCGAATAGAGCGAGGCGGAAAAGAACTGCATGACGCGGAAGGTGCTGTCGACGGCAAACGGTGTCTGCCGCAGGAACAGCCAAGAGACCGCGAGGATCAGGACGAGCGCCAGCAGAAAGCCTGCCGCCGGCGATAGCACGATTGCCGCCGTGGTCTTGCCCAACCCGGCCCAGACAATGGCGCCGGTGCCTGCCTTGGCGACGCCGGCGCCGACCAGACCGCCGATCAGCGCGTGCGAACTGCTGGACGGGATGCCGACGAGCCAGGTGACGATGTTCCAGACGATGGCGCCGACAAGTGCTGCGAAGATCACTGCCGGCGTGACGATGCTGGCGTCGATGATGCCGGTTCCCAGCGTCTCCGCCACGTGGAGACCGAAGAACATGAAGGCGATGAAATTGAAGAAGGCCGCCCAGAACACCGCATAATGCGGCCGCAGCACCCTGGTGGAGACGATGGTGGCGATGGAGTTGGCGGCATCGTGCAGGCCGTTGAGGAAATCGAAGAACAGCGCGACGACGACAAGGCCGACCAGCACGGGAAAGGTTATCGCGGCTTCCACTATACGTTCTCGATGACGATGCCGCTGATTTCGTTGGCAACGTCCTCGAAGCGGTCGACCACCTTCTCCAGCTGGCCGTAGATCTCGCTGCCGATCAGATAGGCCATCGGGTCGCTGCGGCCATGCCGCTTGAACAGGTCCTTCAAGCCTTGCTCGTGCAGGTCGTCGGCCCGGCCTTCGGCGCGCATGACTTCCTCGGCGATGGCATTGAGGCGCACCGTGTGCGCCCCGACCTTGCCGAGCAGCGGGATCGCCTCGGCCACCAACTTGGCGGCCTCGACGATGACGCCTCCCATTTCCTGCATCAGCGGGTCGAATTCCTTCTTCTCGAACAGCCTTACCGTCTTGACGGTCTTGTGCATCATGTCGATGGCATCATCCATCGACTGGATCAGGTCCTTGATGTCGCCGCGATCGAAGGGCGTGATGAAGGAGCGCCGCACCGCAAGCAGCACCTCCGCGGTGATCTGATCGGCTTCGTCCTCGAGATCGATGATCGTCTGACACCAGCGGTCGATGTCGTTGCCCTGCAGAAGCTGCTGCAGTGCCTCGGCGCCACCGACCACGGTGCGGGAATGCCGCTCGAACAGGTCGAAGAAGCGATCTTCGCGCGGCAAAAGCTTGCGGAACCAGCCCAGCATGTTCGGTCTCCCGTCCTGTCCAGTCCACGACCCCGTCTGATCCACATAGCGCCGCATTCCATTGCGGGAAACAGTAAGCCGGCTGAAAGATGTGGATGCGGACGATTTACACAGGCGGCTTGCGGCCGAAGGCGATTTCCACGACCTTGCGCGCTACGATAGGACATATCGTCCGTGACAGGCTCCCGACGGCATGATCGACAAGCTGGAATTCTTCATAGCACTTGCCAAGGAAGAGCATTTCGGCCGGGCGGCCGAAGTATGCGGCGTCACCCAGCCGACACTTTCGGCCGGCATTAAGCAGCTGGAGGGCCAGCTCGGCGTGATGCTGGTGCTGCGCGGCTCGCGTTTCCAGGGACTGACGCCGGAAGGCAAACAGGTGCTGGTGTGGGCGCGCCGCATCGTCGGCGATAGCAGGACCATGCGCGAGGAGATGCGGGCGGCGCGTCACGGCCTGTCAGGGCGTATCCGCATCGCGGCGATCCCGACGGCGCTGGCCATGGTGGCGCGATTGACGACGCCGTTTCGGGCAAAACACCCCGGCGTCACCTTCTCGGTGCTGTCGCGGACCTCGATCGAGGTGCTGTCGCTGCTCGGCAATTTCGATATCGACGCCGGCATCACCTATCTCGACAACGAGCCGCTCGGACGCGTCACCAGCGTGCCGCTCTACGACGAGCGCTATCAGCTGATCACCGCCGTCGGGAACCCGTATTTCGACCGCGACAAAGTGACATGGGCCGAGCTCAGTCAGCTGCCGCTCTGCCTGCTGACGCCGGACATGCAGAACCGCCGCATCATCGACCAGCATCTGGCCGAAGCCGGCGTGCAGGTGCGGCCGACATTGGAATCCAACTCGATGATCGTGCTGTTCTCGCATATCCGCACCGGCAAATGGTCGTCCATCATGCCGCTTAACCTTGCGGAAACATTCGGCTTTTCCGAGCCGATCCGGGCTATCCCGATCGTCGAGCCGGATGCCAGCCACACCGTCGGGCTGGTGGCGGCGCCGCGCGAACCGCACACACCGCTGGTCTCGGCGCTGTTGGACGAGGCAATGGCGCTGGCGGACGATTTCCGCACCCGTCGCTAGGCTAGACAATGCTGGCGATCGCGAACGATAGAAAATTTCTATCGAGCAACGGATCGGCTTTATTGATTTAGCGGGTTTCCTCTGATTTCCTAAGCACTTAGCGGAAGACCGCCACGACCAGGGAGGGCGCTGCATGACGATGCAGCCTGCAAGTACCGAGATCGCATCGCGCACCGCGGCGATCATCCACGAGTTGAAAGGCCTCGAAGGCCCGCTGTTGCCGATCCTGCACGGCATACAGGAAGAGTTCGGCCATGTGCCGCAGGACGCGCTGCCGGTCATCGCCGAGGCGCTGAACATCTCCAGGGCCGAGGTGCATGGCGTCGTCACCTTCTATCACGATTATCGCTGCCAGCCGGCCGGCCGGCATGTGCTGAAGCTCTGCCAGGCGGAAGCCTGCCAGTCGATGGGTTCGGATGCGATTGCCGCCAGGCTCAAATCGTTGCTGGGCATAGGCTTCCACGAGACAACCCGCGACGGTTCGGTGACGCTGGAGCCGGTCTATTGCCTCGGCCTTTGCGCCTGCTCGCCGTCGGCGATGCTGGACGGCGAGGTGATCGGGCGGCTCGACGACGAAAAGCTCAATGAAATCGTTGCTGAGGTGCGCTCATGATCCCGCGTATCTATATTCCCGGCGATTCCGGCGCGCTGGCGCTGGGCGCGGAAAAGGTCGCCAAAGCGGTTCGGGCGGAATTGGCCGAGCGCGGCATCGAGGCCAAGATCGTGCGCAACGGCTCGCGCGGCGCCTATTTCCTCGAGCCGATGGTCGAGGTGGCAACGGCCAATGGCCGTATCGCCTATGGGCCGGTGAAGCCATCCGACGTCAAAAGCCTGTTCGACTGCGGCTTCCTCACCGGCGGTCACCACAAGCGCTGGCTCGGCGCTCCCGACAAGATCCCATTCCTGGCCAGGCAGACGCGGTTGACCTTTGCGCGCTGCGGCGTCACCGATCCGCTGTCGCTCGATCACTACAAGGCGCATGGCGGGCTGAACGGCTTGCAGAATGCAGTGGCGATGACGCCGGCCGACATCGTCAAGCAGGTGACCGAGTCCGGGCTGCGCGGTCGTGGCGGCGCCGGCTTCCCGACCGGCATCAAATGGAAGACGGTGCTCGATACGTCGGCCGACCGCAAATACATCGTCTGCAATGCCGATGAAGGCGATTCCGGCACGTTCGCCGACCGCATGATCATGGAAGGCGACCCTTTCGCGCTGATCGAAGGCATGGCGATCGCCGGCATCGCCACCGGCGCGACGAAGGGGTTCATCTATATCCGCTCCGAATATCCGCATGCGGTGGCGGTGATGCAGAAGGCCGTCGAGATCGCCCGCAAGGCCGGCGTGCTCGGCGTCAATGTGCTCGGCTCGGCCAATTCATTCGACATGGAAGTCCGCGTCGGCGCCGGCGCCTATGTTTGCGGCGAGGAGACGGCGCTGCTCGACAGCCTCGAAGGCAAGCGCGGACAGGTGCGGGCCAAACCGCCACTGCCGGCGCACAAGGGCCTGTTCGGCAAGCCGACGGTGATCAACAACGTCATCTCGCTGGCCTCGGTGCCGGTGATCATGGACAAGGGCGCCGCCTTCTACAAGGATTTCGGCACGGGCCGTTCGCGCGGCACCATCCCGATCCAGATTGCCGGCAACGTCAAATATCCCGGTCTCTACGAGGCGGCGTTCGGCATGACGCTGGGTGAGATCGTCGACGATATCGGCGGCGGCACGGCGACCGGGCGTCCGGTCAAGGCGGTGCAAGTGGGTGGCCCGCTCGGCGCCTATTTCCCGCGTGCCCTGTTCGACACGCCGTTCGACTACGAAGCGTTTGCCGCCAAGGACGGGCTGATCGGCCATGCCGGCATCGTCGTTTTCGACGACAGCGCCGACATGCTGAAGCAGGCACGCTTTGCCATGGAATTCTGCGCTATCGAAAGCTGCGGCAAGTGCACGCCGTGCCGCATCGGCTCGACGCGCGGCGTCGAGGTGCTGGACCGGCTCGCCCAGAACATCGAACCGGAAAAGCAGATCGCGCTGGTCACCGACCTTTGCAACACGATGAAGTTCGGCTCGCTTTGCGCTCTCGGCGGCTTCACCCCATATCCAGTGATGAGTGCACTCAACCATTTCCCGGACGACTTTCGGCCGACGCCGGTCGCCGAAGCAGCGGAATAGGAGCGGACAGGCATGAACGCGGCATTCGACATCAAATCGCTGGTCCAGGAAATAGACTACGGCACACCCGCCTCCGAAGCCGAACAGCAGGTAACGCTGACAGTCGACGGCAAGTCGGTGACGGTGCCGGCGGGCACCTCGATCATGCGCGCTTCTATGGAAGCGGGCGTTGAAATCCCGAAGCTCTGCGCAACCGACATGCTGGATTCGTTTGGCTCCTGCCGGGTCTGCCTCGTCGAGATCGACGGGCGCGGCGGCACGCCGGCCTCGTGCACGACGCCGGTCGGCGAGGGCATGGTCGTGCACACACAGAGCGACCGGCTGAACGCCATTCGCCGCGGCGTGATGGAACTCTACGTCTCTGACCACCCGGTGGCGTGGGGCGAGAAGGCCGGCACCGGCGCCAGCGAGTTCGACAAGGTCGTCAGGACGGTCGGCCTGACCGAGAACCGCTATGGCGTGGACGGGCGCAACCACGTCAAGCAGGAAAACGGCGTGGCGCCCGGCCATGGCTCCCTGACCATCGACTATATCGCCCGCGATGAATCCAACCCCTATTTCACCTACGATCCGGCGCAATGCATCGTCTGCTCGCGCTGCGTGCGCGCCTGCGAGGAGGTACAGGGCACGTTCGCGCTGACCATCGAGGGCCGCGGCTTCGAATCCAGGGTCTCGGCCGGCATGCACGAGGCGTTCGTCGATTCCGAGTGCGTGTCGTGCGGGGCCTGCGTGCAGGCCTGCCCGACCGATGCGCTGAGGGAGAAGACCGTACTGGCGAAAGGCCTGCCCGAGCGCTCGACCGTCACCACCTGCGCCTATTGCGGCGTCGGCTGCTCGTTCAAGGCCGAGGTCAAGGGCGACGAGGTCATTCGCATGATGCCCTACAAGGCAGGCAAGGCCAACCACGGCCACTCCTGCGTCAAGGGCCGTTTCGCCTATGGCTATGCGACGCACAAGGACCGGATCCTGAAGCCGATGATCCGCGAGCGGGTCAGCGATCCGTGGCGCGAAGTGTCGTGGGAAGAGGCGCTCACCCACACGGCGAACGAATTCCGCCGCATCCAATACCAGTACGGCCGCACCTCGATCGGCGGCATCACCTCCTCGCGCTGCACCAACGAGGAGACCTACCTCGTCCAGAAGCTTGTCCGGCAGGGCTTCCGCAACAACAATGTCGACACCTGCGCCCGGGTCTGCCATTCGCCGACCGGCTATGGTCTCGGCCAGACCTTCGGCACCTCAGCCGGCACGCAGGACTTCGATTCGATCGAGCAGACGGACGTCATCCTGCTGATCGGCGCCAATCCGACCGATGCGCATCCGGTGTTCGCTTCGCGCATGAAAAAGCGCATGCGCCAGGGCGCCAAGCTGATCGTGCTCGATCCGCGCCGCACCGACATCGTACGCTCGGCCCATGTCGAGGCTCAGTACCATCTACCACTGAAGCCGGGCACCAACGTCGCCATGCTGACGGCACTTGCCCATGTCATCGTCACCGAAGGCCTGTTCGATGGGGCCTTCATCCGCGAGCGCTGCGACTGGGACGAGTTCCAGGACTGGGCGTCGTTCGTGGCACTGCCGGAAAACAGCCCGGAGGTCGTCGGCCAGCTTGCCAATGTCGATCCCGACGACATACGCGGCGCGGCCCGGCTCTACGCCCGCGGCGGCAACGGCGCGATCTATTACGGCCTCGGCGTGACCGAGCACAGCCAGGGCTCGACCACCGTCATCGCCATTGCCAACCTCGCCATGGCGACCGGCAATATCGGCCGGCCGGGCGTCGGCGTGAACCCGCTGCGCGGCCAGAACAATGTGCAGGGCTCCTGCGATATGGGCTCGTTCCCGCACGAGCTTCCCGGCTATCGCCACATTTCAGGCGACGCGGTGCGCGCGATCTATGAGAGCCTGTGGGGCGTCAAGCTCGACGACGAGCCTGGCCTGCGCATCCCCAATATGCTGGATGCAGCCGTCGACGGTTCGTTCAAGGGGCTCTATGTGCAGGGCGAGGATATCCTGCAGTCCGACCCCGACACCAAGCATGTCGCCGCCGGACTGGCGGCGATGGAATGCGTGGTCGTGCACGATCTCTTCCTCAACGAGACGGCCAATTACGCGCATGTCTTCCTGCCCGGCTCGACCTTCCTCGAGAAGGATGGCACCTTCACCAATGCCGAGCGCCGCATCAACATGGTGCGCAAGGTGATGGAGCCGAAATGCGGCTATGCCGACTGGGAAACGACGCAGGAGCTCGCCAAGGCGCTCGGCCTCGGCTGGACCTACACGCATCCGTCGCAGATCATGGACGAGATCGCCAAGACGACGCCGAGCTTCGCCGGCGTTTCCTTCGACCTCCTCGACAGAGTGGGCTCGGTGCAGTGGCCCTGCAACGAGAAGTCGCCGGAGGGCACGCCGATCATGCATATTGGCGGCTTCGTGCGCGGCAAAGGCAAGTTCATCCGCACCGAATACGTCGCGACCGACGAAAGGACCGGGCCGCGCTTCCCGCTGCTGCTGACCACCGGCCGCATCCTGTCGCAATACAATGTCGGCGCGCAGACCCGGCGTACCGAGAACGTGGTCTGGCATAGCGAGGACCGGCTGGAGATCCATCCGCACGATGCCGAAAATCGCGGCCTGCGCGACGGCGACTGGGTGCGGCTGACCAGCCGCTCCGGCGAGACGACGCTGCGCGCGCTGATCACCGAGCGGGTGTCGCCAGGCGTCGTCTATACGACCTTCCACCATCCCGACACCCAGGCCAACGTCATCACCACCGACTTCTCCGACTGGGCGACCAACTGCCCGGAATACAAGGTGACCGCAGTGCAGGTGGGCGCGTCCAACGGCCCGTCGGAATGGCAGCGCGACTATGACGAGCAGGCAAAGCAAAGCCGCCGTATCGCGAAGTTGGAAGCGGCGGAGTAGTCCTTGACCGCGCGCCGCAAAGCCATTGCGCAGATCTCGCGGCTGGCGCGCCGCGCGGGCGGCACCGCGGCCGCCAACCGGATGGTGCCGGAAGAGACGCCGGTGGCGTTCTCCTTTGCCGGCACCACGCATGCGGTGATGATGGCAAGCCCGGCCGATTTCGAGGATTTCGCGCTCGGCTTCTCGCTGACCGAAGGCATCATTGCCTCGCCGGACGAAATCGAAGCCATCGAGGTCGAGGATCACGGCGCCGGCATCGACATCCAGATCCGGCTGAAGGACCAGGCCAACACCCGCTTCGAAGCGCGGCGCAGACGGCTGGCCGGCCCGGTCGGCTGCGGGTTGTGCGGCATCGAATCGATCGAGGAGGCGATGCGCTCGGTAAACTCGGTCGGTGCGTCAACACTTACGCTTCAGGCCAACGACATCGTCCGTTCGGTCAAGCTGCTGTCGAAGGTGCAGCCGCTGCACGCCGAAACCGGTGCCGTCCACGCCGCCGGTTTTTACCTTCCCGACAAGGGCGTCGTCATGGCGCGCGAGGATGTCGGCCGCCACAATGCGCTGGACAAGCTGGCCGGCGCGCTGGCCAGGGCCGGTATCGACGGCGCCAGCGGTGCCGTCGTCGTCACGTCGCGCGTTTCGGTCGAGATGGTGCAGAAGACTGCGGCGATCGGTTCGGCCGTCATCATCGCCGTCTCGGCGCCGACCGCACTTGCCATCCGCACCGCGGACGAGGCCGGCATGACGCTGGTGGCGCTGGTGCGCGGCGACGATTTCGATATTTTCACCCATCCTGACCGCGTGGTTTCCGGAGTTGCCAAGCATGTCGCATGACGAAGGCCACCTCATGAGCACCAGCGAAAAGCTGGTTCGCATGGCCAACCAGATCGCCGCCTTTTTCCACTCCAAGCCGCGCGAGCAAGGCATTGCCGGCGTCGCCGAGCACATCAACAAGTTCTGGGAGCCGAGAATGCGCCGGCAATTGTTCGAGATGCTTGACAGCGGCGGCGAAGGTTTCAACGAGCTTGTCGTCGCGGCCGCGCCGCACATCAAGCGGCCGGGCGCGCCGGAGGGCTCAGGTTTTAGCGTCGGCGGAGCGAACACCGAGACCGCCGCGTCACAGAAGTAGCGTCGCGGGCCCACATTCACTCGCGCTAAAGTTTCATCTGCCGCAAGCTGCGTGGCTCTGCTATGATCGCCGACAAGAAATCGTCGGGTCGGGCGGACAACTCGTGAGGCCGATCGAAACTCGCTACGCGCTCAGCGGCGACGTGCGGATCGCCTATCAGGTGGTCGGCCAGGGATCGCTCGATCTCGTCTTCGTGCCGGGTTTCATTTCCAATCTCGACCTGCACTGGGAAGACGAGGGCTACAGCCGGCTGTTGAGGCGGCTTTCCGCGTTCTCACGGCTGATCCTGTTCGACAAGCGCGGCACCGGCCTGTCCGACCGCGTCGATGTCCACCACCTGCCCAGCCTCGAAACCCGCATGGACGATGTGCGCGCCGTGATGGATGCGACCGGCAGCGGCCGCGCCGCCTTGCTCGGCGCTTCGGAAGGCGCGCCGATGGCAATGCTGTTCGCCGCCACCTACCCGGAGCGGACGCGGGCGCTGGCGCTTTATGGCGGCTATGCCCATTTCCACAAATGGGTGATGCCGCCGGAACGCCTCGAGGCCTTCATCGCGACGGCGGAGACCGCATGGGGCACCGGCGCCACCCTGCCGCATTTCGCGCCTGGTCGCGTCGACGATCCGCGTTTCGCCACTTGGTGGGCGCGCTTCGAGCGGCTGTCGGCGAGCCCGACGGCGGCAATCGCCCTGGCCCGCATGAATGCAGCAATCGACGTGCGCGGCGTGCTGGCGGCGATCAGCGCGCCGACGCTGCTGGTCCACCGCCGAAACGATGCACGCGTCGACCCGGAGGCCAGCCGCTTCCTGGCAAGGAAGATCCCGAATTCGCGATTGGTCGAGGTGCCCGGGCGCGACCACCCGATCTGGACCGGCGATGTCGACCGGGTGGCCGATGTGATCGAGGAATTCCTGACCGGAGCGCGCGCCGTTGCCGAGGCCGAGCGCGTGCTGGCTGCACTGCTCGTCACCCGGATCTACGACACGGCGCGGCTTGGCGACCGCATGTGGGGCGAGCGCAGCCAGCGTTTTCAGGAAACATGGCGCCTGCTGGTCGGGCGCCATGGCGGCCGCCCGGCCGGCACGCATGGCGAGCTGATGATGGCGCGCTTCGACGGCCCGGCGCGGGCCGTACGCTGCGCGGCGGCGCTGCGCGATGCGGCGCAGGAAATCGGCGTCGCCAGCGCGCAGGGCGTGCATGTCGGCGAGGTCGAGTTGCGTGGGCCGCCGACGGGATTGACTGCGCGCGTGACGATGCAGCTTGCCGCCCATGCCGGGCGCGACGACATAATCGCATCGCGGCTGGTCGCCGACCTCGCGGCCGGTTCAGGCCTTCATTTCAATGACGCCGAACGCATCGCACTTGACGAGCTGGATGAGCCGCTGGCGTTGGTGCAGGCGACCTCGGAACAGCATCTGGAGCCGACCTTCCGGCCGAAGGCCAAGGCTGCCGAGCCGGCCGCACTGACGGCGCGCGAAAGCGAGGTGGTGAACCTTATTGCCGACGGCAAGAGCAATGCCGCAATCGCCGCCGAACTCGGGCTGAGCGAACACACGGTCAAGCGCCACGTCGCCAATATTCTGCTCAAGCTGGACCTGCCGTCGCGGGCGGCGGCAGCGGCGTTCTCGGCCCGGCACGCTGGCCCGCACGGGCCATAGAAGCCATGGCACTTTCGGGCGAAGCGGTTGGGCATGCCTGAGCGCTATCACTTCGTCCCATGCAGGCCAGGCGGATATCGCCGGGAAAGGCGCTGCGAAGGGAGTAATAAAATGCTGAAGTCGACACTCAAATCGCTGGTGCTGGCGGCAGGCGTTGGCGCGCTGCTGGCGATAGTTCCTGCCAAGGCCGAGGACGCCTCGGCGACGGCCGCCTACAAGGATATCCAGGCCACGCTCGGCTCGGTGCCGGACATGTTCAAGACGCTGCCGGACGTCGCTGTCGCCGGCGCCTGGGCCGAGATCAAGGGCGTGCAGCTCAACCCGAAAACCGCGCTCGACGGCAAGACCAAGGAATTGATGGGCCTCGCCGTCGCCTCGCAGATCCCCTGCCAGTACTGCATCTATTTCCACACGCAGGCGGCCAAGCTCAATGGCGCCAGCGACGAGGAAATCAAGGAGGCGGTGGCGATGGCCGCGATCGTGCGCCACTGGTCGACGATGCTCAACGGCAGCCAGATCGATCTCGCCACCTTCAAGAAGCAGTCCGATGAGGTGTTCGCGGCCGTCAAGGCGAAGTCGCAGTGAAAAACCGCTGCCCGGCGGCGAGCGCCGGGCAGCGGCTGATCAAGCAACCGCCCGATCGTCAAGACGGGCCCATGGAGGACAAAATGCTGACTAAGACACAGGCGGTAGACGGCGCGGCGATCAAGAAGGCAATCGAGGGCCGTGATGGAAAATTGCTGGCGAGCTTCTATACCGACGACGCATTGGTGCGGGTGATCGACCGCAACAACCCGCCGAGCAAGCCGCGCGAGATCCGCGGGCGCGCGGCGATCACCACGTTCTGGGATGACATCTGCAGCCGGGCGATGACCCACAAGGTCGACACCACCATCGCCGACGGCAACAATCTCGCCTTCACCCAGGCGTGCGCTTATCCGGACGGGACCAAGGTGTTCTGCGCGGCGATGCTGGAGCTGAAGAACGGCCAGATCGCGCGGCAGACCGTCGTGCAGGCGTGGGACGAGTGAGGCGGCCATGTTCGGTACCAGATGGGCATTTTCCAGGCCGCGTACCCCACCCCTAACCCCTCCCCACAAGGGGGAGGGAGACGTCGAAAGTTAATGCTAAGTGGCGCTGCCGCTGCGAAGTTCCCCTCCCCCTTGTGGGGAGGGGCTAGGGGTGGGGGTCTTCTTCGCAAGAATCCGCTGCGGTGCCGGGAGCAGGTGGCGGCAGCCGGGTAGCGCAACCCTCCATTACGCCGAACGAAATCCTACTCGCTCTCACCCTCCAGCGCCGGCACGGACACCCCGGCAAGCTCCGCCGCCAGCAGCCGCGCGGCACCGGCGCGCGCGATCCGCAGCATCAGCGCCTTGCGCGTCGCCGCCGCCATGCGGTGCTCGGGCGCATCGCGCAAAATCTCGGCGCCATAGCCGTCGGAGAGAATGAAGCCGCATTCTTCCGGAAAGATTTCCTGGGGTACGCCGGGATGGGTGGCGAAGAAGAAGCGGTCGGAATGCAGCCGGTAGTCCGGCCATTTGCGGTCGACCCTGAAATCCTCGATCGAGGATTTGATCTCGATGATCCAGATGTCGCCCTGGCGGGTCAGCGCCACGAGGTCGGCGCGCCGCCCGGTGGCCAGCGACAGTTCGGGCAAGACATGCGCGCCCATATCCTTGAGCAGCCGCTGCACGCCACGCCTGACCAGCATGGCACGCTCCGACTGGCGGCCGTCGATGAGTGGGTTGAGGGGAATCGGTGAGATGATCGGCATGGCCGCACCATGCCAGATTTTGTTCACGGTTTGAACCGGTTTTTCAGGGTGATTTATCCGACTGGCAAGCCCGGCCTTAACTAACCGGCATGAAGCCCTCCAGAGCAATAATTCTCGTCTTTGCGCAGCGTTCGCGGATGGCTTTGAGGCGGCCGTATTCTGGAGAGTCGTACCATGCCAGGAGGGAAGCCATGTCCGGGAATTCGACAATGACGAGGCGGTGAGGTTCCCAATCGCCTTCCAGAACCTTGGTGGCCCCGCCGCGAGCGATGTACCTCCCCCCATAGCGGGCTTCGGTTGCCGGCACATCCCGGCGGTATTCCTCGAAAACGGCGGCGTCGGTTATATCTACATCAGCAATGAGATATGCGGCCATTGACCTTACTCCCCTTGGGAAGGCAATTGAAACAGGTCTATTAGCGGCCCCGCAACTAAGCCAGCGGTACTACGCCTCGGAAACGACTCGCGTTCTCCCGAATTGGGGCGCTTAACTGTCTTCGTTGGGGGCAGCTCTGGGAGGAGACGAACCATGCCGATGTATCTCACGCGATTCAGCTACAGGCCCGAAACCTGGGCGCGCTTGATGGATAATCCCGAGGATAGACGCGAGGCTGCCCGTTCCTACATCGAGTCGGTCGGCGGAAAGCTGCACGGGTTCTGGTATGCCTTCGGAGAGTACGATGGCTGGAACCTGTGGGAGGCGCCGGACAACGTGTCGATGGCATCGGTCATGCTGGCCATCGGTGCGGGAGGCGCACTCAGCTCATACGAGACCACCGTGCTGCTAAGTGTCGAAGAGACGATGGAAGCGCTTGGGAAAGCGAAGTCTATCCGGTATCGCCCACCGGGATCGTGACCGCCGCCCGCGCTTTGCGTAGTGTGGAAGGCTAAGTAACGCTTGCTCGCGAACGGCGCCCGTCGCTAAACTTTTGCGCAAAATCCGCTGCGGCTCTTGGCAGCGCCGGCAGCTTGCGCTTTCAATGTCGACCACGGATTCTACGAGGAGCATTAGATGACGGAAGATGACGTCCGGAAATCAGCGACGCCGGAGGAAATCCGCTCAGCCATCAGAGGATGGGCGGTGCTTGGGGCAATCATCGTTGCCGTGTTTGGTGCCGCTTACGTCATGATCGATAGTTGAATGGCCGACGATCCTGGTCGCCCCGATGGACTGCCTGAAACGATCGGCACGGTCCTTGGCGCATTGGTGGTGATTGGCACGTTCGGGCTTCTGGCTTGGACCGTGCTTCGCGGCGTCCTTTATTGAACCCGGCCCGTCAGGATTATCTCCTGCAGCGGCCGCGTCTCAGGCCGATCTCCTCGTAGCAACGTATGGTCTTGGCCGCAGGCCGGAGCGCCAGGCAGCGTCACCGACATTCACGGTGATGTCCTCGTCTCCTGGTTCTTGTTCTTGGCCCATTGATTTTGCAACATAATCCTGCGGGGGCTGTTGCCGAAATACCATAGTCGCAGGTTTACCAGCACGCAAGCCCAAGGATATAGGCATCGCCCGCTTGGCAAGCAAAGCAAATGCCAGCATGAATGAAGATGAAAAAGCGGCCGACTCGAGCCGCTGTAGTTTGGGCAGGGCATCGGACCTTTTCATGCGCATGAAGTCACTTGCAATCGTCGCGGCCCTGGCGCTGTCGACGGCTGTCGCCGGTTGCAGCACCATCGGCTCGCAGATCTTCACTAACAATTACGGCGCGGTGACCGATGCCGGCTATCACCTGCCGCGCGTTCCGATCGAAAAGGTGCCGTTCAAATACCGCCGGCAGATCGTCGACTACGACACCAAGGAAAAGCCGGGCACCATTATCGTCGATACGCAGAACAAGTTTCTCTACTTCGTCATGGGCGACGGCCAGGCGATGCGCTACGGCATCGGCGTCGGCCGTGAGGGTTTCGAATGGCACGGCACCGCCCGTATCGCGCTGAAGCGCGAATGGCCGACCTGGACACCGCCTTCGCAGATGATCAAGCGGCAGCCGGAGTTGGCCAAGTTCGCCGGCGGCATGGAGCCGGGGTTGAAGAACCCGCTCGGCGCGCGCGCCATGTACCTGTTCAACAAAGGCGGCGACATGGGCTACCGCCTGCATGGCAGCCCGGAATGGAATTCGATCGGCAAGGCGATGTCGTCGGGCTGCATCCGGCTAATGAACCAGGACATTATCGACCTCTACGACCGCACCTCGGTCGGCGCCAAGGTCATCGTTCTGTAAGACCATGATCCCGAAAAGTGGGATTTCGGACAAAACCATGGTCAAACAAGAAGAGCTTTATACGCGGACCGTCTAGGCAACACACAGACGTCGCAAACAGAAAACCGGGCATTTTTGCCCGGTTTTTTGTTGTCTATCGATGTTGACGATGGAACGGCGCGTCAGGAGACCTGTTCGACGTGCTGCACTTCCGGCACAAAGTGCCGGAGCAGGTTCTGGATGCCGTGCTTCAGCGTCGCCGTCGACGACGGGCAGCCGGCGCAGGCGCCCTTCATGTGCAGGAACACTGTGCCGTTCTCGAAGCCACGGAAGGTGATGTCGCCGCCATCCTGGGCCACGGCCGGGCGCACCCGCGTGTCGAGCAGCTCCTTGATGGTGACGACCAGCTCCTCGTCGGCCTTGTCGTAGAATTCGCCGGTCTGGCTGGTCTCGGCGGCGGGGCCGGCCTTGGCCATCACCGGGGCGCCGGACATGAAATGCTCCATAATGGCGCCGAGGATAGCCGGCTTCAGATGCTGCCAGTCGGGGCCGTCCTTGGTCACGGTGATGAAATCATAGCCGAAGAAGACGCCGGTGACGCCGGGAATCTCGAACAGCCGGCCGGCCAGCGGCGAAGCCGTCGCGGCACTGTCGGCATCGCGGAAATCGGCGGTGCCTTCTTGCAGCACTTCCTTGCCGGGCAGGAATTTCAGCGTCGCCGGGTTTGGCGTCGACTCGGTCTGGATGAACATGGCCGTCTCCGTGCCCGTTTCGGGCAGCTAGTTTGGAATAGTTCTAATTAGGCTTTATCCGCCCGACATTCAAGCGAAAGCCATCGCCGGGAACGGCTGGCTGGCGGAATGTTTTGCTAGCGCCCTGAAACGCTTGGAGATGTGTTGAGATTCAGGTCAGGCCGAGCCGAAAATGGTGGGTTCCGAGAACCGGAGCGGAGCGTACTTTTGGTACGTGAGCACCGGAAGCGCAGGAAGCCGCCAATTGCAGGCCGGCCTCACCTGAATATCAGCGCATCTCAGGCGAGGCTGTCGATCTCTTCGTCCGACAGGTTCTGCGGCACCACCGTGACGGGAATCGGAAAGGCGGCGCCCTTGCCGGCGACCGCGCCGACCAGCGGCCCCGGCCCCTCCTTGCCGGCGCCTGCCGCCAGCACCAGGATGGCAATGTCCTGGTCTTCCTCGATCAGCTTGTGAATCTCTTCGGTCGGCTTGCCTTCGCGCACCACCAGTTCCGGCTCGATGCCGAGCTTCTGGCGCACCTTGTTGGCATAGCTGTCGAGTGCGGCACGCGCCGTGGCGGTCGCCTCCTCGCGCATGATCTTCTCGACGCCCAGCCAGTGCTGGAAATCGTCCGGCTCGATGACATAGAGCAGCACCAGCACGCCGCCCGTGCTTTGCGCCCGCTTCGAGGCATAGGCGACGGCGCGCTCGCATTCCGGCGTGTCGTCGATGATCGCCAGGAACTTACGGCGATGACCGGCTTCGCGGCTGAGGCGTTTGGAGACCATATTCACCCTGTTCGATGGTTTCGGTCGCAATCTGCCACCGCCACAGCCCGCCCGCAAGCGACAGGCGGCGGTGGCGATATTGGTGCGGCTTGAAGCGCGTCGCGTTCGACCAGCGACGCGCTTCAGGTTCTTGTTTTATGCATGTCGTTATCGCAAACCGCTACACACCCTCGGGTCAAGCCCGAGGGCATGCTTTTGCGCGACATGCATCAGCCTTGCAGCAGGCCGATAATGTCGCGCACGGTCTTCATGGTCGCTTCGGCCAATGTGCCGGCACGCTCGCCGCCATCCCGCAGCACCGCGTCGACATAGGCGCGGTCGCCGGAGATGCGGCGCATCTCACCGGCGATCGGCGCCAGCTTTTCCACGGCGAGATCGGCAAGGGCCGGCTTGAACACCGAAAACTGCTGGCCGCCGAACTCTTGCAGCACCGCCTCTTTCGATATTTCGGCGAGGCCGGCATAGATGCCGACGAGGTTCTCCGCTTCCTGCCGGCCGGCAAGCCCGTCCAGTTCGCCGGGCAAAGCCTCCGGGTCGGTCTTGGCCTTGCGGATCTTCTTCGAGATGGCATCGGCATCGTCGGTCAGATTGATGCGCGACAGGTCCGACGGGTCAGACTTCGACATCTTCTTCGAACCGTCGCGCAGCGACATGATGCGTGCCGCCGGGCCGCCGATGACCGGCTCGGTCAGCGGGAAATAGCCGTTCACCGTCTCTTCGCCGACCTGCATCTCGACGCCGACGCCAAGCGCTGCGATGCGGTCCGAAAAGTCGTTGTTGAATTTCTGCGCGATGTCGCGGGTCAACTCCAGATGCTGCTTCTGGTCGTCGCCGACCGGGACGTGGGTGGCGCGGTAGACGAGGATGTCGGCGGCCATCAGGGAGGGATAGGCGAGCAGGCCGAGCGAGGCGTTCTCGCGGTCCTTGCCGGCCTTGTCCTTGAACTGCGTCATGCGGTTCATCCAACCGATGCGCGCCACGCAGTTGAAGATCCAGGCAAGCTCGGCGTGCTGCATCACCCGCGACTGGTTGAAGACGATGTGCTTGGTCGGATCGATGCCGGAGGCGAGAAACGCCGCGGTGATCGAACGCGTCTGGTCCTGCAGATCCTCATGGACGAGCTGTGCGGTCAGCGAATGCAGGTCGACCACGCAGTAGATGCAGTCGGAGGTGTCCTGCAGGGCGACGAATTTCTTAATGGCGCCGAGATAATTGCCGAGATGCAGATTGCCGGTTGGCTGGACACCGGAAAAGACGAGCGGTTTGAAGGCGGGCTGATCGGTCATGGTGTTTCCCTGGCTTGTGGAGGGCCGTTTCGCGCGCGGCGAAAGTCTTGCGACGGCGCGCTTATGGACGAGAGCGAGGAGACGATCAAGAGGGGCGTTGGCTGCGTTACGCAGGGCTTTGACTTCGGCCGAGCAGAAGGCTGTTTGAAGGGGGTGGCGCCGACCAGAAACAAAAAACCGCCTTGCGGCGGGTTCTCGGCGCCAATCAGCACCATACCGAAATTGGTAGCATAGCTGCCGGCACAAAGCAAGAACAAAATAGCTCGCCTTGGCAATCGCTTCGATTTGGCTCAGCACGCCACGTTGACGGATTGATGTAGATAGCTACATAATAGTTGCTACATGGGAACCAAAACAATGACGATCAACATCAACAACAAGGAAGCGGACAGCCTGACGCGGGCTTTTGCCAGGCTTGAGGGGGTCGGGATCACCGAGGCGATCATGATCGCCATGCGCGAAGCTCTGGAGCGCCGGCGCAATCGCGAGACGCCGCTGGAGACGGCGGCACGGCTCCGAGCTGAATTCGGTATTGAGCTGAGCGAGCAGGCGCGCAAGCCGCTCCCGCGCTCGGTCTACGACGAATTGTCCGGTGAAGACTGATGTTCATCGATGCAGCCGCTATCGTTGCAATACTGAGCAACGAGACCGAAGCCCAGCGCTGCGCGGGGGCGGTCATGAAAGCGTCGGCTCCGTTCACGTCGGCTATCGCGGTTTGGGAAGCCGCGATGGCGCTTTCGCGATCGGAAAAACTAGCCATCCCGGTCGCCACAAGCCTCAAAATAGTCAGCCGTTTTCTCGAAGAGCGTGGAATCACCTTGCGGGAGCTTCCGCCTGCCTCTGACGCAGCATCCCTGGCTGTTGAGGCTGCATCGCGGTTTCGCAACAACGCGGGCCGCCTGAACCTGGCCGACTGTTTCCACTACGCTTGCGCGCGCTACTACGCCGTTCCGATGCTTTCGACGGCGGACGAATTCCGCTTCACGGATCTGGAGACTGTTGCTTGACCGGCTGGGACGCCTTCCGCCCGATATTACGGCGGATCATGCCGAAATCGGCGCCGCCGGTGGCGAAGGCGGTGACGAAGTAAAGCAGCGCCCCGCCGGCGACGAGCGCAAGCAGGGTTACCGCCTTGATCACCAGTGGCGAGCCGGAGCCGAGACTTGCGGCGAACCAGTCTTCGGCAAAATAGAGCGCCGCGGCCATCACCGCCGCCGACAGCACCAGCCGCGGGATGCGTCTCATGAGCGGCACGTCGCGGCCCCAATGGCCGCGCCGGATCAGCACGGCGAGCAGCATCGCCGCATTGACCCAGCCGGCGACAGCGGAGGCAACGGCAATGCCGGGCGCGCCCATGGTCGGAAACAGCGTCAGCGCCGTCGTAATGTTAACCGCCACCGAGATGGCCGCAAAAATCATCGGCGTGCGCGTGTCCTCGCGGGCGAAATAGCCTGGGGTGAACGCCTTGATCAGCACGAAGGCCGGCAGGCCGAGGCCGAAGATCGCCAGTATTGCCGCGACCGTCGGCGTCGAATTGTTGGCGGCGAAGGCGCCGCGCTCATAGACCAGCCGCACGATCGGCTCGGACATGACCAGCAGGGCGGCCGCCGCCGGCAACGTCATGAAAAGGGTAAACTCGACCGAGCGGTTCTGCAGATTGGCGGCCTCGACCAGATTGCCTGATTTCAGCGCCCGCGACAGTTCCGGCAGAAGCACGATGGCGACGGCGACGCCGACGACGCCCAACGGCAGCTGGTAAACGCGGTCGGCATAGGCCAGCGACGACACCGCGCTGTCCTGCGCCGACGCGATCGCGGTGCCGATCAGCTGGTTGATCTGGGTGATGCCGCCGGTGATAGCCGCCGGCAGCGCCAGGATCAGCAGCCGCTTGACGTTCGGCGTCATCTTCGGCCGGCGGAAGCCGATCGAGATGCCGGCATGACGCACCGCCGCCCAGACGATCGCCAGCTGCACCAGGCCGGCCGCCAGCACGCCCCAGGCCAGGCCGAAACCAACGGTGCGGGCGTCCGAACCCTTGTACCAGGCATAGGCGAGCACGGCGATAAGGATGACGTTGAGGAACACCGGTGCAACCGCGGCGGCGAAGTAGCGGCGCAGCGAGTTCAGCATGCCGGCCATCATGGCGCCGAGCGACATGCAGATCAGGTAGGGGAACATGACGGTCGCCAGCGCCACCGTCGTTTCGAATTTTCCCGGCGTATCGGCAAAGCCCGGCGCCACCAAGTAGCGCACGATCAGCGGCATCGCCAGTTCCATGGCAATGGTCAGCACCAGAAGCGCCGTGAACAAGACGCCGAACACCTCTTCGGAAAAGCGCTTGGCGCCGTCGGTGCCGTGCGTCTCGATCTCCTTGGCGAACAGCGGCACGAAGGCGGCATTGAAAGCGCCTTCGGCAAACAGCCGGCGAAAGGTGTTGGGGAACTGGAAGGCGGCGTTGAACGCGTCGGCGATAGGCCCGGTGCCGAGTGCGGCGGCCATCAGCATTTCGCGGCCGAAGCCGAGAGCCCGGCTCATCAGCGTGCCGGAAGCGACCGTGGCGAATTTCTTGACAAGGCTCATGCGCTTGAAGACTGCCTGTGGGATTGGGGCAAATGGAAGGTAACAGTCACTCGGCGGCCGTTTTGGTCTTGCCGCGCTCGGACGCCGTGCCCTCGAGCACCGCGATCAGCCTGTTGCGGATGGTCGCCGTACGCGACGGGCTGTCGATTTTCTGGCCGGTGAGATCGGTGACGTAGAACGTGTCGATGACCTTTTCGCCGAAGGTGGTGATGTGGGCCGAGGCGATGTCGAGCGACAGGTCCGACAACATGCCGGTGATCTCCGACAGAAGGCCCGGCCTATCCAGCCCCTCGACCTCGATCACCGAGAACCGGTTCGACAGGGTGTTGCGGATCTCGGCACGTGGCGGGATACGGAAAACCTTGGCGCCGCGCCGCGGCTTGGTGCGCTTCTCGATCATTTCAGGCAGCCAGCTCTTGCCCGACAGCACGTCTTCGATGAGCCGGCCGACGCGCTCGGCGCGGCGGCGCTCGTCCTCGTCGCGGTCGAACTCCCTCGAGATCAGGATGGTGTCGAGCGCGCGGCCATCCGAGGTGGTGAAGATCTGCGCGTCGACGATGTTGCCGCCGGCCGCAGCACAGGCGCCGGCAATCACCGAGAGCAGGCGCGGATGGTCCTGCGCCAGCACGGTGATCTCGGTCACCGCCTCGAACTGGTGGGTTTTCACCATGGTGGCGAGCTTCTTGCCGGCATGGTCGGCCTCGCGGATGAATTCGGCATGACGGAGCTGGTCGGGAAGATCGACCGCCAGCAGATAGTTCTCGTAGTGCTGGCCGACATAACGCTTGCGGGCCTTTTCCGGCCAGTCGGCAAGCGCCTCGGCCAGTTGTTCGCGCGCCGCCGCCGTCCGTTTGGCGCGCGACACCTCCGAAAACCCGCCGGTCAACAAAAGCTCGGTCTCGTAGTAGAGCGTGCGCAGCAACTGGCCCTTCCAGCCGTTCCAGACACCAGGCCCGACGCCACGGATATCGCAGACGGTAAGCACTAAAAGCATCTTCAGCCGTTCGACCGACTGCACGATGGCGGCAAAGTCCTCGATCGTCTTGCGGTCGTTGAGATCGCGGGTCTGCGCCGTCATCGACATAACGAGGTGGTTCTCGACCAGCCAGGCGACCGTTTCGGTGTCGGCCGGCGAGAGCCCCATATGCGGGCAGATGCGCCGGGCGATCCTGGCGCCGGCTTGCGAATGGTCCTCCGGCCTGCCTTTGGCGATGTCGTGCAGCAGCACGGCGACATAGAGTGCCTCGCGGCTCTTCTTCAGCCCCGGCATCAGCGAGTGGGAGAGCGGATGGACCTTTTCGCCGTCGCCGCGTTCGATCTCGGCCAGCACGCCGATGCAGCGGATCAAATGCTCGTCCACCGTGTAGTGGTGGTACATCGAGAACTGCATCATGGCGACGATCTTGCCGAAGTCCGGGATTAGCTTAGCAAGCAATCCGGCCTCGTTCATGCGCCGCAAGTTGAGCTCGGCGTTGCGGTCCGAAGTCAAGATGTCGAGGAACAGCCGGTTGGCCTCCTCGTCGCGCCTGAGCGCCTTGCCGACGAGGCCGAGCGAACGCGTGAGAAGCTTCAGCGCATCGGGGTGGAATTCCAGGCCCTGCCTGTCGGCAAACCAGAACAGCCTGAGCAGGTTGACCGGATCGCGCTCGAACACCTCGTCGTCGGCAATGTTGATGCGGTGGTTGTCGACGATGAAATCGGCCGTGCCGGCGAGCTTGCGTTTGCGCCGCGAGAAGGTGAGGAAAATGCGGTTGAAGCCCGGCACATGCTTGGCCTGCTCCTCCTCGAGCGCGGCGCAGAAAATGCGGGTCAGGTCACCGACGTCCTTGGCGACGAGGAAGTAGTGCTTCATGAAGCGCTCGACCGCCGACAGGCCGGGATGGGTGGTGTAGCCGAGCCGCTCGGCAATGTCGCGCTGGATGTCGAAATGCAGCCGCTCCTCGGCCTTGCCGGTGAGGAAATGCATGTGGCAGCGCACCGCCCACAGGAAGTCCTCGGCCTTCTGAAATTCCCTGTATTCGGCGTCGGTGAAGACACCCTTGTCGACCAGTTCCTCGCCGGTGCGCACCCGGTAGAAATATTTGCCAATCCAAAACAGCGTCTGCAGGTCGCGCAGGCCGCCCTTGCCGTCCTTGACGTTGGGTTCGACCAGATAGCGGCTCTCGCCGGCCTTGGCGTGGCGCTCGTCGCGTTCGGCGAGCTTGGCCTGGACATATTCGGGGCCGGTGGTGCGCACCACTTCGTGGTCGAAGCGCTGCAAAAGCTCGTCATAGAGTTTTTGCTCGCCCCATAGGAAGCGCGCTTCCAGGATCGAGGTGCGGATGGTGACGTCGGTGCGCGACAGCCTGAGGCATTCGTCGATATTGCGCGTGGCGTGGCCGACCTTCAGCCCCAGATCCCACAGCATGTAGAGCATGTATTCGACAATCTGCTCGCCCCACGGCGTCTGCTTGTAGGGCAGCAGGAACAGGAGATCGATGTCGGAGCCGGGCGCCAGCGTGCCGCGGCCGTAGCCGCCGACGGCGACGACCGCCATGCGCTCGGCGGATGACGGGTTTTTCACGCGATAGACGTGGGTGGCGGCGAAATCGTAGAGCGCGCGGATGATCTCGTCCATCAGATGCGACAGCCGGGCGGCGCAGGCGGTGCCGCTGCCGTCGTCCATCAGCATGCGTTCGGCGACCGTGCGGCCGTCGGCGAGTTGGCTTTTGAGGAGCTTGAGAACACCGCTGCGCGCGGCCTTGCCCGATCCGTCGCCTGCCGTGGCCGCGGTCACTTCGGTCATCTCGCGACGCAAGGCCTCGCCGTCGACCAATTCCTCGAGCTTCAGTGATATTCTTGCCATAGATGCCGTTCGGCCTCGCCGTTTCGGCGGCGTCTATAGCGCGTTTTCGCGGCGCTGGGTATGGGGCTGACGGACGCGTTCTCCGCAGCGGTGGAACGGGACGATCGTCTCGTGCCGCGCAGCCGGTTCGTTTGGGCTTGGCCGCGAAAAATCGAAAATCGGCCCTTGACCTTCCAGTTACTGGAAGCACTACCTCCGCCGCAACATCGAAATACAGGGGCTTTCGGCATGACGCATTCCGACCACCATCATCACGCCCATGGCAGCTGTTGCTCGGCAAAAGGCGCCACCTCTGCTGCGGACGCCGTCGTCCGCGATCCGGTCTGCGGCATGACCGTCGATCCGGCTGCCGGCAAGCCGACCGCCGAGCATGGCGGCCATCGCTATCATTTCTGCAGCGAAAGCTGCCGCTCGAAATTCATCGCCGAGCCGGAAAAATACCTGACGGCCAGCGATCCCGTCTGCGGCATGAGCGTCGACCGTGCCACGGCCAGGCACTTTTTGCGGCACGAGGGCCGGGGTTTCTATTTCTGCTCCGCCGCTTGCCAGGCGAAGTTCGAGGCCGAGCCGCCAAAGTATCTCGGCGACAGGCCGGCGCCGCAGGCGATGCCGAAAGGCACGCAATACACCTGCCCGATGCACCCGGAGATCATCCGCGACAAGCCCGGCTCCTGCCCGATCTGCGGCATGGCGCTGGAGCCGATGGGGGTGCCGACCGGCGACGAGGGACCGAACCCGGAACTGGTCGACTTCACCAGGCGCTTCTGGGTGAGCGCAGTGCTGTCCGTGCCGTTGCTGGTCATCGCCATGGCACCGATGCTTGGCCTGACGTTCCAGGCCTCCATCGACGACCGCGCGAAGGTCTGGCTGGAACTGGCGCTGGCCAGCCCGGTGGTGCTGTGGGCGGCATTCCCGTTCTTCCACCGCGGCTGGGATTCGATCCTGAACCGCAGCCCCAATATGTGGACGCTGATTTCGCTCGGCGTCGGCGCCGCCTATCTCTACAGCATCGTCGCCACACTGTTTCCGGGCCTCTTTCCGCACCAGTTCCGCGGCCATGACGGCACCGTGCCGGTCTATTTCGAGGCGGCGGCGGTGATCGTCGCGCTGGTATTCCTCGGCCAGGTGCTGGAATTGCGTGCCCGCGAGAAAACCGGGTCGGCGATCCGTGCGCTGCTCGACCTGGCGCCGAAGACGGCGCGGCTGATCGGCGCGGACGGTTCCGAAAACGACGTGCCGCTCGATACGGTCAAGGCCGGCGACCGCTTGCGCATCCGCCCCGGCGATGCCGTGCCGGTCGACGGCATTGTGCTCGAAGGACGCTCCTCCATCGACGAATCGATGATCACGGGCGAGCCGCTGCCGGTCGAAAAGACCGAAGGCGACAACCTCACCGGCGGCACGCTCAACAAGAACGGCTCCCTGGTCATGCGCGCCGAAAAGATCGGCGCCGAGACGACGCTGGCACGCATCGTCGAGCTGGTCGCCAAGGCGCAGCGTTCACGCGCACCGATCCAGGGGCTGGCCGACCGCGTGTCGTTCTACTTCGTCCCGGCTGTCGTTCTGGTCGCGATCATTGCGTTCGTCGCCTGGGCGGTCATCGGACCGCAACCCAGCCTGGTCTTTGCCGTCGTCGCGGCGGTCTCGGTGCTGATCATTGCCTGTCCGTGCGCACTGGGCCTCGCGACACCAATGTCGATCATGACCGCCACCGGGCGCGGCGCGCATGCCGGCGTGCTGATCAAGGAAGCGGCGGCGCTCGAACGTTTTGCCTCGGTCGACACGCTGATCGTCGACAAGACGGGAACGCTGACGGAAGGCCGGCCGCGACTGACCGACGTCGTCGCCGTCGAAGGCATGGCACAAGACGATCTGCTGGCGCTCGCCGCCGGGCTGGAAAAAGGCTCGGAGCATCCGCTGGCCGAGGCTATCGTTGACGGCGCCCACGAACGCGACGTGAAGGTCCCCGACGCGAGCGGCTTCGAGGCCGTCACCGGCAAGGGCGTTTCCGGCACGGTCTCGGGACAGAAAGTGGCGCTCGGCAATGCCGCGATGATGGCCGATCTCGGCATCGACACGGCTTCGGTCCTGGCCAGCGCCGAGGCGCTGCAGGCCGACGGCAAGACCGCGATGTTCGTCGCTGCCGCAGGCAAGCTCGCCGGCCTCGTTGCCGTCGCCGATCCGATCAAGGCGACGACCGCCGAGGCGATCAAGGCGCTGCATGACAGCGGGCTGAAGATCGTCATGGCGACCGGCGACAATGAGCGCACCGCCAAGGCCATCGCCGCCAAGCTCGGCATCGACGCGGTGCGTGCCGGGCTTTTGCCCGAACAGAAGAACGCGCTGGTCGAGGAATTGCGCGCCGGCGGTGCGGGCGTAGCCATGGCCGGCGATGGCGTCAACGATGCGCCCGCACTTGCCGCCGCCGATGTCGGCATCGCGATGGGCACAGGCGCCGATGTTGCGGTCGAAAGTGCGGGAATAACGCTGGTCAAGGGCGATCTCAACGGCATCGTCAGAGCCAGGAGGCTGGCCCGCGCGACGATCCGCAACATCCGCCAGAACCTGTTTTTCGCTTTCCTCTACAATGTGCTTGGCGTGCCGGTCGCTGCCGGCGTGCTCTATCCGCTCACCGGCACGCTGTTGTCGCCGATGCTCGCGGCGGCGGCGATGAGCCTGTCTTCGGTTTCGGTCATCGCCAACGCATTGCGGCTCAGGACGTTGAAACTCTGAGTAAAACTTCCAGATAGACCCTGTTCAAAAAGGAGACGATGAATGACCTTGGCTAAGAAGATCGTGCTGCTGATGATGGCGGCGGGAATGCTGCTTGCTGTTTTCCTCGAAAGCGTTCCGGCACAAGCCGAGGAGATGAAGCACGACATGGGCGCAATGGGCGCGCAGAGCCCCTCGACCGAGGGCTACAAGGCGGCGATGGACAAGATGCATACCGACATGATGGCAATCGAATATTCCGGCAATGCCGATGTCGATTTCGCCCGCGGCATGATCCCGCATCACCAGGCGGCCATCGATATGGCCAAGATCGAGCTCGCCAATGGCAAGGATCCGGAAATCCGCAAGCTGGCGGAAGCAGTGATCGCCGCGCAGCAAGCCGAGATCAAGCAGATGCAGGACTGGCTCGCCGCCCATCCGGTGAAGTAGGCGTCACGCTGTCGGGGAATCCTGGCGAGAGGCTTCACCTGGATTTCTGCTTCACCTGGATTTCCCTTGGCGGCTATGATGCTATCCGGGCCTCGGACTGGAGCATGCCATGGCATCGACGATAAGAACGACCACCCTGCCCTGCGGCGAAGCCGTGCCGGTGCTCGGCCAGGGCACCTGGAAGATGGGCGAGGACGGCCGCCGCCGCGCCGACGAGACCAATGCCCTGAAGCTCGGGCTGGATCTCGGCATGACGCTGATCGACACCGCCGAAATGTATGCCAGCGGCGGTGCCGAGCAGGTGGTGGCGGAGGCCATCGCCGGGCACCGCGACGAGGTTTTCCTGGTCTCCAAGGTGCTGCCGTCCAATGCCTCGCGCGCCGGCGTGAAACGGGCCTGCGAGAACAGCCTGAGGCATCTCGCCACCGATCGCATCGATCTCTATCTCTTGCATTGGCCGGGCAGCGTTCCTTTGATGGAAACGGTAGAGGCGTTCGAAGCGTTGAAGGCGGCCGGCAAGATCCGCCATTGGGGCGTCAGCAATTTCGATACCGATGAGATGGAAGAGCTGGTTCGGTTGCCGGCCGGCGGCAACGTCCAGACCAACCAGGTGCTCTACAATCTGTCGCAGCGCGGCGTCGAGTTCGATCTCGCCCCGTGGAGCCGGCAACGCGGCATGCCGCTGATGGCCTATTCGCCGGTCGATCAGGGGGTATTGGCGCGCAACGCCAGGTTAGATGCCATCGCCGCCCGCCACGGTGCGACGCCGGCGCAGATCGCACTTGCATGGGTGATGGCGCAGGAGGGCGTGATCGCGATTCCCAAAGCTAGCCGCGCGGAGCATGTCCGGCAGAATGCCGCGGCGTTGGACATCGAGCTCACGAGCGAAGATTTCGCCGAAATTGACCGCGCCTTCCCACCGCCGAGGCGGAAGTCGGGCTTGGCGATGATTTGAGGGTGAAGCTGCCAATCTCCCCCCTCGTGGGTCCCTCGAGGGGGAGATTGGCGGTTTCGCCGACGCCCCTCCGATTGCAGAAGCCCTACTTCGCCAGCATCCCCTTCAATCTGTACAGCGCCTCCAGCGCCTCCCTTGGCGTCATCTCGTCGGGATTGATCTCCGCTAGCGCCAAACCCAGCCCATCACTCTTCGCCGGCTTCGACGCTTCCCGCTGCGCCGCCACAGAAAACAGCGGCAGGTCGTCGACCAGACGGTTGGCCTTGCCCGAGACCTCGCCGGCTTCGAGCTGGTGCAGCACTTCTTTGGCCCGGCCGACGACGGCTTCCGGCAGGCCGGCCAGCCGCGCTACCTGGACGCCGTAGGAACGGTCGGCCGCACCCTTGCCGACCTCGTGCAGGAAGACCACGTCGCCTTCCCATTCCTTGACCCGCATGGTGACGTTGTGGAGCCGTGTAAGTTTCCCGGCCAGCGCCGTCATTTCGTGGAAATGCGTGGCGAAGATCGCCCGGCAGCGGTTCTTCTCGTGCAGATATTCGACCGCCGCCCAGGCAATCGACAGGCCGTCGAAAGTGGCGGTGCCGCGGCCGATCTCGTCGAGGATGACCAGTGCGCGCTCGCCTGCCTGGTTGAGGATCGCCGCCGTCTCGACCATCTCGACCATGAAAGTCGAGCGGCCGCGCGCCAGGTCGTCGGAGGCGCCGACCCGCGAAAACAACCGATCGACGACGCCGATATGGGCTGATGCCGCGGGCACGAAGGAGCCGGTCTGGGCAAGGACGGCAATCAGCGCGTTTTGCCTGAGGAAGGTCGACTTGCCGCCCATATTGGGGCCGGTTAGCAGCCAGATCGCGCCGGTCTTGGCATCGCCTTGCGGCGACAGATCGCAATCATTGGCGACGAACGGGCCTTCGCCGGAACGCCGCAGCGCCTGTTCGACCACCGGGTGACGTCCGCCCGAAATCTCGAAGGCAAGGCTCGCATCGACCAGCGGCCGGCACCAGGCCTCGCTCTCGGAAAGCAAGGCAAGTGCGGCTGAAACGTCGAGCACGGCGAGCGCTTCGGCGCCGGCACGGATCCTGTCGGCGTGGCTGACCACTTGCGCCGTCAGCGCCTCGAAAGCGGCAAGCTCGATCGCCAGCGCCCGGTCGGCGGCGTTGGCGATCTTGGTTTCCAGTTCGGCGAGTTCGGTGGTGGTGAAGCGCATGGCGTTGGCCATGGTCTGGCGATGGATGAAGCGCGCCCTGGCGCCGTCGCTGCCGGTCATCAGCGCATGATGATTGGCGGTGACTTCGATATAATAGCCCAGCACATTGTTGTGCCTGATCTTCAGCGAGCGGATGCCGGTCTCGTCGATCAGCGAGCGCTCCAGCCCGGCGATCACTTTTCGCGACTCGTCGCGCAACGCCCGCATCTCGTCGAGTTCGGCGTGGTAGCCGCCGCGGACGAAGCCGCCGTCACGCTTGAGCAACGGCAGCTCGTCGCTCAGCGCCTGCGCCAGATGCGCCGCCAGTTCATTGGGCAGCGCCTTGATAGCTCCCAATGCCGCGGCCAGTTCGCCCGGCAAGGCGATTTGGCCGAACAGTTCGGCGATGGCGCCGGCCGCTTCGAAACCGGCGCGCAGCGCGCCGAGGTCGCGCGGGCCGCCGCGGTTGAGCGCCAGCCTGGACAGCGCGCGCGGCATGTCGGCAACGCTCTTCAGGCTTGCCCGCACCGCCTGGCAAAGGCGCGTCTCGGAGCGGAAGAACGACACCGAGTCCAGCCTTGCAGCGATTGCCGCCGGATCGGTCAGCGGCGCCATCAGCCGGTCGGCGAGCAGCCTTGCACCGCCGCCGGTCACCGTGCGGTCGATCGCCTTGAACAGCGATCCGTCGCGGCTGCCGGACAGCGTGCGCAGCAGTTCCAGGTTGGCGCGCGTCGCCGGGTCGATGAACAGCGTCGAGCCCTGCTCCTCGCGCTCCGGCCGCGACAGCGGCGGCCGCTCGGCTTTCTGCGTCTTTTCGACATAGGCGATGACGCCTGAGATCGCCGACAGCTCGGCGCGCGAAAACGAGCCGAAACTGTCAGGGGTCGCCACCTCGAAGAAGCGGGCGATGCGGCCGGCGGCCGAAGCCGAATCGAACAGCGACGGCGGCTGCGGGCTGGCGACGCGGCCGAGCACGTCGAAGACCGGTTTCAGCTCCGGGTCGTAAAACACCGGCTCGGCGACGATCAGCTCGCGCGGGTCGACGCGGAAGACATCGGCGAGCAGCCGGTCGGCGGTGGTCTCGGCGACGCGGAAGACACCGGTCGAGATCTCGATCCAAGCCAAGGCAAAGGAATGCTCGGCCCCGCCCTTGACCCGTCCCAGCGCCATCAGAAAACTCGATTCCGACGGCGCCAGCAATTTGTCTTCGGTGATGGTGCCTGGCGTTACCAGCCGCACCACGTCGCGGCGCACCACCGATTTGCCGCCGCGCTTCCTGGCCTCCGCCGGATCCTCGATCTGCTCGCAGACGGCGACGCGGAACCCCTGTCCGATCAGCTTCTGCAGATAATCGTCGGCGGCATGCACCGGCACGCCGCACATCGGGATGTCGAGCCCCTGGTGCTTGCCGCGCTTGGTCAGCACGATACCGAGCGCCCGGCTTGCTTTCTCGGCGTCGTCGAAGAACAGCTCGTAGAAATCGCCCATGCGGTAGAACAGCAGCGAATCCGGGTTCGCCGCTTTGATCTCGATATACTGCTCCATCATCGGCGTCGCCGGCGCGAAGGCCGGCGTGGCATTGTCGCTTCGAATGGGCGTCTCGTCGTTCAAGAAGCTGCTTCCAAAATTTTCCAGGCCATGCTTGGCGGTTTACAGCGGCGAAGTGTAGCCTTAATCCCGAACCTTCCACAAAAGAAAGCATGCGCACCCATCTCAAGCGGTGCCGTACGGGCGAGGAACCGAAAGCATTATGGCCAAGAAATCCGAAAGCAACGGGCCCTCCGTCAGCGCCCAGGAGGCATTGGAATTCCATGCCATGGGGCGGCCGGGCAAGCTGGAGATCGTCGCCACAAAACCGATGGCGACGCAGCGCGATCTCAGCCTCGCCTATTCGCCGGGCGTCGCCGTGCCGGTTCTCGCTATTGCCGAGGATCCGAGCCGCGCCTTCGACTATACGGTTCGCGGCAACATGGTCGCCGTCATCTCCAACGGTACCGCCATCCTTGGCCTCGGCAATCTCGGCGCGCTTGCTTCGAAGCCAGTGATGGAAGGCAAGGCGGTGCTGTTCAAGCGCTTCGCCGACGTCGATTCCATCGATCTCGAGATCGACACCGAGGATGCCGACGAATTCATCAACTGCGTGCGTTTTCTCGGCCCCTCCTTCGGCGGCATCAACCTCGAGGACATCAAGGCGCCGGAGTGTTTCATCATCGAGCAGCGGCTGCGCGAGCTGATGGACATACCGGTCTTCCATGACGACCAGCACGGCACCGCCATCATTTCGGCCGCCGGCCTGATCAACGCGCTGGAAATCACCGGCCGCGACATGAAGACCACGAAAATGGTCTGCAACGGCGCCGGCGCTGCCGGCATCGCCTGCATCGAACTGATGAAGGCAATGGGCTTTGCGCCAGAAAATATCATCCTGTGCGACACCAAGGGCGTGGTCTTCCAGGGCCGCACCGAAGGCATGAACCAGTGGAAATCGGCGCACGCCGTGAAAACCGGTGCGCGCTCGCTGGCCGAAGCGTTGGACGGCGCCGACGTGTTCCTCGGCCTCTCGGCCAAGGGCACGCTGACCACCAGGATGGTGCAGTCGATGGCCAAAGACCCGATCATCTTCGCCATGGCCAATCCCGACCCCGAGATCACGCCGGAGGAGGTCGCCGATATCCGCACCGACGCCATCATGGCGACGGGGCGTTCCGACTATCCCAACCAGGTCAACAACGTGCTTGGCTTCCCCTACATCTTCCGCGGCGCGCTCGATGTGCGGGCGACCACCATCAACGACGACATGAAGATCGCCGCGGCCAAAGCGCTGGCGGAACTGGCGCGCCAGGACGTGCCCGACGACGTCGCCGCCGCCTATCAGGGCATGCGGCCGAAATTCGGTCCAAATTACATCATCCCGGTGCCGTTCGATCCGCGCCTGATCTCGGCGATCCCGATCGCGGTCGCCAAGGCGGCGATGGACTCCGGCGTCGCCCGCAAGCCGATCCTCGATCTGGACCGCTACGCGCAGGAGCTTTCCGCCCGCCGCGACCCGATCGCATCGACGCTGCAGCGCATCTACGACCGGGTGCGCCGCCAGCCCAAGCGCATCGTCTTTGCCGAGGGCGAGGAGGAGCAGGTGATGCGCGCCGCCGTCTCCTATGTGAACCAGCGGCTCGGCACCGCCATCCTGCTCGGCCGCGACGACATCATCAAGGAAAACGCCAGGAACGCCGGCATCGACCTCGGCAAGCAAGGCATCGAGATCATCAATGCAAGGCTGTCGCGGCGCAACTCGGTCTACGCCGACTATCTCTACGAGCGCATGCAGCGCAAAGGCTTCCTGTTCCGCGACTGCCAGCGGCTGATCAACAACGACCGCAACCATTTCGCCGCCTGCATGGTGGCGCTGGGCGATGCCGACGGCATCGTCACCGGCGTCACCCGCAACTATTCGACGGCCCTCGACGATATCCGCCGCGTCATCGACGCAAGGCCCGGCCATTGCGTCATCGGCGTGTCGATCGTGCTGGCGCGGGGCCGCACCGTCCTCGTTGCCGACACCGCCGTGCACGACATGCCGAATGCTGAACAGATCGCCGACATCGCCGAGGAGGCCGCCGGCTTTGCCCGCCGCATGGGCTACGAGCCGAGGCTCGCCATGCTCGCTTATTCGACCTTCGGCCATCCGCAAGGCGAGCGCTCCGAGCGCGTCCAGGAAGCGGTGCGCATCCTCGACAAGCGCCGCGTCGATTTCGAGTATGACGGCGAAATGGCCGCCGACGTGGCGCTCAACGCCCGCGCCATGGCGCAGTACCCGTTCATCAGGCTGACCGGCCCGGCCAATGTGCTGATCATGCCGGCTTTCCACTCGGCCTCGATCTCGACCAAGATGCTGCAGGAACTCGGCGGCTCTACCGTCATCGGCCCGCTGCTGGTCGGCCTGAACAAGCCGGTTCAGATCGTCTCGCTCAATGCCAAGGATTCGGACATCGTCAATATGGCGGCGATCGCGGCGTATAGCGCGGGAGCTTGAGGAGCGCCTAGCGGCAGCGTCTCTTCCTTCTCCCCTTGCTTCTTGTGGGAGAAGGTGTCGCCGAAGGCGACGGATGAGGGGTGCTCCAGCTTGGCTCGGACGGCATTCCTTCCAACACCCCTCATCCGTCTCGGCGCTGCGCGCCGATGCACCTTCTCCCACAAGGGGCCTGTTGCGCAGTAATCGGGGATGTTTAGATGGGGCGGGATCGCAGGGATTTCGCTCGTCTTTGTGAGCTCCGCCCCCTTGTTTGGGCTTTCGGCGGCGGTTTCGGCCCGGGCGGGGCTGCGGGCGCACCTATCCCGTGATGGCGGCCCATCGGCGCATGTTGAAGGCGATCGCCGCCAATGTCACCTGGGCGGTGGCCTTCGCCAGTCCGACATAGCGGATATTGGTCAGCTTCATCCGGTTCTTGAGCGTGGCGAAAGTGGTCTCCACCGCCGCTCGCCGTCTGGCGATCAGGCGGTTGTAATGTTTGAGCCGCGGCGGCAGCGCATGGTGCTTGTTGGGGCGGCGCGCGATGCGCACCTTCTTGCCCTCGGCCTTGAGCCGGGCGTGGCGGGCATGGGTGTCGTAGGCGGCGTCCGCCCACACCGTCTTCTCGTCGCCGCAGATCAAGTTATCGGCCATCACCGTGTCGTTGACGTTGGCTGGCGTGGTAATCACCGTGCGGATCAGGCCAGAGCCCTCATCCACCCCGACCTGGGCTTTGTAGCCAAAGGTGAAGCCGCCCTTGCCCTTTCGCGCGGTGAGCCGGGCATCCGTATCCTTCGAAGTCCGCTCGTCCG
>NZ_JAMYOA010000009.1:0-238231 GCF_040319515.1 Mesorhizobium sp. M0909
CCGGCGACATCATTGTCTACCAAAGCAGCTACACCGACAGAGTCGCAACTCTGGCCTATGTCACCGCCGACAACAGCGCGCATGAATTCGTCCACCTGGGCGGTGTGGTCACCGTGGCCGACCTAGGCCTGACCGCGTCGGACTTCACCTTCGTTTGATCCAGAAAACCCATACGGAACAGCGCCCCGCCCCCCGGGGGCGGGCGCTTTCCGTTTCCGCTACGTGCGATGGGCCGGGGCGCCCGGGAGCAGTCGCAGCGTGTACAGCTTGACGAAGCCCTGCACGTCGCGCTGGTCGTACACCGAAATCTCCCTGAAGGCGTGGAGGCGGAAGCCTGTTCGGGCCCTTGCGGCCGGCCACGATGACGTTGCCCTTCCAAACCTTCAGCCGGACGGTGTTGTTGTTGACCCGCTCCATTAGATGCCAAACCAAACATATTCGGCGGGAGCACTGATCCTGAAGCAGCGAGCGGATGCAGTCGGTCGCCGCTCGGGGAGCAATATGGGGAGCTGGGTCGCCAGATCCTCACGGAGACCTACGTGAGTAACCATTCCTTGAAGGATTCAGCTTTGAGACCTTTCCCTCTGAGTTCCGCTTTTTGGGGAATTCTGTTGATCAGCGGCGTGGTGAACGTGCTTGCGCTGATCTCGCCGCTGTTCATGCTTCAGGTCTACGACCGCGTTCTGGCAAGTGGCAGCGTATCGACGCTAGTGGGGCTCGTCGTGCTTGCTACAGGGCTTTATGCGTTCCAGTGCCTGCTCGACATTTTGCGCGCGCGCGTGCTGCTGCGGATTGGCGAGCGTTTCGATGAACAGTTTTCCGGACGCGTTCACGATGCGATCGTTCGCCTTCCGCTTTTAACGCGCATGCCGGGCGACGGCTTGCAGCCGCTACGCGATCTCGACAATGTTCGCGGATTCTTAGGTGGAAACGGCCCGACAGCGTTCTTCGATCTGCCATGGATGCTGCTTTATCTTGGCATTTGCTTCCTCTTTCATTTCTGGATCGGCATGACGGCACTTATCGGGGCGATCGGTCTCACATCTCTGACACTCCTTACCAACACTCTCTCGCAAGGGCCGATACGCGATACCATTGACCACAACATGGTACGCAATGGTCTACTGGAAGCAGCGCGCCGCAATGCCGAGGTCGTGCAAGCTCTCGGTCTCGCAAAGCGGATCGCTGCCCGATGGCACAAGGCCAATGCCAAGTATCTGGCCGCCAACCGGAAAGTCGGGGACGTGGCAGGTGGGCTGGGTGGCATTTCAAAGTCGCTGCGCGTGCTGCTGCAATCGGCCATTCTTGCCGTCGGCGCGTACCTTGTCATCAGGCAGGAGACTACGGCCGGGGTCATGATTGCCAGTTCGATCACGATGGGGCGTGCGCTGGCTCCGGTCGATCTGGCCATTTCAAGCTGGAAACCCTTCCTCATGGCGCGCCAGGGTTGGGCGCGGCTGGAGGACCTCTTGGGAAAGGTTCCTGAAACCGCTCCTGTTATGCCAATGCCTGCACCTGAACGCGAACTCCGCCTCGAAGGCGTGACAATCGTTCCGCCCGGCGAAAGGAAGCCGACCGTGACCGGCCTTGCGTTTGCCGTTCAGGCGGGAAGCGCACTCGGGATCATCGGTGCATCGGGTTCGGGCAAGTCGACACTCTCGCGCGCCATCGTCGGCGCATGGGCGCCGGTCGCCGGAAAGGTTCGCATCGACAGCGCAAGCCTCGATCAATGGGACCGGGAAGCGCTAGGCCGTCATATCGGCTATTTGCCGCAAGGTGTTGAACTATTCGACGGCACCATTGCCGAAAACATCGCTCGTTTTGAAGATAATCCTGACCCTGAGGCTATTGTCACCGCGGCGAAAGCAGCGGGCACGCACGAACTGATCCTCCGATTTGAGCACGGCTACGAAACTCCGATTGGTGAGGCCGGATCGGCACTTTCCGCCGGGCAGCGCCAGCGTATCGGTCTTGCCCGTGCTCTTTATCGAGACCCTTTCCTTGTTGTGCTGGATGAACCCAATGCCAATCTCGATGCGGAAGGCGAGGCTGCGGTTGTCAAGGCGATCGCCTCCGTGCGCGAGCGCAAGGGCATTGCGGTTGTCGTTGCCCATCGGCCGAGCGCCATCCGCGCCGTGGATTTGGTGTTGGTGATGGAAGGTGGACGGCAGCGAGCATTCGGTGCGCGTGATGAGGCGCTTTCCAAAGTCCTTAAGGGGGCAGCGATGGCATCAGGCGCTGGGGTCAAGGCCATCGAGTCTACACAGGATAACGAGCGCGCTGACATGGAGGATCCCGGTGTCCGGCATTCATCAGAACAATGACGTTTCCAGGTCCATTCGCCGGCACCTGGTGGCGGGCCTGCTGGCGAGCGTGATCTTTGTGGGAGGAGCCGGAGCCTGGGCGGCCTTCACGAATCTCTCCGGCGCGGTTGTCGCGTCCGGACACTTTGTCGTCGATTCCTATGTGAAGAAGGTGCAGCACCCGACCGGCGGGGTGGTGGGAGAAATCCTGGTGAGCGAAGGTGATAAAGTAAAAGCCGGCGACATCCTCATGCGGCTCGACGCCACCCAGACGCGCGCCACTCTCGCTGTAGTCACCAAGCGGCTCGATGAGCTGGCCGCCAACCTGGCACGACTCGAAGCTGAGCGTGACGATCTGGCGGAGATCGCCTTCCCGGACTGGCTGCTCGCCCGCAGAGATGTTCCGGACGTAGCTTCGGCAGTACATGGCGAGACGCGGCTGTTCGAATTCCGCAGACAATCCCGCGACGGAAGGCAGGCGCAGCTAGCGGAACGCATCACTCAATATGAGCACGAGATCGAGGGGCTCAAGGCGCAGGCAATCGCTTGTGAGAAAAGCACCGAGATCCTCCAAAAGGAAATTGCTGCCCTGAGTGGGCTGCGCGACCAAGGCATTGTCTCGGACCAACGCTTGAACAGTCTGAAGACGCAGGTTGCCACTTTCGGCGGCGAACGCGGTGAGAAGATTGCACATCAGGCACAGACGGCAGCCCGCATAGCCGAAACGCGCCTGCAGATCCTGCAGATCGATCCGGATTTCAAGACGGAAGTCGGCCAGGAGCTCAGAGAGGTTCAGGCGCAGGTTGGGGAGTATGTTGAGCGCAAGGTGGCGGCTGAACAGGAACTGCGACGGATCGATATTGTCGCGCCGCAGTCAGGCGCCATTCAACAACTCGCAGTTCATACGGTCGGAGGAGTGATCACGCCCGCCGATCCGATTATGCTAATCGTGCCGGAAGGCGACGATCTTGCGCTTGAAGCACGAATCACCCCGAAGGACATCGACCAAATCCAGCTTGGTCACAAGGCCGTGCTGCGGATGTCAGCCTTCAATCTGAGGACCACGCCGGTATTGAACGGATATGTCAGCCGGATCGCAGCCGATCTGGCGACGGACGAAAAAAACGGCGTTTCGTATTACCTGGTGCGTCTGTCGGTTCCGCATGCGGAACTGACGAAGCTCAAGGACCTGACGCTCGTGCCCGGCATGCCGGCCGAAGCGATGATCCAGACGGGCGAGCGTACGGCGCTTTCTTATTTTGTGAAGCCGCTGTCGGACCAAATCAGTCGCGCATTCCATGAGGAATGAAAGTAACCACAGAAACATTTTGTTGGTATTCTTGTTGGTTGTTACGCATGCATGAGAGTCATAACCGTCTGAACACAGCCATACTTTCCTCAGTTGGATTCCGCCTCTGACTCAGATTCGTGGTTCCACGGTCATTTTGCCCTTCCAAGTCGCCGACCATTCAGTTCTTGGCCTCGAGCGCATTAAGATACCCATCATCGTACACAAAGGCTGGAAAAGAGTCCGGTGTCTTGAGCGATCCTGAGGTCTGGAGACCTAGGGTGAGCCTGCAAGCACAGGGCCAGGACATGATTGAGCGTCTGCAATATTCGGACAGGTACATAGGAAGACAGGCAGGCGTCAACAACGCGCTTTCAACGCGCTAAACCGATGCTACGCACCCCGAGCGTCTTGCCGCCCTCGCTCCCGCCGGTAGGAATCAATCGCGAGCAGGCTGCGACGTTCATCGGCGTAAGCTCAACGACCTTTGATGAAATGGTCCAGGACGGCCGGATGCCCCAGCCACGAATGCCGAGCAAGGGGCGCATTGTTTGGGACGTCGAGGAACTTGTATTGGCCTTTCGAAAGCTCCCTCACCGCCAAATCGGAGGAGCACCAAAGCTTGACGAAGATTCGCCGCCACTAGACAATCCTTGGGATCGAAAACCACGAACATGACGGATGAGCCCGTGAAAATCGATCTTAAGGGCGTAGTGAAGGACACTGATCGCCACGGCAATGATCGGTACTATTTTCGCGCACCGGGTCGGAAGAAGGTCCGGCTCCGTGAACCGACCGGCAGCGACGAGTTCCTCGAGGAACTGCGGTGCGCGCGCGCCGAGGTCACTTATGTTCGGCCCGGCACTCTTCCCGAGATTTGCCGGCGCCTCCCCAAGCCTTCCGAGCCAGCGAAGAAAGGCACGTTGCTGTGGCTTTGCCAGGAGTATTACCGTCGGGGCGGCACGGAAATCACCCAAGACACTATGGCGCGCCGACGAGCAATTCTGGAGCGCGTATGCGAATTACCTCATCCCCTCGAAGGTGACCCGGATCCTCAGTATCCCACCAAGGGATCTCTGCCATTCGCCGGTATGAAACGGTCTCATGTTAAGGAGATCAGGGACACCAGGCTCGACGCCCTTGGCGCGGCAAACAATATCGTAAAAGCCATCAGCGCGATGTTTGAGTGGGCAAAGGACACAGAGATTCCGGGCGTCGACTCCAATCCCGCCCGCGGCATCAGACGGCTAAAGAGCGGCGACGGCTGGCACCCATGGGACGTGTCGGAGATCGTTCAATATGAGAAGCGGCATCCGCTGGGTACCGCAGCCAGACGTGCGCTCTCGATCTTCATGTTTACTGGCCTGCGGTTGTCCGACGTCGCGATCTTCGGTCGACAGCACATCACGCTCGTCTACAACGAGGAGACCGAGCAGTGGGAGAAGTGGATCAGAATTAAGCCTGGGAAGACCAGTCGTAACAAGGATGCGGTGTTGGTGGAGCTCCCGCTTCTGCCCGAACTAGAGGCGGAACTTGAGCACACGCCCTCCGACCAGATGACCTTCCTGGTCAATGAGTATGGTCGCCCGTTCTCGGAGAACGGTCTGGGCAACAAGATGCGCCAGTGGTGTGATCAAGCTGAGCTGCCGCACTGCAGTGCTCATGGAATTCGCAAGGCCGGCGCGACGATCGCCGCTGAGAACGGCGCGACGCACGAGCAGCTGAAGGCGATATATGGGTGGACTACGTACCAGCAGCCCGACCACTACATCAAGAAAGCGCGTCGCCGGAAGGTAGCGAGAGCGGCGAAATACCTGCTGGTTATCGATCGAAAAGAGAACAAAATTGTCCCACTTTCTGAGGGGGTTGAAAGAGGTGGGACAAAAATGGCCAAAAAATCCAATTAAATCAACGGCCACAAAAGCCAATGGTGGGCCCGGAGGGACTCGAACCCCCAACCAAGCGGTTATGAGCCGCCGGCTCTAACCATTGAGCTACAGGCCCCACGGCGCTGGATTAGTGTTTTTCCCTGAACCGCACAAGGCTTTCCAACGGCTTTCCGAGCAGGCGTTCCAAGGGGCTGGCAGAGATCGCCCAAATCAGCCCATATTGATAACCTATTGCACGTCGCCCATTGGACGCGGCCTACTCGGCGGCCTTGGGATCCCAGATCGAGGAGATTTTATGACCAGACGTATTTTGCCCCTGGCGATCGCCGCCGCAGTCGCATTTCCGGCGATCGCGGCCGCCGCCGATTCACCACCGCCGCCGCGTATCGTCGTCACCGGTGAAGGCGAGGCGGCGATAGCACCCGATCTGGCTCTGCTGACGCTCAGCGTCATGCGCGAAGCCAAGACGGCACGTGCAGCGCTCGATGCCAATAACGACGCCATGGCCGCGGTGATCGCTGCAATGAAATCATCCGGCATCAAGGAGCGCGACCTGCAGACCGCGGGCATCCAGATCAACCCGCGCTATAACTACACCAACAAGCCCGACGGCAGCCAGGAGGCCGAGCTTGTCGCCTATCAGGTGACCAACACGCTGTCGGTGCGCATCCGCGACATCGACAAGACCGGCGACATTCTCGACAAGGCGGTGTCGCTCGGCGTCAACCAGGGCGGCGGCATCTCCTTCTCCAACGACGATCCGGCGGCAGCCGTCACCGAGGCACGCAAGAAGGCGGTCGCCAATGCCATGGCCAAGGCCAAGACGCTGGCCGAAGCAGCCGGCGCCGGCATCGGCCGGGTCCTGGAAATCACCGACCAGAATTTCGCACCACCGCCGATGCCGATCAACGCCAAGGCATTCGATGCCGCTGGCGCGTCGGTCCCGGTGCAAGCCGGCGAGAATTCCTATACCGCACAGGTGACGGTGACTTTCGAATTGAAATGATCATCGCTTGCAGCGTGAAAACCCCGGAGGATCGATCCTCCGGGGTTTTTGAGCCGCGCTTTCCGTCCTGGCGGAAAGGGCTCCGCTACGCTACCGGCTGCAAGTCAACCGGCCGCAGGCCCGAAGACCTTAGCGATAGATAATCGGACAGCCGCGCTCGTTGGCGAATACGATCACGACACGGTCGCCATACTGGCGGCCGGCGACCTTGACCGTGCGGCGGTTGATGTCGATGATGCGGGCGCGGTGCAGGCCCATGCGTTCGGCCTTGTCGATGGCACGCTCCGGCGAACAGGACCGGCGCCAGCCGCCATGACGGCGGTGTTCGCGATAGTAATAACCATCATCTTCGTCGCCGGTATAGACGCCGACGCGCGGATCCTGGTTGTTGCCGAAGCCGAGATAGATGCTGTCTGCATGAGCGGGGATGGCAGCAAGCGTGCCAAGGCCGACAAGAGCCGAAAGAGCAACCGTCTTGATGGTATTGAACATTGTCTTCTCTCCTTGTTGAGGGTTTCAACTCGTTTTCGTCGAACCGATGGGAGGAGAATGCACCCGTCTGTCTGAATTTTTTGCGAACCGGCCGTTCATCTCCAGTTCATGAGGCAGAACCGGAATAGTCTCTCGCTTCTGAAGGCGGTGCTATAGACGGCGGTGCTACATAGGGTGGATAGCATGGTGGATGGACAACGTCCATTTTGCCGTCGGTTCCGGATTCTCGATTTTGCGATAAAATCCTATGGCTCCTTTGCGAGAATATGGTCGAAATAGTCGTCCGGCTCGGCAAGGTCGGTCTCGCTGGCGCTGACTCGGCCGCGCATCGAGATGCCCGCCTCGTGCACGGTCTCGTCGCTTCCAGACACCAGCCTGTGCCACCAATAGAGATCGCGGCCCTCGGCGACCAGCCGGTAAGCGCAAGTCTTGGGCAGCCAGCTGATGGTGCGCACATTCTGCGGCGTCAGCCCGACACAATCCGGAACACGCGCCAGCCGGTTGGCATAGTCGGAACAGCGGCAGCTTCCAGCGTCGAACAGCCGGCAGCCGACGCTGGTCCAGTAGATTTCTCCGGTGTCCTCGTCTTCGAGTTTGGACAGGCAGCATTTGCCGCAGCCGTCGCAGAGTGATTCCCACTCGGCCGGGGTCATCGCCTCGAGCGTCTTGGTCTTCCAGAACGGCTTGTCCATTGTCGGCATGTGGCCCTCGGACGCCTCAAGGTCAAGCACGGCAACCCTTGCGCCTCGTCCGAACGATACGCCAGGAACATACGAATGACACGAAGTCGCCTTCAAAACGCCGGTCAATCGCCCTGTACCACCGCTAAGACCTACAAACAGGAACCAAACATGATTGCTGAAAGTTTGGGCACGGATGGGACGCCACAAGGAGTGTTTATGATGAAACGCCAACCACGGATTCTGGCAGGCACGGCGCTTGGCCTGTTGATGGCGTCCGCGCCGTTAGGCGCGTTCCCGCTGCAAGGCAATGCTGCATTCGGCCCCGCCCGGAACAGCGCAATGTTTATCCCGGCGCAGTCGAATTGTGCCGAGGGCGAATCGGCCGAAGCTTGCGCTCAAGGCGGAAAGTCGGAGCCGGAACAGAAGCCCGGCAAGAGGCGCGACCGGCAAAAACAATCCGAAGCGGCGCCCGCCGAACAATCGGGCGAGCCCGAGCAGAAGCCGCGCAGGAACAAGCGCGAGCAGCAAAAACAGAGTGAATCCGCGCCTGCCGAACAGCTCGCGCCTTCCGGCGAAGAGCAGCAAGGAAATCAACGAAGGAAGAAGAGGCAGCAGCAGATCGAAGCCGCTCCGGCTGACCAGCAGGCCGCACCTGCGAACGACGATCAGCAGCAACTCAAACCGCGCAGGAAGAAGCGCGACCAGCAGCAGATCGAAGCCGCTCCGGCTGACCAGCAGGCCGCGCCTGCGAACGACGATCAGCAGCAACTCAAACCGCGCAGGAAGAAGCGCGACCAGCAGCAGGAAGCTGCACCTGCTGAACAACCCGCCAGGCAGGTTGCGCCCGCGAACGACGATCAGCAGCAGCTCAAGCCGCGGGGAAAGAAGCGCGACCAGCAACAGCAGGAGGCCGCGCCTGCCGAACAGCCGGCCGAGCAGGCTGCACCCGCGAACGACAACAACGAGCAAGTCAATCCGCGCAAGAGGAAGAACAAGCAAGACCAGCAGATCGAGGCGGCACCGGCCGAACAGGCGCCGCGCAAGAAGGAACGCCCCGCCGGTGAGCCTCTCCCACAGGCCGAGCCACTTCCAACCGAGAAGCAAGCGGCTCCTGCTCAAGGCGAACAGCCCGAGAACCAGGCGAAAAAGCGTGGCAAGAAGCCCGTTGTGGAAGAGCCGGTGACCGGCGAACAGCAGCCCGCAACCGGTGAGCAGCCCACGACGACGGGCGAACAGGCAGCACCCGCCGAGGGTGGGCTCCCTGCTCAGGGCGAAGCCGCCGCCAACCCGAACGAGGCGCCCATACTGGACAGCCAGAAGGATGTCTTGCGCAAGCGCAAGGCCGGCAAGGAGCGCGGCCAAAATGCCGGTAAGCAGCAGGGCAACCAGCCAGCCCAGCAGGGCGAGAACCAGGTGGAAGCCCCGAAGCCTGCTCCGATCGAGGAGGGACCGCCACCTACCGACGACAAGGCAGCCCAGCAGGAGATCAAGCCTGAAAAGATCGTTCCGGTGACCGAGGAAAAAGGCAAGCGCGTCGAGCGTGCGCCCGACATCGAGGATGTTCGCCGCCGTCCGCGCCCGCAGGGCGCCAACGTCGTCAGGGAATTCGGCGACCGCGTCATCCTGCAGTTCAACAACCAGACCTTCGTGGAAAGCAGCGATGCCCCGCGCATGCACCGCGGCGCCAGGAATGTCTATTATGAGGACCTGTCGGGCGATCGCACCCGGGAAATCGTCGAGCGTGACAATGGTGTCCGGATCGTCACTATCCGCAACCGCTACGGCGACGTCATCCAGCGTTCACGCATCGCGCCTGACGGGCGCGAATATGTGCTGAGCTATGTCGACGAGCGCTACTATGACGATGATGCAGACTGGCGCGACCCGGGCGACGACCTGCCGCCGATGCGCCTTGCCATTCCGCAAGAGGAGTACATTCTGGATTCCGAAGAGGTCGAGGATCCGGACGACTATTACACCTTCCTCGAACGGCCGCCGGTGGAGAGGGTCCAGCGCCTCTATTCGGTCGACGAGGTCAAGCGCTCGGCCCGCGTGCGTGACATCGCCCGCCGGATCGACCTCGATACGCTCAACTTCGAGTTCGGTTCGGCTTCGATTTCCGACACCGAGGTCCAGAAGCTGGAGGGTGTTGCCAACGCCATGGAGAAGCTGCTGAAGAAAAACCCGGCCGAGACCTTCCTGATCGAAGGCCATACCGATGCAGTCGGCACGCCGGAAGCGAACCTCGCTCTGTCCGACCGCCGCGCCGAGGCGGTCGCCGAAGCCTTGACCAACGCCTTTGGCATCCCGCCGGAGAACCTGACGACGCAGGGTTATGGCGAGGAGTATCTCAAGGTAAACACGTCGGGACCCAATCGCGAGAACCGGCGCGTCGCCATCCGCCGGATTACCCCCCTAGTGGCGCCGGTGGCCAGCGCCCAATAAACCGCAATGTGAACCGCGCGATTTGATCAACCATTGAGTCGCGCGGTCATCAATCTTGAAACGCGCGGCTACCAATCCCAAATTCTGGACAGGGCGTTCCCTGCCCTGTCCAGACTCCAGCGGGACACGCGAGCCCCGCCGGTCCCCTCCCGGCGGGGTTTCGTTTTTTTAGGACCTTGCAAACCGCCGCAGCCTGCCCGAAATACGGCGCTCCGCAAAGAAGCCCGGAACCGTCACATGAAGCGCATCGAACTTGCCATCGAATCGATCATTCTCGCCTCGCGCTGGCTGCTGGTCGCCTTCTATCTCGGACTGGGCGCGGCACTTGCCATCTATGCCGTGTCCTTCGGCAAGAAGCTGTTCGAGTTCGTTCCCGTCGCCTTCACGCTCGATGACACCGACACCATCCTGAAAATGCTCGGCCTCATCGATGCCGCGCTGGTCGCCTCACTGGTGGTGATGGTGATCATCTCGGGCTACGAAAACTTCGTCAGCCGCTTCGATGAAAATGACGGCAAGGTGCATTGGCTGGGCACGATCGATGTCGGCTCGCTGAAGGTCAAGGTCGCCTCGACAATCGTAGCGATCTCCTCGATCCACCTCTTGCAGGTGTTCCTGAACTCGGTCTCCTACACGACCGACCAGCTGATGTGGCTGACCATCATTCATCTGGCCTTCGTCGCCTCGGCATTCATGCTTGCTTATATCGACCGGCTGATGGGCCTGGGCAAAGCCAAGAAAGCCGGGGAGTGAGCACGCGTCTGTGCCGGTCTTTTGAGGGATACTTCTGTAGGTAGATGCTTCCGTCAGTAGATAGCTTTGATTTTGGTATCAGTCCGGCCGAACACCTCGTCCGGCACAAAAAAGTCGCCGGCGAGCGGGCCTGTCGCGCCCGGCGCATAGGCCGAGAAATCGCTGACGCCCTCGGCGCGCAGCACTTCTTCGTCGATGTAGAAATTGCCGGTCGCCTCACGCGACGGCCTGACCAGGATGGCGTATGCCGCATCGGCCATGATGTCGGGCGAACGGCTCATCGCTGCCACCGTCGCTCCGCCCAGCAGGTTGCGCACCGCCGCCGTGTCGATGGTAGAGATCGGCCATAGCGAATTGACCGCGATGCCGTCCCTGGCGAACTCGGCGCTCATGCCCAGCGTGCACATCGACATGCCGAACTTCGCCATCGTATAGGCGACATGGTTCTTGAACCATTTGGCCTTCATGTCGAGCGGCGGTGCCAGGTTCAAAATGTGAGGATTTTCCGCCAACCTTAAGTATGGAATGCACATTTTGGAGACGAGAAAAGTGCCGCGCGTATTGATCTGGTGCATCAGGTCGTAACGTTTCATGTCGGTCTCCAGCGTGCCGGTGAGTTGGATGGCGCTGGCGTTGTTGATACAAATATCGATGCCGCCGAACCTCTCCACGGTTTTGGCGACGGCTTCGGCGACCTGCGCTTCCTCACGGATGTCGCACAGCGCTGGCAGCCCCTTGCCGCCGGCCCGCTCGATCTCTCGCGCCGCCGTGTAGATCGTCCCCGGCAGCTTCGGATGCGGCTCGGCGGTCTTGGCCGCGATCGTCACGTTGGCGCCGTCGCGCGCCGCGCGCAACGCAATCGCCAGCCCGATGCCGCGCGACCCGCCGGAGATAAATAGTGTCTTTCCCTTGAGCGACATCGTTGCGTCTCCTTGCAACATGAAAGACACGATCCTTGCGCGGCTGAGAACCGCCGCGCAAGGCCCAAGCCACCGCATGCGGGTTACGCTGCGTAGGCCTTGAGACAATTCGAGCTAGACCAGCACTAAGCCCTGCCGCATGGCGATGGCGATCGCATCGGTGCGGTTGGCGGCACCGAGCTTGGTCAGGATAGCCGCGACGTGGAACTTCGCCGTGTGCACGGAGATGTCCAGCCGTCGCGCGATAACCTTGTTGGGCGCGCCCTCGGCCAGCAGCGCCAGCACCTCGCTTTCGCGCGGCGAAAGTGTTGGCCGGGCGATGTGCCCATCAGTCGGTTCCTCATCGAACCGGTCGCTGTCATGGAAGGTAAAATCGTGCCGATCGGATAGAGCATGGCTGTCGCGCGAAATCCGGTAGCCCGCCGCCGCCAGCCGCGCGGCGGCGGCGATCAGCAGCTCGTCCGCTTGCACCGGCAGCACGGCAAACACTGTATCGGCCGGCCGTTCACGGGCCGCTCGCGATAATAGCAGCACGCGAGGCATAGCCGCGTCGAAGAGACCGCCTTGTACTCCATGGTCATCGACGATGGCGACATCCGCCGCCCCGCGCCCGTCGACGTCGCCCGCCAGAACCGGCCGCAGATCATCGGTCGCGGCGAGAGCCGCGGACAGACTTCGTGCGCGCTCGGCGTCAGCGAGCGCGATCAGCACCGTCAGCCGTCTGCCAGCGACCTCACCGCTTACCATCTATCCCTCAGCTCAGTGGCTTTTCACCGATGGTCAGGGAAACCTCACGATTCTCGCCGCCGCGCACCACGCCGAGTGTCACCAAGGCACCGGCACTGTCTGGCCCGAGCTTGTGGATCAGCTCGCGCGGGCCATGCACCGCCTCTGCGTTCCACGACACGATAATGTCGCCGAGGCTGAGACCGGCTGCTTTCGCCGGGCCGTTATCGTCCAGGCTCATCACCATGGCGCCCTGCGTATCACCATTGCGGACCGGATGCAGGCCGGCGCCAAGATAGCCGCGCGCCACATGACCCTTCTCGCGCAGCGTCGTGACTGCCCGTTCGATCGTTTCGTAAGGCATGACCAGTGCCCGCCGGCGTGGCCCGAACAGCAGCATGCCGATCAGTCCGCCCTTGGCGTCGAGCACAGGGCCGCCCTCGAAACGGCCGCCGGCATTGACGGCAAGGTTGATGCGCCGGTCGATCGTGCCGCCCCGCATCGAGCGCCAGGCCGGACCGACCTCGCCGACCGTGCCGAAGGTGGCGAGTGACGTACCGTCACTATTGCCCGCGATGATTGCCAGATTGCCCGGCCGCACCGCCTCCGCCTTTACCAGTGACGGGGCGCTCGGCGCGCCGGCCGGTTTCAAAACGGCCGTGCCGGTGGACGGGTCGCGGCCGACCAGTTCGGCCTTGACGGCTTGGCCCGAAGAAAACGTCAGCTCGATCTCCTCGCCGGCCTCGACCGCCTCCTCGGCAGTGACGAAATAGCCGTCCCGCCAGTGGAAAGCAGTTGACGTCCGGTGGTGCGTCGCGAAGCTGGCCGTCGCGGGTGCCGCAGCTGCCGCGATGTCGGCAATGGCGTCGGATAACGTGCTCAGATTGAAATCGCTCATGATTTGTCTCCTGGGTTCTTCGTGACCCAGATATCGCCCGGCAGGGTGTTGGCGGATACTCGCCTGACGGCTAGTTGAGCATTTGACTGGCCATCTGGTCAGGTCGCGGCCGGTCCGGCCGCTCCGCACATATAGGCATTGTTCATCTTGTTCCAAACGGAGTTCTCAGGTGGCCCTGCCTGCTCAGCAATTGCAATATGACGATGCCCTTCTCGATGCTTATTCGGCGACGGTCGCCGATGCCGTCGACCGCATCGGGCCCGCCGTCTGCCGCATCGAACGCATCGGTGGCCCGGGCGGCCATGGCTCCGGCTTCGTCATCGCGCCGGACGGGCTGGTCGTCACCAACTTCCACGTCGTCGGCGATGCGCGCAGCGTGCGCGTATCTATGCCGGACGGCGCCTCCAGGGAAGGCCGCGTGCTCGGCCGCGATCCCGACACTGACATTGCGCTGGTGCGCGCCGACGGTGACTTTGCCGACGTTGCGCCGCTTGGCGATTCCAAGCGTTTGAGGCGCGGCCAGATTGCAATTGCCATCGGCAACCCGCTCGGCTTCGAATGGACCGTCACCACTGGCGTCGTCTCGGCACTCGGCCGTTCGATGCGTGCCTCCACCGGCCGGCTGATCGACGACGTCATCCAGACCGACGCCGCGCTCAATCCCGGCAATTCCGGCGGACCACTGGTGTCGTCGGCCGGCGAGGTGATCGGCGTTAACACCGCGATGATCCATGGTGCGCAAGGCATCGCCTTCGCGGTTGCCTCCAACACGGCCAATTTCGTCATCTCGGAAATCATCCGCTTCGGCCGCGTGCGCCGTGCCTTCATTGGCGTTTCAGCCGACACCACCAACCTGCCGCGCCGCGCAGCTCTTTTGTCGCAAGTATCGAGCCGCACGGCGGTGCGCCTGCGCACCGTCGAAAAGAACAGCCCGGCGGACAAGGCCGGCCTCAGGGAAGGCGACATCATTGCCGCCATCGACGGCCGCCCGGTCACCGGTGTCGACGATCTGGTGCGCATGCTCGACGCCGAGCGCATCGGCCACGAGACGCTGTGCACGGTGGTGCGCCGCTCCGGCATTACTCAGGTCACGGTAATGCCAGTGGCGCGAAGCTGAGTGCTCGACCTTGATCCCGAACCGAAGGTCAGCGCAGCAAAGTGGGAACCGGTTTTTCGGACAACATCATGGTCAAACAAGATAGAGCCCATCCCGAACCTATCGGGATGGGCAGGCTCTATCGCGGCGCATAGATCCGGCCAAGCAGCGAAACCAGCAGCGCGGCCAGTTCGCCGGTCGGATCGAGATCCGGATCGAAAATGGTCATATCCATTCCGGTGCAGCGCGGATCCGCCACCAGCGCCGTGAGAATGTCGACGAGATCGTCAGGATCGATGCCGGGGCTGCCCGGTGAATCCACTGCCGGCATTACTGTCTGATCGAGCGCATCGACGTCAAAATGCACCCAGTGGGGCCAGCCGGTTCGCGCCAACGTGCTCCAGGTCTTGTCCAGGACCTTCGCCGCGCCAAGCTCGCGCACGGCAAAGACGTCGATCAACGTCATCGCGGTCGAATGGATGTCCGGCCAGGCGAAGTTGGCGTTGCGGTTCTCGCGTTCGCCGATCTGTATCACCTGTTCGTCCGCGACAAGCGGTCTTGCGATGCCGGGCCAGTCGGTCAGCAACGGCTCACCACGTCCGGTTGCGAGCGCAAGGTCCATGCCGGCGGCCGAGCCGAGTGAGGCGTTGACGTCGTAATTGCCCGGATGGCGGAAATCGCTGTGGCCATCAACATGGACCAGCGCAACCGGACCAGATCGCCGTGCTGCGGCCAGCGCGCCAAGCAGGACAGCGCAGTCGCCGCCCACGACCAGCGGGAACTCGCCTCGTCCCAGCGCGCCGGCAACGATTTCGGCGAGTGCGAGATTGAAGCTGCGTATGGCGTTGCCGTTGCGCAGCCGGGTGCCCGGCTGTGGCTCGGTGCTATAGGCGGGCCGATCAAGATCAACCACTTTGGCGGGCGAAAGCATCTCGACCAAGCCGGCTTCGGTAAGCGCCTGCGGCGCGCGCCAGGTCCCCGGAATATGCCCCGGCCGGAGCGGGCGGAGGCCAAGGTTGGAGGGTGCGCGGACAAGGCAGATTTCACGCATGGAGAAGGCCCAGGGTTGATTAACCCCTAAGCATAAACCGCAAAGGCGTGACCGGCCACGCGGCTAAAGCCCTCACCTCGCGTCTGCGGACAGTTCCTGCCAGCGGCCGCTGTCTCGCTCAGCCCGCCGCGCCATCGGCATATTGCGCTAGGAATTCCGGGCTCGGCGGGATCGGCTTGATGACGTCGATCAGCACGCCGTTGGGATCCCTGGTGATAAAGTGGCGCTGGCCGAAGGGTTCGTCGCACAGCGTTCGCAGGATCGGTAGCCCGGCGGCGGTGATCCGCTCATAGACGGCATCCGGATCCCTGACCTCGAAGTTGATCAGCAGGCCAGACGTGCGGCCCCGCCCTTCCTCCGGGATCGTCTCATGATCGCCCTGGACGATGCCGAGGTTGACGCGGCGGTCTTCGGCTGAGCGCAGATGCACGTACCAGTCGGCCTCAAACAGCGGCTTGAAGCCGAAATGCGCAACATAGAAGGCTGCCGTGCCGGCAACGTCGCTCGTCATCAGCACCGGATAATAGCTCGTCGTCCTCATCTTTCCTTCTCCCGGCGAATAACATACAGTCTGCATCTAAATTGAACTAACATACAGGCTGCATGTATGCAACAGGGATCCGCTCGCCGCTCCAACCGCGATCGCACCGAGGCGACACGCGCCGAGCTCATCGCCGCGGCGCGAAAACTGTTCACCGAAAAATCGTATGCCGAGACCAGCACACCCGAGATCGTCGCCGCTGCCGGGGTCACGCGCGGCGCGCTCTATCATCACTTTACCGACAAGCAGGCGCTGTTTGCCGCTGTGGTCGAACAGGAGGCGCAAGCCGTCTCGGAAGAGATCGAACGGGCGTCGCCGCCTTCGCTATTTGCCCGCGATGCACTGATTGCCGGCTCGGATGCCTATCTGGCTGCCATGCGTGCCCCCGGCCGAACTCGACTCTTGCTGCTTGATGGCCCGGCCGTGCTCGGCCGCGCCGCCATGGATGCGATCGACAATCGCCATGGCAACCGTTCGCTGCGCGAGGGCCTTATCGCCGCGATGCGGTCGCACTCCATGAAGAGATTGCCTGTGGAAGCACTGACCGCTTTGCTCGCCGCTGCCTTCGACCGCGCAGCGCTCGCCATTGAAGCTGGAGCCTCGATCGAGGACTATCGCGCCGTTCTCATGGCGCTGATCGACGGCCTGTCTCCGGCTCCTTCGCAGGCATCTCACCCGGCTCGAACTCGTTGAAACAGCCGAGCTGGCGCTTGAACTGGTCGATCAGCCAGGCGGCCGCCGGTTTCGGGCTGCGATCGGCGCGATGCATGGCATAGAGCGGCGAGCGGACTTCGCTGTAAGGCTCGAGATCGAGTTCGACGAGCCGGCCGTTCGCCAGATCATCGGCAATCAGCCATCGCGGCAGCCCGCCCCAGCCCAGCCCCTCGCGCATCAGCACGTGCTTGGTGCGCACATCCGTCAGCCGCCACGTGCGGTAGGCGAAGACGCCATAGTCACGCCCGCGCGTACGCTCGGATTGGTCCGAGACGACCAGTTGGATGTGTTCGCGGACATCCTCTAGCGCCACTGGTCTCGGCAGCAGCGCCAGCGGGTGTTCAGGCGCTGCAGCTGGCACCAGGGAGATGAAGCCGATGCGAAGCAGATTCACGTCCGTCTCACCCAGAAGCCCCCCGATGCCGAGATCGGCCTGTCCGCCGACAACATGATCGAGGATCAGGCCAAGCGAGCCGATATGCAGACGCAGCGTCACTGCCGGGAACTGCGCCTCGAATGCCTTTAGCACCCGAACCAGCACCGGCGACGGTAGTGTCACGTCGACCGACAGCGTAACTTCAGCCTCCAATCCCTGCCGGTATCCGTCGACACGCGAGCGGATGCGTTGCAGCACGCCGACCATGCGTCGCGCATCTTCCAGCGTCGCCTTGCCGACATCGGTCAGTTGCGGTTCACGCGTGCCCTCGCGCTCGAACAGCTTCAGCCCGAGCTGCGCTTCGAGGTTGGCGATAGCGTAGCTGATCACCGATTGCGCGCGATTCAATTTGCGCCCGGCGGCCGAGAAGCTGCCGGTCTCGGCCACCGCAACCAGTATCTGCAGTTGGTCAAGCGTCGGGTTCGGTTGCATCGTTCAATCCACAATTTAGATGGATCATATACAAAATATACCAGTTTTTCAAATGGGTCTGCGCACACATATTTGCCGGGAGATTTTAAGTCCAACCCCGGAGACCCATCATGTCGATCCTTCTTGTCACATCCAGCCCACGCGGCGCCGCCTCGCACTCGACCCGCATCGCCACCGAACTCGCCGAGAAGCTGCTTGCCGCCAATCCCTCGGCCAGGCTTGTCGCCCGCGACCTCGTAGCCAACCCGCTGCCGCATATCGACCCCGACTATTCGACCGGCATATATATGCCGGTCGAAGCACGCAGCCAGCGCCAGGCTGAGGTCGTCGGCGTTTCCGACACGGTGCTGGACGAGCTGTTTGCGGCCGACACCGTCATTCTCGCCACCGGCTTCATCAACTTCAACATCTCCTCGACGCTGAAGTCCTGGGTCGATCACATTGCCCGTTCCGGCAAGAGCTTTGCCTATGGCGAGAACGGCCCCAAGGGCCTCGTCACCGGCAAGAAGGTCTATATCGTGCTGGCTTCGGGCGGCATCTATTCCGAAGGTGCGGCCGTGCAGTTCGATCACGCCATTCCCTACCTGCGCAGCGTACTCGGCTTTCTCGGCATGAACGATGTCGAGGTCATCCGCATCGAAGGAGTCGGGATGGGCGCCGATGCGGTGGCAGCAGCGCTGGCCAAGGCCTCGGCCAAGGTCGACGCCATTGTGGCCGCGACCGGTAATGCCGAGCGCGTCGCCACCGCGGCGTAAAGCGTCAGCATCGTCTGAATTGTACAAGAGCAGGCGCCCGGCGCCTGCCCTTGTTGTCGTTGGCGACAACCTATTGTGGTGGGCCACACAACTGCCATTGGTTATTCGTCAGCCGTGGCAAGAAGGGGCTCATCCAGCCGGCGCTGAAGGTCCGCGGCCCGGAATATTTGCGCATCATCTATGGTCCCGAATATGACGCGCCCAACAATCTCGTGCGCCTCCGAGAACGCGGCCTGGCCGGCAAGCGCAGCCTTGGCGCTCAGAGAGTTCGCGCTTGGCCACGAAGCGCTAACGCGATTTGTCGCCAAGCAGCCGCTACGGGTTCACGAGTGTGTCTTCGCCGTGCTGGCGTTGGAAAGCGGGCCAATCGACCCAAGGCTGTCGTAGCCGATCTACCCGAAGATCTTTTCGCCTTGCTCGTCGACCAGTTGGATGCCCTTTTTGATCGAGATGTCGACAGCGTCGTCAAGCCCGGCAAAGCGGTCGGCGCGGATGAATTTGTGCTCCTTCATCACGCCGTCGATCTCCTTCGAAACCACGCCGCAGGTCTGGTACTGGCCCTCCGCCTTGTAGGGCGTGGCGCTGATCAAAAAGCCCTTGTGCTCGATCTGCTTTGCCGGCGCCGCTGTCTTTGGCTCGGCGGCTTCGTTGCCTCCGCCGAAAAGACGCTTCAGAAAAGACATGGGGGTATCCTCCAACGGCAATCATCCTGCACCACATAGCGCGGTGCAGGATGATTTTCAGTACCGGTCCTTGGCCGAGCGGGCAAGGGCCGCAACTGGCTTGGCACTCAGAGGTCAGTCGCGCGACAACGCTTCCAAGGCCTCTGCGGCAGCTTCCAATATGCTGATTGCCTCGGCCTGCTTTGCTTCAGGCGCATCGACGATTTCGCCGAGCGCGGCGCGCAGCCGGTGGCGCACGGCGCGAAACTTGTCGCGCTTTTCCGAGCGGCCGCGGCCGCGCCGGCCACCGTCGCCGTCATCGTTCCAGCCGAACCAGTCGCGCGCCTTTGCCATCTTGCGGCCGAAGCGCTCGAGATGTTCGAGCACGTGGTCGATCATCTCGCGATTTTCGTTGAGGTGCGCCTGCCCAGCCTCGGTGATTGAAAACACCTTCTTGTTGCCGTCCGCCGCAGAAACGGCGTAGCCGGCCTCTTCCAGGAAGGTCAGCGTCGGGTAGACCACGCCGGGGCTCGGGCTGTAGAAGCCGCTGGTGCGCTCCTCCAGCGCCTTGATGATGTCGTAGCCGTGCCGCGGCGCCTCGGCCAGAAGCGACAGCGTGATCAGCTTGAGGTCGCCGTCGGCCAGCATGCGCCCGGCGCGGAACATGTCGCCCGGCCCGCCGCGTCCGCCTCTCGTGCCATGCCCGAACGGGCCGAAGCCGCCGCCGCGTCCGCCGAACTTGCCGGCCATATGCATGAAAACGCGCTCGGCGTGTTCGCCAAAACGATCACCCCCGAAATGACTGTCTTTGTGCATTGTTTGCTCCTTGAGTTATGTCTTAAGATATATCTCAACTACGTATTCACAGCGGCGGAGTCAAGATATATCTTACGATGTATCTGAAGATAAGCGCCAGCAGGATTGGTTTTCGCCGGCAAGGGCGGTTAGGAAGCGCGCGAGGGGCCGAAGGCCACTCCCCAGGCGTCTAACGTGAAGCAACGCATCCACCCCCGTTCCGGGCAGTTACGCCGAAGACCGGCGAATGGATGCAAAGGTGACGAACCGGATGCTTCGGCGAAATCCCAGACGAATGTGAAAACCTCGCGCAGAAAGCTGCCTCCGACGCTGCTGCTGGTGCTGCCTGCGGTGCGCCGCATCGTCGGCTGGCTTCGCGACCCCGCGGCTTGATAGCGGGGCATGCGAAACGCTCGGTGCGGGAGGAATGGATACCTGTTACCAGCGGCCTTTGCGCCGGTTCCAGGCATAGAGCAGATCGGCGAAACGATCATAGGCATAGCGCGTCAACGGCAGTGCGGCGGGATTGCCGAACAGCGTCGCCAACCAGCCCTCGCCCGGCGTTATCAGCCACACCGCAACTGCAACATCGGCGCCGACCAGCAATTTGCCACCGGCGTCGGTCGCATGCAGCCGACGCCGGATATCCTCCAGCCCTATGCCGTAGCGGGCCAACGCCGTCGGTTCGGTATTGATGTCGCGAAATTCGATCCGACCGGCCTTGACCGCCTCGATCAGCCGCCGTTTCTGCCGGCTGATGCCGGCATCACAGACCGGACAGCGCGTATTATACCAGACGGTCAGCAGAGGCTTGCTCATGTTTCGAAACGGCACCAGAGGGGCGCGCACCGACTATCCGGCAAACGCCATTGCGCCGCAACGCAACACGACAGCCGCGAAATGGCCGGCTAGGCCTGGAGCGCAACTTACCCGAGCGAGGTGATGATCTCGCGATAGGCATCCTCCGGGAAAGCCTTGAGTGTCCGCGTCCTGACGTTTCCGGCCGTCGCCAGCATCAGCGAGAAACGAGCCAGGACGGCATCGTCGGGCGCTTCGAGCACGGCCACCATGTCGCAATCCCCCATGGTGAGATAAAATGCCTTGAAGGACCCGCCCATGTCGCCCAGCAGCTTCTTGGCGGCATCGAGCCGCTTCGGCGATTCGCGCACGTTTTTGGCGCCTTGCTCCGTCCAGTTGATCAGCACGATGTAAGTTGTCATGGCACACCTCCCTCCGGTGCCACGGAGCGCGGCGTCCAACCGCCGGGGCGGGCATCCGGGTTTGTCGCCCAGAGAATGCGTCCGTCGCGGAATTATCCTCTCGTAGTGCACGACCCGCAAGAGCGGCGCGTTCAATCGTGATCGCCTGTGCCCAAACGGAAAAGGGCGCCACCGGCGCCCTTGAAACTGCTTCTCCGTCACCCGGCCTCAGCTGTCGAGGAAGCTCCGCAGCTTGCGCGACCGGCTCGGGTGTTTGAGCTTGCGCAGCGCCTTGGCTTCGATCTGGCGGATGCGCTCGCGGGTGACCGAGAATTGCTGGCCGACCTCTTCAAGCGTGTGGTCGGTGTTCATGCCGATGCCGAAGCGCATTCTGAGCACGCGCTCTTCGCGCGGCGTCAGCGAGGCCAATACACGCGTCGTCGTCTCGCGCAAATTGGCCTGGATCGCCGCGTCAATCGGCAGGATCGCCATCTTGTCCTCGATGAAGTCGCCGAGATGCGAATCCTCCTCGTCGCCGACCGGCGTTTCGAGCGAGATCGGCTCCTTGGCGATCTTCAGCACCTTGCGCACTTTTTCCAGCGGCATGGCGAGCTTTTCCGCCAGCTCTTCCGGCGTCGGCTCACGGCCGATCTCATGCAGCATCTGGCGCGAGGTGCGCACGATTTTGTTGATCGTTTCGATCATGTGCACCGGAATGCGGATGGTGCGCGCCTGGTCGGCGATAGAACGGGTGATCGCCTGCCGGATCCACCACGTCGCGTAGGTCGAGAACTTGTAGCCGCGGCGGTATTCGAATTTGTCGACCGCCTTCATCAGGCCGATATTGCCCTCCTGGATCAGATCGAGGAACTGCAGGCCGCGATTGGTGTATTTCTTGGCGATGGAAATGACGAGGCGCAGATTGGCCTCGACCATTTCCTTCTTGGCGATCGCGGCTTCGCGCTCGCCCTTCTGCACCTGGTTGACGATCTTGCGGAATTCCTGGATCGAAATCGCCGTCTCGGTGGCGAGGTTCTGGATCTCGGCGCGCAGGTCGCGGATGGCGTCCTTCTCGTTCTTGGTGAATTCCTTCCAGCCGCGTGAAGTCAAATTGCCGATCGAGCGAGTCCAGTTGGGATCGAGCTCCGAGCCCTGATATTCTTTGAGGAATTCCTCGCGGCGCACACCATAGCTTTCGGCCAGCCTGAGCAGCTTGCCTTCGTTCTGCACCAAGCGCTTGTTGATGTCGTAGAGCTGCTCGACCAGCGCCTCGATGCGCGCCGTGTTCAAGGACAGCGACTTCACCGCCTTGATCAGTTGGTCCTTCAATTCCTTCAGCCGGCGGTCCTGACTGGGCGACAGCGTGCCGGCGGCAGCCAGCCGGTTCTCGACCTGCTGGTCCTGCAGCTTGCGCAGTTTCTTGTAGGTGTCGGCAATGACGTCGAGCGTCTCCATCACCTGCGGGCGCAGTTCGGCTTCCATCGCCGCAAGCGACAGGCTCGCCTCGTCATCGTCTTCCTCGTCATCGTCCACCAGGCCACGGGTGCCGCCGCCGACGTTGGTGATGTCGTCCTCGTCCTCGCGCGAACGGCGCGACTTTTCCTCGGTCTTGGCTTCCTCGATACGCTCGACAACCGGCGCCTGCTTGGCCTCCGGCCCGGCATAGGTCGCCTCGAGGTCGATGATCTCGCGCAGCAGGATCTTCGATTCGTTGAGCTCGTCACGCCAGATGATGATGGCCTGGAAGGTCAGCGGGCTTTCGCACAGGCCCGCGATCATCGTCTCGCGGCCGGCCTCGATGCGCTTGGCGATCGCGATTTCGCCCTCGCGCGACAGAAGCTCGACTGAGCCCATCTCGCGCAGATACATGCGGACCGGATCGTCGGTGCGGTCGGTCGGCTCTTTCTTGGTCGTGGTGGCGGCGACGGCGGTGCCGGTCTGCTCGGCGAGTTCGTTCGCGTCTTCCTCGGCGTCAGCGGCAGTATCGGCGGCTTCGGGCTCCTCGCCCTGCTCGTCGTCCTCGACCACGTTGATGCCCATGTCGGAAAGCATGGCCATCGTGTCCTCGATCTGCTCGGAGGTCACTTCCTCCGAGGGCAGCACCGAATTCAGCTCGTCCATGGTGACATAGCCGCGCTTCTTGGCGGCCTTGATCATCTTCTTGACAGCATCGTCGGAAAGGTCGAGCAGAGGGCCATCGGTCGCGGCCTCGCGTTCGGTCTCGACTTCTTCCTTTTCCTTTGTCGCCATAGTCTTTATTTTCTCCAAGCGGCTGAGTATCAAAGCCGCGTAAGCTGCCGGTCCGGTCAAAATGGATGCGCTCTTTCCAGAACGCGCTTTACCGGGCCAGTAACTGCATCTCTCGTTAAGTCCAGATTAACCCTGATATCTGTGGCAAGCAGACTGCCTGTCCAGTGATCAGTACCTTACATCGCTGCATTCCCGTCGATGCCGGGGCGGGTTAACGTTTCGAATCGACCTGATTCCGCCATTCTGCCGGAAGGTCAAGCGCCTCTCGCATGATTCGCATGAAAAAAGCGAATCAATTACCCGACTTAGAGCACCGCACGCTTGATTCCAACGCGCAAGCACGTCCTTACATTTCAGTCTTCTGGAGGCTTCGATCTAAACGCGCCCAGCTCTGCCCGACGATACGCCAAACCCTTCGATCAGCGCTTCCGTTGCCTGCACATCACGAAATTGCGCCTGGATTTCGACCAGGTGCCGGTAATTTTCGTCCGTGGGATCGCTGGCGAGCGCTGCTTCCGCCTGCTTCAGCTCCTTATGTAAGGTGCGCGCGCTGCGCTGCAAGTGGAGAGCTTGGCTGAACGCATCACGAGCATCGTCGAGTGCTGCCGTTTCCAGCGCCGGCCATTGCCGCGCACGTTTGATCAGCGCCACCGCGCGCTGCCAGATCTCACCACAGCCGGCCCGCTCGATCGTCGCGATTACAGCCTCGCGGTTGTTGGCCATATCGTGCGCCATGGCGTCGAGGATGGCCGCGTGCAGCCGCTTCAGATCGGAATTGGCGAGATCGAGGAACTCGACATGGGCGAAATTCTCGTCGATCAGCACGGGATGGTTGACGAGGGCCGTAATGATCGTCGCCTCGCGCACCGACATGCCCTCGCCGCCGCGTTTGACCAGCGCCGAGCGGCCGAGGCTTTCGGTGATCGCGGTGCGCCCACCGGCACCGCCGCCACGTGCAAACTGTCCGCCGGGTGCTGAGACCCTGCCCGGGAAGCGCTCACCGGGCCGTCCGTCCTGACGTCCCCGGCGTCCGCGCTGGGCACCGAAGAAGCTCTGCACGCGCTCGCGCATTTCCTGTTGGTAGTGATAGCGAAGGCTCTCGTCGCGGATGCGGCTGGTCAGTTCGCGCAGCGTCTTTTCGAGCTCCGCCCGCCGTTCCGGCGTATCGAAGATGCCGCCGGCGGTCTCGCGCATCCACAAGAGGTCGGCCAGCGGCCGCGCCTCGGAAAGCACGGCGCGGAACGCATCCGGTCCGTCACCCTTGACCAGATCGTCGGGATCCTTGCCCTCCGGCAGCAGGGCGAAGCGCACGGAGCGGCCCGCCTGGACCGCCGGCAGCGCCATGTCGGCGGCGCGCCATGCTGCCTTCAGCCCGGCCTGGTCGCCGTCGAAGCACAGCACCGGCTCGCCGGCCATGCGCCACAGAAGTTCGAGCTGGTTTTCAGTCAATGCGGTGCCGAGCGGCGCCACCACGTTCTCGAAGCCGGCCTGCGCCAGCGCGATCACATCCATGTAGCCCTCTACGGCAATGACCGTGCCGCCCTTGGCCAGCGCTCCCTTTCCGAGCGCTTGGCGCGCACGGGCGAAATTGTAGAGCACGTTGCCCTTGTGGAAGAGCTCCGTATCGGGCGAGTTCATGTATTTGGCCAGCGCATCCGGCGCCAGTGCCCGCCCGCCGAAGGCGATGATCTTGCCCCTGGAATCCGGGATCGGGAACATGATGCGGTCGCGAAACCAATCATAGGAAACCGGCACGTCGTCGCCATGTCGCACCAGCCCGCACGCCTCGATGTCGGCCTTGGGGACACCCTTGGCGGCAAGGTGCTCCTTCAGCGCGTTGCGGCTGTCGGGGGCATAGCCGAGGCGGAAAGACTGCTGCGTCGCCGGTGTCAGCCCCCGGTCGCGCAGGTAGGCGCGGGCCTTTGCCCCTTCCGGTCCCTGCAGCCGTTCCTGGAAGAACACCGTCGCCATCTCCATGACATCGGTCAGGCTGGCGCGTTCCTTTTCGCGCCGTTCCTCATCGGCATCGCGAACCGGCATCGGCACGCCGGCCATGTCGGCGATCTTCTCGACGGCCTCGGGAAAGCTTATCCCATCGAGTTCGGTCAAAAACTTGAAATGGTCGCCCGAAACCGAGCAGCCGAAACAGTGATAACGGCCCTTCTTGTCCTCGCAATGGAAGGACGGGCTCTTCTCGCCATGGAACGGACAGCACGCCCAATAATCGCCACGCGGCGCGTTGGTCTTCTTCCTGTCCCACGCGACGCGCTGGCCGATCACCGAAGAAATCGGTACGCGGTCGCGTATCTCGTCGAGGAAAGCAGGCGGAAAGCGCATGGGGACAGCTCGTTTGGCCTTCATATAATCACACGGGCGAAGCCCGACGACTCGTAATGGCGACCATACCCGGTTTTCACAGGTCAAAAAGAGAAGGCGGCCCGCGGACCGCCTTCTTGATCTAAACCGGCGCAGCGCCGGTCAGCCGTTCCGCGCTCACTGCGCGGCGATGGCACCGAAGATCAGGCCGGAGAGAACGCTGACCAGCAGATAGTCGTTACCGACCCGGATCCATTCCTGACCGGGACCCGGACGGCGCAGGCCATAGTGGCGATAGTGGCGGATCGGCTGGTGACGCTTCCAGCTCGAATATCTCTGGCCGTTGCGCCAATGGCTGCGTCTCACGACGATCTTCTTCTTCACTATGACGCGCTTGGTCACGTCGACATGCTTGTTCACATGCCTGCCGGGCTTCTGCCAGTCGACCTGGTTGTAGTTCGACTGCGGCGCGTTTGGTGTGTTCAGTGGTGCAGCCTGGCCCTGCAAGGCGGTTGCAGCCAGCATCGAGAAGGCAATGGCGGAAAGAACGATACGTTTCATGGCGGGTAGTCCTTGGTTGTCGATGCCTCCGGAATAGAGCCGGAAGGATGAACCGAGACTGAATGCATAGATTACGTTTTCGTAATGATTTCTTATATTTAGCACGACTAATTCAGCGATACCTTTAAAGCGACCGCCCGAGAATGGACGCATGACCCTCCGCAACCTCGCAGGCTATGCAACCATTTTGTCAGCCATCCATTTCCGACACGCCCCGTCGCGTGCCAACACGCGTCCGAACCGGGCAAAATTTATTATTCGGCTAAAATAAATCGGAGTAGTATCAACCTCTGCAATGTCCACGATTCGCGCCCGCGTTTGCCCCTTCGACTTCACCGCGCCCGCGTCGCCGGCGCCTGTGGCGTTGCGGGGCCTGGCATGAGTGGCTCCGTCGTTTTGCTGCACCTTGCCGGTGCGGTGGCACTGATGCTGTTTGCCACCCGTTTGGTGAAGACCGGCGTCGAGCGCGCCTATGGCGACGTGCTGCGCCACAAACTGCGCGCTACCATGCGCAATCCCTTCATGGCGGTTCTGGCCGGCTGCGGCCTGGCTGTCGCACTGCAAAGCTCGACCGCCGTCACCTTGCTGGTCGGCTCATTCGCCGGCTCCGGTATTGTCAGCGGCATGTCGGGCCAGCTTGCGGTGCGCGGTGCCGAGATCGGCTCGGCGCTGGTGGTCAAGCTGCTTACCTTTGATCTGTCGCTGCTGGTGCCGGTCTGCCTGGTCGCCGGCACCGTCATGTTCATGGCCACCGAGCGGCGCGACTGGCGCCAGTTCGGCCGCATCCTGGTCGGCATCGGCCTGCTGCTTTTGTCGCTGGAGATGATCGGCCAGGCGTCGGAGCCGCTGCGCCAGAGCACGCTGATGCCCCTCATCGTCAATTACTTCTCCGGCGATCCGGTCACCGCCTATCTTCTGGCAGCGTTGGTCACCTGGCTGTTCCATTCCTCGATTGCCGCGGTGCTGCTGATGGTGACGCTCGCCGGCCGCGGTTTCATCCCGCCCGAACTCGGCATCGTGCTGGTGCTCGGCGTCAATCTCGGCTCTTCGATCATCGCGCCGCTTCTAACCCGCAACGCAGAGCCCGGCGTTCGCATCGTGCCGATCGGGAATCTCCTGATGCGCGGCATGGGTTCGCTGATCATGCTGATCCTGTTCCTGACGTTCAAGCCGCCAGTCGCTTTCTTGGGCAGCACCGTGCCCGAGCAGATCGTCAATGCCCACATCGCCTTCAACATCTTGATCCTGATCGCCGGCGTGCCGCTGGCGCGCCTGGTCTATCGCGCCTCGGAAAAGATCGTGGCGCTGGGCACCAAGCCGCAGCCCGCCAACGCGCTCGACGTCGTTGAGCTTTCCGCGCTCAACGAAAGTGCGCTCGACGTGCCGAGCCAGGCATTAGCCAACGCCACCCGCGAGGTGGTGCGGGTCTGCGAAACGGTCGAGATCATGCTGAAACGGATCATCGAGCTCTATGAGAGCGCCGATGCCGACAAGATTGGCGCGCTGGCCGCACTCGACGACCGTGTCGACAGAAAGCACGCGGCAATCAAGCTCTATCTGGCCAGGGTCACCAAGAACCCGCTGAGCGAGGACGAGGCCCTGCGTTGCCAGGAGCTGATCGGCGCCTGCGTCAAGCTGGAGCAGGTCGGCGACATCATTGTGCGCAACATGCTGGTCCACGTGAAGAAGAAATTCGAGCGCGGGCTGGAGTTTACGCCGGAAGGATGGCGTGAGCTTTGCGCCTTCCATGCCTCGGTGCTTGCCAATGCCAGGCTTGCCTTCAACGTGCTGGTATCTCGCGATCCGGAGACCGCTCGCCAGTTGGTGCTGGAAAAGGACCGGCTGCGCGACCGCGAGAAGGAAACCAGCCAGAGCCATTTCGTGCGGCTGCGCGACGGCACCGCCAAGAGTGTCGAGACCAGTTCCATCCATCTCGACACCATTCGGGACCTCAAGCAGATCAACTCGCTGCTCGCCTCGATGGCCTATCCCGTGCTTGAGGAGCGCGGTCTGCTCACCGGTTCGCGGCTGAAGGCTGGATAGATTGCGTCCACAGGCCAGGTAGCTTAAGAACATCGCCTATGAAAATTGCTGTGGGCTAATGCGCAAAAATTATCTTTGCGCGTTTTCCCGTCTGTCGGCTAAAGGATCGTCCCATATCTACCGGGAGGAAAGTCGATGGACACCCATTCTCGCAGTTTCGCCAAGGCGCTTTCCTGGCGCGTCACCGGCACCATCGACACGATGATCATCTCGCTCGTCGTGACCGGAAGCATCAAGCTCGCCGCGGCCATCGGCCTGACCGAGGTCGTCACCAAGTCGCTGCTCTATTATCTTCACGAACGGGCGTGGCTGAAAATTCCTTACGGGAGGAAGGCAGCCGCCTAGCTCTTGCCTCCGCGGCGGGCGCCAGACCGGCGATCAAGAAAAGCTAAAGCGGCGTCGACAATTTCTGGATTGCCCGCTGCCCTCATCCGTGGTTTGAGGCCAGCTTGTCCGAGGATCTCCTTCGCGCCATGCTGCCCCTCGTTGCCCTGTTCATAGCTGCCTTCGCCTTCGGCACCACCGAATTCGTCATCGCCGGCGTGCTGCCGCAGGTGGCGGATGGCCTTGGCGTCGCGATTCCGACCGCCGGCTATCTCGTTTCCGGCTATGCCGGCGGCATTGCAGTCGGCGGCCCGCTGCTGGCGCTCGCCACCAAAAGGTTCTCCCGCAAGGCCCTGCTGCTTGGACTGACTGCAGCCTTCACCATCGGCCAGGCCGCCTGCGCGCTGGCGCCCGACTTCGCCTCGATGCTGCTGTTGCGGATAGCGGTGGCCGTGGCGCATGGCGCCTATTTCGGCGTTGCCATGGTGGTGGCCGTCGGCCTCGTGCGCGAAGATCAGCGCGGCATGGCGGTGGCGCTGATCCTGTCCGGCCTCACCGTATCGAACGTCATCGGCGTTCCGGCCGGCACGGCAATCGGCAACATCTGGGGATGGCGTGCGACATTCTGGGTGATGTGCGCGCTCGGTGTGGTGGCCTTCGCGGCAATCGGCGCCCTGCTGCCGCGCAAGACGGGATCGTCGAGCCCGTCAGTGAGCCTTGGAAGCGAGGTCCGCGTGCTCGCACGCCAGCAGGTCTGGACCTCGCTCATTATCATGCTGATGCTGATGATCGGCCAGTTCGGCCTGTTCACCTACATCACGCCTACGCTGCTTGAGGTCACAGGCCTCGACGAGAAATGGATACCATGGGTGCTCTTGCTCAACGGGGTCGGCGCAACGATCGGCGTCTTCGTCGGCGGGCGGCTCGCCGACTGGAAGCTGATGCCGTCGCTCATCGCCATGCTTTTCCTGCAGGCGGTGATGCTCGCCTTGATCCATGCCGTCAGTTCTTACCCACTGCCGATGGTGATAGCGATCTTCGTCTGGGGCGGCCTCAACTTCGCTATCGGCACGCCGATCCAGACCCGCATACTGACCTGGACCGCGGACGCCTCCAATCTTGCCTCGTCGCTCATTCCGTCGGGCTTCAATGTCGGCATCGCGCTCGCCGCATCGCTCGGCGCGGCCATGCTCAATGCCGGCTATGGCTATCGCAGCCTGCCGGTGGTTGGCGCGGTCGCCATGCTGATCGCGGTCGCGGTTGCGCTTGCCTCGCATGTCTGGGAATGGCGAAGCCGGGCTGCGCCGCCGCTGCCGGCTGCCGCCGAATAGGGCTACAGATCGATCCGGTAGCGCAGGCTTTCCGCGCCGCCATAGGCGGCGTCCTCGAAGAAACGCCCGACGAGCCGGCCGCCATTGGCCAGAGCGACCTTCTGCGAGGGCACATTGTGAGGCTTGCAGGTGATTTCGACGAAGGGCAGGCCAACAGCCCTCGCCTCCACCAGCATCAGCCGCAGCGCCTCGGTCGCATAGCCGCGTCCCCGTTTCCACGGCACCACCGCATAGCCGACGTGGCCGAGCACATGCGACGGCAGCGCCGCGGTGCCGTGCTGCCAGCGCAAGCCGATTGAGCCTGCGACTTCCCCGTCCCAGATCCAGCGCCGGAATCCGGGCAGCCGCGGCACCGTCGAACCGTCGGGCAAGGTGATCGGCGGTCCCTTGCCATCGGAATCGTCGAGATCGCCAAGGAAAGTCGCTGGATCCTTTTCGATAGCCGCAAGCTGCTCGCGCGTCGCGTCGAGCAGCCGCACGTTGTCCGGCGACCAGCCGCGCTCGAGAGCCGCCTTGTAGGACGGCAGGTGTTCAAGCGCCGGTTTGACGAGTTCGATCACGGGCGCGAGCTTTTGGCTGCCGGATTGCGGGCGCGACGGCAAGGGCCTTCGGCAGCTTACTGAAGCAGACTCTTGACGATGCCGCTCGCCTTGGAGAAATCCATCTGACCGGCGTATCTCTCCTTGAGCGCCGCCATCACCTTGCCCATGTCCTTGACGCCGCTGGCGCCGGTCTCGGCAATCGCGGAACGGACGGCGCTTTCCGTCTCAACCTGGCCCAGTTGCGTCGGCAGGAAGTCGCGGATGATGGCCATCTCGTCGCGCTCCTGCGCCGCAAGCTCCGGCCGCTTGCCGTCATCGAACGCCTTGGCCGATTCCTCGCGCTGCTTCACCATCTTGGCCAGGATCTGCAGGATCTCGTCGTCGCTGGCCGGCTCCTTGCCGGCGCCGCGATTGGCGATGTCGCGGTCGTGAATGGCCGCCTGGATCAGCCGCAATGTCGGCAGCCGGCGCTTGTCCTGCGCCTTCATCGCGCTCTTCAGGGATTCGGCGATTTTGCCTCGCATAGTGCTTTCTCCTTCGAATGCGGCGGACAATAGCCGTGCCGAAAGCCCAACGCAAATGCGACACTACCGGCAAATCCCTGATATTGTTCGACGAAATAAATCCGGGCTCGCACTTCCTGGCATCATTGACCGCCTTGGCGCCTTCCCCTATGTACTGGGCCTTGCATGAACTGAATTCTAGTGCACGTCGCCCAAAAGTGCGTAGCTGTTTTGGGGCAACGACATGCACAAGTGAAAACTTAGCGCGCCGAGGCTGTGAGATCGCCGCTTCGCGCTTTTTGTTGCGCCGACTGAGGGCGCACCTTTAGGAGTGCCGCCGTGGCAACGATGACCGCCGCATCGCCCCCCCCTTGGGCCACCGACAAGCCGACTGCTCTGCTGGTGCTGGCCGACGGCACCGTCATCGAGGGTCGCGGTCTGGGCGCCGCCGGCTCCGCCGTCGCCGAAGTCTGCTTCAACACTGCGCTGACCGGCTATCAGGAGATCCTCACCGACCCATCCTATGCCGGCCAGATCGTCACTTTCACCTTTCCGCATATCGGCAATATCGGCACAAACGACGAAGATATCGAGGACCTCAACCCGCTGGCCCGCGCCGGTGCCGTCGGCGCCGTGTTCAAGGCCGACGTCACCAACCCGTCGAATTATCGCGCCGGAACCGGTCTCGACCAGTGGCTGAAGAAGCGCGGCATCGTCGCACTTTCAGGCATCGACACGCGGGCGCTGACCGCGTTGATCCGCGAAAAGGGCATGCCAAATGCCGTCATCGCGCACGCGCCCGACGGTATCTTCGACGTCGATGATCTCAAGCGCCGCGCCGCCGCATGGTCGGGGCTTATCGGGCTTGATCTGGCCAAGGAAGTCACCTCCGGTCAATCCTCGGTCTGGCGCGAGACGCCCTGGGTCTGGAACGAGGGCTTTGGCGAACAGGCTGATCCGTCGATGCACGTCGTTGCCATCGACTACGGGGTCAAGCGCAACATATTGCGCCTGCTGGCCGGCCTCGGCGCCAAGGTCACCGTGGTGCCGGCAAAAACCGGCGCCGAGGAGATCCTGGCGATGCGGCCCGACGGCATTTTTCTATCCAACGGCCCTGGCGATCCGGAAGCAACCGGCGACTACGCCGTGCCGGTCATTCAGGATCTTTTGAAGACCGATATCCCACTCTTCGGCATCTGCCTCGGCCACCAGATGCTGGCGCTGGCGCTGGGCGGCAAGACTGCAAAAATGCATCAGGGCCACCACGGCGCAAATCATCCGGTCAAGGACCACACCACCGGCAAGGTCGAGATCGTCTCGATGAACCATGGCTTTGCCGTCGACGCCGACTCGTTGCCGAGCGGCGTCGAGGAAACCCATGTCTCGCTGTTCGACGGTTCGAATTGCGGCATTGCGCTCACCGGCAGACCGGTCTTCTCGGTCCAGCATCATCCCGAAGCCTCGCCCGGGCCGCAGGATTCGCACTATCTGTTTCGCCGCTTCGTCAACCTGATCCGCGAAAAGCGCGGCGAGCCGGCACTGGCCGAGCGTGTTTAGCGCATTGCGTAAAAACGGATTTGACTGACGGCGCCGGCCGGGCTCCCGGCGCCGATCAAGCCCCGTCCGTCACCGCTTCCTGCGCGTGCATGCGTTTGACTTCCTTCGGCGTCGGCTTGGCCACCCTGGTGACGAAGACGACGAGCGCCAGCGTGAGGAAAATCGCGCCGAGCAGATACGGGGCACCGCCGAAAGCTACGGGCGCGTTCGGCCCCGTGAACCAGGAAAAGATCGCCGTATAAAGCAGCGGTGTGATGATCGAGGTGATCGAGAAGATCGAGGTCATTGCGCCCTGGAGTTCGCCCTGGGCGGAAGGTGGCACCTTGGCGGCCGCAAGGCTTCTGAGCGGCGGGTCGGCCAACGCCTCGAGACACCCGACGACGATCACTGCATAGATCATCCAGCCTTGTGACGCGAAGGCGTAGCCGAAGGCGCTGAGTGCGGTAAATGCCAGACCGATTACCGCCGTCTTCCACTCGCCAAGCTTGGGGATCACGCGCGGCAGGACAGTCGCCATGACGATCGCCCCGCACAGGCCGAAAGCGCCGAGCGAGAAGCCGATCTGTTGTTCGCTCCAGCCATAGCGATAACTGGAGACGAACGACCAGACCGCAGGATACATCATGTGCCCCAGCGTCATCAGAAAGAAGACAAGTCCGATCCAGCCGATACCTTCGTAGTTGCGCATCTGGACGAGCGTGCCGACCGGGTTGGCGCGTTTCCACTCGAAGCGGCGACGGTGCTTGTTATCAAGTGTTTCCGGCAACAGAAACAGCGCGATCAGAAAGTTTGCGAAGGCAAGCCCGGCAGCGAAATAGAACGGCACACGCGGCCCGAACGTGCCGAGCAACCCGCCCAGAACCGGCCCGATGACGAAGCCGACACCGAAAGCAATGCCGAGCAGCCCAAAATTCTTCGCACGATTTTCGTCGGTCGAGATATCGGCGATGAATGCCGATGTCGTGGAATAACTGGCGCCGGAAATGCCGGCCAGCACGCGGCCGATGAACAGCATCGGATAGGACCAGGCGATTGCGCAGATCAGATTGTCGATAGCGAACGTCAGCACCGAGGCGAGCAGGATAGGCCGCCGCCCGAACCGGTCGCTCAACCCACCCATCACCGGTGCGAAAACGAACTGCATCGCCGCATAGACGAAGAACAGCCAGCCGCCCTCGATAGCCGCCTCGCTGATGCCGACGCCGGTCAATTCCCTGAGATAGGCCGGCAGCACCGGCATAATGATGCCGAAGCCGATGACGTCGAGCAGCAGGGTGGTGAAAACAAGCGCAAGGCCCCGCCTGGCGGTTTTTCGGTCTATCATGATGGTATCTCCTCGGGCCGCCCGAGCGAACGGGAACACACCTTATAGGCGAGCACATCGCTGGGAACAATGAGGGAACGGGCAGAGTGCTTTCATCCTGACATCCCCTGACTGCGGTCCAGTCTCTCGGATTACGAGAAAACCGTCGGCTCAGATCGGGTTGTTGAACGTGTCGCAGTCCGAAAGCTTGCCGTTCTGGAAACCTCGCGCCAGCCAGGTCTGCCGCTGCTGCGACGTGCCGTGGTTGAAGCTTTCCGGCACGACGTAGCCCTGCATCTTCTTCTGCAGCGTGTCGTCGCCGATCTGTTTGGCGGCGTTCAGTGCCTCCGCCATGTCGCCCTGTTCCAAGATGCCCTTCTGACCGGTGAAATGCGCCCAGATGCCGGCAAAGCAGTCGGCCTGCAGCTCGACCTGCACCGACATGTGGTTGGCGTCGGCTTCGCTCATATTCTGCCGCATCTGGTTGAATTTGGGCAGGATGCCGACGAGGTTCTGCACGTGGTGGCCGACCTCATGCGCGATCACATAGGCCTGTGCGAAATCGCCGGAGGCACCGAACTGCTGATCGAGCTGCTGGAAGAAGGTGGTGTCGAGATAGACCTTGCGATCATTGGGACAGTAGAATGGTCCGGCCGCCGATGAGGCAGAACCGCAAGCAGAGCCGATCCGGCCGCTGAACAGGACCAGCTTTGGATCCTGATAGGTCAGGCCCTCGGACTGGAAAATACCGGTCCAGGTATCCTCGGTCTCGGCCAGCACGGTCGACACGAACTGCTTCATTTCGTCGGACGCGGGCGCACCGGTGCCGCCGCCCTGGCCGCCGCTATTGTCGGTGATCTGGCCGCCGCCACCGGGCTGCAAGCCGCTGTCATCGAGGATCTGGCTCGGGTCGAAGCCGAAATACCACCCTGCCAGGAAAATCAACCCTACGATAATGATGCCCGACATGCCGCCGCCGCCGGCGCGACCGCCGATCGGGATGCGAAACTGCCCCGGCCCACCGCCAAACCCGCCGCTCTGGCCGCGCTCGTCCTCGACATTGTCACTCTGACGACGGCCCTTCCAGAGCATGGCAACCCCCATGACGCAATTTCTTCCGGCCGATCGGGCCGTGTCCCGGTTCGATCGGACACGACCACAATTATCTCAACGGTTACGCCAAGTCACAGTATTTTTCGTGCGAACAAGCAATGCTTGCTGACGCTTGTTTGCTCTGGCCGAAACATCGCAGGGTCTGTGGCGTTCGCCCTGCTCGTGGGAAGCGAGTCGCGCCACGTGCTTTTCAGCGGGCGGCGATTATTGCCTTGCGAAAGGCTTCGAGCGTCTCGGCGCTGACATGATGCTCGATGCCTTCGGCGTCGATGCGCGCCGTCTCGGCACTGACGCCGAGCGAGCGCAGGAAGGCCTCGACCGTCTGGTGGCGAATGCGGCTCTCTTCCGCAACCTTGCGGCCGGCCTCGGTCAGGAACACGCCGCGATAAGGCTTCCGGGAGACCAGCCCGTCGGCGCACAGCCGCGTCAGCATTTTCGCCACCGTCGGCTGAGCGACGCCGAGCCGTGCCGCGATATCGACCTGGCGCGCCTCGTTGCCATCCTCGATCAGGTCGGCGATGAGCTCGACATAATCCTCGACCAGCGCGCTGCGGCGCGCTTCACGCGTCTGCCTGAAGCCTTCCGAGTGGATTTCTGCATCAGGCAGCGGCTTTTCGCGAGGAACCGGTCTTTTCTTCAGCGCCAATACGCGCTCCTCCCGGCAGTTTGAATCGACATTGCAGTCATAACACGGAACCCTATTTGTTCTGGCCGTTTATTTCCATTCGGTGGCCGGCGCAACCGGCGGTCACTGCGGTCCGGCCGCACGGCCAAGCGGCTACACGAAAAAGCTCCGACAATGAAATATAGCATATTGCATAATGTTCAGCCGTGGCATAGATAAGGAGAGAACATCGATCGTTCCAGTGGAAAGCCATTTCATGTCGGAAGCCGAAGCCACCTCAGCCCCCCGGTCCATGTGGCGATTTGCCCGCCCGGAGGACGACGAGCAGCTCAGCCTGCGCGAAGTCAACGCAACGATCGCGGTGCCGCACTCGGGGATCTGGCTTCGCCGGCTGTTCGCCTTCATGGGGCCGGGCTACATGGTTTCGGTCGGCTATATGGATCCGGGCAATTGGGCGACCGACCTCGCCGGCGGAGCCCAATTCGGCTACACGCTGCTTTTCATCATCATGTTGTCGAACCTGATGGCGATCCTGCTGCAGGCGCTCGCCGCCCGGCTCGGCATCGCCACCGGCCGCGACCTTGCGCAGGCGTGCCGCGCCTATTATCCGCGACCGGTCAATTTCATGCTGTGGGTCGCTTGCGAACTGGCCATCATCGCCTGCGACCTGGCCGAGGTCATTGGCACGGCAATCGCCTTGCAACTGCTGTTCGGGATTCCGCTGATCGGCGGCGCCATTATCACCGCGCTCGATGCCTTCCTGCTGCTGCTGCTGATGAACAAGGGCTTCCGTTTCCTCGAGGCCTTCATCATAGCACTTTTGATTGTCATCTTCGGCTGCTTCGCCATTCAGATCTTTGCCGCCGCGCCGCCGGTCGGCTCCATCCTGCACGCCATGTTCGTACCGTCGTCCGAGATCGTCACCAATCCGGCGATGCTTTACATTGCCATCGGCATCATCGGCGCCACGGTGATGCCGCACAATCTCTATCTGCACTCCTCGATCGTGCAGACCCGCGCCTACGAGCGCACCGATCGCGGCAAGCGCGACGCCATCAAATGGGCGACGACCGACTCGACCATCGCGCTGATACTGGCGCTGTTCGTCAATGCTTCCATCCTGATCGTGTCGGCGGTGGCGTTCCACGGCACCGGTCATCACGACGTTGCCGAGATCGGCCAGGCCTTCGAGCTTCTGTCGCCGCTGCTTGGCCTCGGCATCGCTTCCATCCTGTTTGCGGTGGCGCTGCTTGCCTCCGGCCTGAACTCGACGGTCACCGCGACGCTGGCCGGCCAGATCGTGATGGAAGGCTTCTTGCGGCTGCGCATCCCGCAATGGGCGCGCCGCCTGCTGACGCGCGGCATCGCCATCATCCCGGTGGTGGTCGTCACCGCGCTCTATGGCGAGAAGGGCACCGGCCAGTTGCTGGTCTTCAGCCAGGTGATCCTGTCGATGCAGCTTCCCTTCGCGGTCGTCCCGCTGGTGCAGTTCGTCTCGGACAAGCGCAAAATGGGCAATTTCGCCATTTCCCGCGCCGTCGCCGTGCTGGCCTGGGTGGTTGCCGCCCTCATCCTGGTGCTCAACTTCAAGCTGCTCTACGATACGGTCGTCGGTTTAGGCTGAGCGTCTGCTCCAAACTGACCCAACAACGTCGGCAATCATCCGTCCTTCCAGCCCTGGAAATTTGCCGGCCGCTGTCGGACAAATGTCTGTCTGCCCGTCCTTGGCTCGAAGTCCGGCCATCACGGCACGGATCAGGGAAAGGGAGCTCCAATGAGGAAGATCATCGCCGCAACATTCGTCAGCCTCGACGGCGTCATGCAGGCGCCCGGCGGCCCGCAAGAGGACCCTGTCGGCGGCTTCAAATTCGGCGGCTGGACGTTCCACTACTGGGACGATGTGATGGGCGCCGCCATGGGCGAGACGTTTTCAAAACCGTTCGCGCTGCTTCTCGGCCGCAAGACCTACGACATCTTCGCCGCCCATTGGCCCTACCAGAAGAATGACCCGATCGCCGACAGCTTCAACGCCGTCACCAAATATGTGGCGACGCACAGGCCAGATACGCTGTCCTGGCAAAACAGCCAGCCGCTCGGCAGCGATGTCGTGGCGACGTTGCGCCGGATGAAGCAGGAGGACGGCCCCGACCTGCTCATTCAGGGATCGAGCGAGCTGATCCAGACCTTGCTCGCCAATGACCTGATCGACGAGATCAGCCTGCTGATTTTCCCGCTGGTGCTGGGCAAGGGCAAAAAACTGTTCGGCAGCGGCGCGATGCCTGCCGCCTTCAAGCTAACCCGTTCGCAGGCATCGACCACCGGCGTCCTCATGGCGAGCTATGAGCGCTCCGGCGAGATCAAGACCGGGTCCTTTGCCCCGGAACAGCCTTCCGAAGCCGAGATCGAGCGGCGCAAGAACTGGAAGTAGATGCCGCAGGGCGATCAAGGACGGCTGAACACTGGCCGTCCTTTTTGCTGTTTTAAGCCGCCTCTCGTCGCCGTGCCAATCCATCGCGGAGGTGGCCCGCGAATGCCAGTACGGCAGGCGCAACGCTGTGCTTCGGCAAATGCAGATTGATTGCAAAATTCGGCAATGACGGCAAATCCGGATCGTTGGCCAAAATATCGAGGTCCGCAGGTACGGTCGACGCCAACCAGGTGGTGACGGCCAAGTCCGAACGCACTGTCGCCGTCGTCGCGTCGATGCTGCCGTTTTCGAATACGGTGCGCCATGCCAGCCCGTGCTCGTTAAGCGCCTCCAGTACAACCGGACGGAACGCGCAGGTCTCGGCGACCATCGAAACCGGCAAGGGGCGTTTGCTGCGGGCGCCGCCGCCTTTGGCGCCGACCCAGACCAGCCGGTCGACAACAAGGCATTCGCCGGCCGACCGACCGACCGGCTCCTCGATCACCGCGAGCTCTATCGTGCCGGCCGCCAAGGCCGCAGCCAGCTCCGGCGACGAGGCGCAGACAAGCGAGATCTCGACCTGCGGATACGCCTCGGCATAGGCCTTGAGCACCGGTGCAAGCAAGGTGCCGACAAGGTCGTACGGCACGCCAAGCCGCACCTGACCGGCAACTGCATCGCCCGCCATCTCCGCCAGGATCTCGTCATTGAGGGAAAGCAGGCGCTTGCCCTTGCCGAACAGCCGCTCGCCGGAGCGGGTCAGCCGCAATCCGCTCCGATCGCGCTCGAACAGCCTGCAGCCGAGAACCTCTTCCAAACGCTTGACCTGCTGGCTGACGGCACCTTGCGTCAAATGCAGCGCGTTGGCGGCCGCCGTCATGCTGGCCCTGTCGGCAACGGTGACAAAGGTTCGGATCAGGGCGGTGTCGAGGTTGCGGAGCATCAAGCCATTATATTTGCTAATGCATGTCATAGCAAACATTGCATTTACTGATGAGCCAAACAGCCTACCGTGCGGGCTTCAAAGGAAGCAGCATGTTTGAAACCGTCCTTCCCCTCGTCCTGTTCGCGCTGGTCTCTACCTCAACGCCCGGTATGGCCACGACGCTGTCGACGGCGTCCGGCGCGCCGTTCGGGTTTCGCCGCTCTATCCCGCTGATGGCCGGAAGTGCGGCCGGCCTGGCCACAGTGGCTGCGGCAGGTGCTGCCGGGCTCGCTGGTCTGCTGGCCGCCGCTCCTTCGCTGCAACTGGCGATGAAAATGGCCGGTACCCTCTATCTGGTATGGCTTGCCCTCAAGATCGGCCGCAGCGGTCCGCCCAATCTGGACGTGGCCATGGCAAAGCCGAACAGCTTTTTGGGCGGCGCCGGCCTGCAATGGATGAACCCAAAGGGCTGGGCCATGGGGCTGGGAGCGGCGGCATCTTTTGCCGCGCTTGCCAAAGGGCCGCTGCAGCTCGCCTTGCTGCTCGGCGCCGTCTTCGGCCTTGCAGCGGCTCTATCCCTGGCGGCATGGTGCGTGGCGGGCACGCTGCTCGCCCGGTTGCTGCGAACCGAGCGGCAGTGGCGCATGCTCAACGCCGTGCTTGGCCTGCTGCTGGCCGCCTCGATCATTCCGATGTGGCGGACAGCGTAAGGTTAGTCTTTAGCTATGTCAGGCAGTGTAACGCGCCGCCGGCTTGCCGGCCAGAAGACTGCCGAAGAAGCCTTGCCGAACGCCAAGAAAGGCATCCACCCCGGCAACATCGGCAAGACCCGGTGCCGTGAACGCTTCACCCTTTGCCAGGCCAACCAGCGCTGCATCGACCAGATCGTCGGCCGTCATCACGATCTCTTGCGGCACATTGGCAATATCGCTTCCCGCAACTTCCCAGAATTCTGTCCGCGTGGCCCCCGGCAAGACCACCTGCACGGCGACCTTCGTGCCGGCGACTTCCCGCTGCAAGGCCTCGGTGAAGTTGACGACGTAGGCTTTGGTGCCGCTGTAGATGCCGCCGAACGAGGTATCGAAGGCAAGGACCGAGGCGATGTTGACGATGGCGCCGCGGTTGCGCGACAGCAGCCCCGGCAGCACCGCGCGCGTCAGCCGAGTCAGCGCCACGACATTGACCTTGATCATGCGCTCGGCGACATCGGCTTCAGCCGTTGCCACCACCTGCGCGCCGCCAAGGCCGGCATTGTTGACCAGCAGCGTCACGCTGTCGTCGGTTGATATCGCCTGCTCGACCCGTCGCAGATCGCCGTCGTCGGACAAGTCGGCGCCGATGACGCTGACCTTTATGCCATACGCGAAGCGGAGCCTCTCCGCCAATTCCTCCAACCGATCGGCGCGCCGCGCCACCAGCACCAGATCGTAACCTTGGCCGGCGAGCCGGTCGGCATAGATCGCACCGATGCCGGACGAGGCGCCGGTGACGACCGCTGTACCCTTATCCTGATTGCTCATTGTCTTGTTCCTTCTGGTTCGATTCCAAATGCCGGTGCCGCAGGGCAACATCCCTGCTTCGACTGGCACACGAATTATTGGCATATGCCACTATTGGAACGTAGGCATATGCCACCATCTTGTCAATCCGGGGAGCAAGGACTATTTCTGGTTTGCATCGAGGGCCTTCCGGTCCCTCATTGGAAATCCGCCAATGTCCCAAACCACCCTGCCCGGCCTGGCGCTTTGCAACAACGCCATGCTGCGCCGCGCGACGCGGAAACTGGGCCAGTTCTATGACGATGTGCTGGCCCCATCGGGTCTGAAGGCCACGCAGCAGGGCCTGCTCTACCAGATCCACATCGGCGACGAACCGACGATGGGTGCCATTGCCGCGGCTCTCGTCATGGACCTGTCGGCCCTCGGTCATACGCTGAAGCCGCTGATCAGGGATGGTTACATCGAGACCTTCGCCGACCCTGCCGACCGCCGCATCAGGCGCGTCAGGCTGACATCGCAGGGCCGGATCAAGCTCGAAGAAGCTCTGAAGCTGTGGCAAGTCGCTCAGCAGCGCTTCGAGGAGATGTTTGGAAAAGAACAGGCGGCAAGCCTGCGAGCGGCGCTGGACGAAATCGCCGCGCTTGATTTCGACGTACCGCCGGCCGCGAGTTGAATTATCGGCGGCCGGCAGCCAAGCTCCGCTAACAGCCCTATTCGGCCGGCATCGCCACCGGTCGCGCCGCCAGGTGGCCCGCCAGCACTACGCCCAGACCGATGATCGGGAATGCCGCCGCGACCACGCCGAGGTCGGCCGGTGCGCCATAGCGCAGCACCGCGGCGCCGACCACGGCACCCAGTGCGACGCCGAGATAAAGTGCCGAAGCGTTCAGCGACAGCACGATGGGCGCGGCATCGGGCGCCAGCTTGATGATGCGGCTCGCCTGCGCCGGCGGGAATGCCCAGCCGACGATGCCCCACGGCACCATCATGGCCATCAATGCCGGCCCGGCGATCTCGCGCGGCAGGAACATCGGGATCAGCGAAAACGTGACCAGCATGGCGGCACTCAGCGCCAGCGACCAGCAGACGGTGCGTGTCGCGCCGAAACGGTCGGCGGCCTGACCGCCGCCGATATTGCCGATGACCGCGCCAACGCCGAAAGCGAGCAGCATTCCGGGAAGCGCGATCGGGTTCAGTCCGCCGCCTTCGATCGCGAGCGGCGCGACAAAGGCAAAGACGGTGAAGGCGCCGATCAGGGCCAGGATGGTCGTCACCAGGATAGGCATGACGCCGGGGCGAAGTGCCGCTGCCAGCCGCATGCGGAGCGGCAGCCTTGTGCCGACGATGCCGCGCGGCAGCCGGTACCACAGGATCGCGCCGGCGAGCGCACCAAGGCCGGCAATGGCAAAGAAGGTGCCGCGCCAGCCGGCAACCGTCGCAACGAGCGCGCCGAGCGGTGCTCCGACCGCTACCGCAACCGTAGTGCCGCCGACGACCACGGCAATGGCGCGGGCGCGGTGATGATCGTCGACAAGCGCAACGGCCGTTCCCTGTGCGGTCGCCGCAAACAGGCCTGACGACAGCGCCATGACGATGCGCGCGATCAACAGCAATTCGAAGGAGAAGCTTAGCGCCGCGGCGACGTTGCCCAACACGAAGAACACCAGCGTCCACAGGATGACGCGGCGACGGTCCCATTCGCCGGTCAGCGTTGCCAGGATCGGCGTGCCGATCGCATAGGCGAGCGCAAACGCGGTGATCAGCGTGCCGGCGAGCGGAACGGAGATGGCGGCATCCTTTGCAATATCGGGCAAAAGGCTGGAGATGACGAAACCTTCGGTCGAAATCGTGAACGATCCGAGCGCAAGCCAGATGAGGCGCTTATCCATGGCAATTTCCTTAGTTCAAAGGTTATTGAACAATTGGACATAACAGGGCATGATGTCAATAAAGCCGCTGCAAAATAGCCGAACCATCCTGACAGCCCGGTGTCAGGACGGGGCGACGGGACGAAACTATGTGTCCATTGGCCACGAGAGGAGATGCGTTGAAATCGGCTCCAAATGTGCTTAATTCCTGGGCATGACCTTGCCCCATCCCACCGCCGACCAGATCAGCCTGCCGAACGTGCTTGCTGTGCTCGGCGACCCGACGCGACTGGCCATCGTGCGCTATCTCGCCAGCAAAGAGGGCGTGCCGCTGAATTGCAGCCGGTTCCTCGACTTCGCCTCGAAAACCAATCTGAGTTACCATTTGGCCAAGCTGCGTGAGGCCGGCGTCACCCGCACCGAGGCGGTTGGCACCAGCCGATTGATCACGCTGCGCCGTGACGATCTCGACCGCCGCTTCCCGGGCTTGCTCGACAGCGTTATTGCCGCGGCCGGCGACGACGCATCGTTACCGGCGGTCGGCGGCCACGAGATCGAAGTCCGCGCCTGACCGGCGCGAAGCTGGGTTCCGCTCTCGCCCGCTTCGCGAGACGAGCAAAGTAGCTTCACCTGCCGTCCAGCCATTCCAATTAACGGAGCCTGCCATGCGCATTGCCGTCCTCGCCGACATCCACGGCAACGTCCTGGCGCTCGACGCCGTGCTCGACGATCTGCGGCAGCGCGGCGGCGCCGACCTCATCGTCAATCTCGGCGATTGCGTTTCCGGCCCGCTGTGGCCGCGCGAGACCATGGAGCGGCTCGAGGCGCTCGACCTGCCGACGGTACGCGGCAATCACGACCGCCGCGTTGCCCGCGACACTGCCGACGAGACCATGTGGCCGTCCGACCGCTACGCGCAGGAACGGCTGACGGCAGGCCAACGCGAGGCGCTGTTCGCGCTGCCCGTCACGCTTGAGGTGGCGCCCGGCGTGATCGCCTTCCATGCCCGGCCCGACCACGACGAAAAATACCTGACTGACGCGATCGTCGAGGGCCGGCTGGTGCGCGCGCCGCTGGCCGCAATCGAGCAGCGGCTCGGCGCGGTCGATCCCGCCTGCCGCATCATGCTTTGCGGCCACAGCCACCGCAGCGAGCTGATCCGCATTCCCGGCGGTCCGGTCATTTTCAATCCGGGCAGCATCGGCTGCCCGGCCTATGACGATTCGACCCCACCGGCGCATGTCTCGGAGCAAGGCTCGCCACACGCCCGCTATGGCATCGTCGACTTGCACCCCGATCGTTTCGAATCCATCGCCGTCGCCTATGACCATGAGGCGGCGGCGTATCAGGCCGAGCAGGCGGGACGGCCCGAATGGGCTCACGCGCTGCGCACCGGCTTCATGCCGGGCTTGCTCATTCCAGGCTGAGCTTGCTCATGCCAGGCTGAGCTTGCTCATGCCTAGCTGAACGGATGACCGCCTTCGACCGGCAGAAGCCGCAATCTTCAGTCGTCGGACGCGGATCGCTTCGATCGCCTGGCAGGACGTCGGGCGCTGGCCGCCGAGGTCTTGGACGTCGAAGCCTTGGGCGCCGAAGTCTTGGGCGATGAAGCCTTTGGCCGTGACGTACTGGGCGTTAGATGCCTTGGGTTGAAAGTCTGTGCTGGAGCCGATTCGGAACCGGCCCGAATGTCGGCGTCGCGCACCTGCTGGCCAAAGTTCAGACCGGTCAGCTGTTCGATCTCGGCCACCGTCGAAAGAAACTCCGATACCCTGGCAATTTCAAGCGGGTCGTCGAATGCCTCGGCACGCTCGCCGAACGCTTCGGGCATCACTTCCAAAACCGGCTTCTGGTCGGCCAGCAGCGCGATGGCGCGCAGGCCAGCTTGATCGGACCACAGCGCGATCTTCCAGAACTTCAGCGGAACATGGCTGTCGAAGCGGTAGGGAGGATCGTCCTCGCGGAACACTGGCCCGGCAAACACCGAGACCCGGCCTCGCGTCGTATAGGCGTTGCGCAGCACATAGGTTTCTACCGCGCGCCATCTCAGCTTCCCCTTGGAGCCGGGATGGTCAAGCGAGCTTCCCTGATTGAAGAAGCCGACTTGCGGCGCAGCATTGGTATAAAAGAACGTGTCGCGTTCTGCCGCGACCGCCTCCTGATCGACGCCCCATGCGGGGTCGCCGCGAAGTGTAATATGGCCCTTCTGGAACATTCGAGCGATTCGTTCCTTGGATTTTGCGACGGGAAATCCGGGCACATTCTGGCTCGAATAGAACTCCTGGGTCATCTGCTCGCCAAGGTCGATGCGGCGATCGGGCCGGAAAGCATCGCTGGCTTCCGAACCGGAAATCGACTCCACCCCCAAGTCGACAAGCGACGGGTTGTCGATGACCGTCTTGTCCTCACGATTGACCGCCTTGGTACGGGATCCATCGATATTGCAAGCGGTGACGAAGGCAAGCCTGCGATCGGCGTTCATCAAGATCGAAAAATGATGGTAGCGCAATTCGTGTGGGTCCTCGCCCGGTTTGGCAAGAAGGTTCTTGGCCAACCGGTAGGGTGAATTGGCAACCGTCGGCATTGGCAGGACAAAGCCCGGTATGAAGCCGGGCTCATACCCTCCACGATCGTCGAAGTCCTCTGTTTTCCAACCCGCGGCCTCGGCGATGGCCACGACCTTGGCGGGTTCGCTTGCTCCGTCGTTTCGTCTCGCATCGCCTCTGTCGCCGTCGATCAACGGCGCCCGGACATTTATCTCGACGGGAAAAGTCCACGTGACCGAGCCATCGGCATTATGTCTCGTCGCCGGCGGGCCGCGATCCGGTTCAGGCCGCTGCACCGGCTTGTCCGGCACGTCTCCGCGAATGTCGGCGTTCAGCCGAACTGTCTCATCCATCATGCGCGGCGTGCCGGACCAAATCGCCAGAGCTTCCGAAACCGCCGATGCCGATGAGCCCGGCAACCTGGACTTTCTAGCGCCCAGATCGTCAACGATGGCGCTGATCCGTATGCCTTCGTTGATCTCGCGCGCAAGCGCATAGCCAGCTATGCCCGTCACCTCGTGGAACGGGCCGGCCCAATGGTGCAGGGCAATAGGCTCCCATTCATTATTGAAGACCGGTGAACCGGACGAACCTTGTTCGGTATCGGCAACATAGTGCAGCACTTGAACCGTTTCGTCGCGGGCCACCAGCCGGTTTTCACGCAGCACCAGTTCCTTGAAGCGGCCCTCGGGATGCTGGACGATGTTGGCGATCTCGCCGAGCATATGCTTGTCGCGCGCGTCCGACAGCGAGATAAAACCGAACTCCCCCAGTTCCTTTGGGCCGGAACGCCGCTCGCCGACCCCGATTAGCGTATAGTCCAGACCTTCTATGCTATCGGTCACGAAACAGGATTCAGGATCGAACAGGAACGTCGTCGGCGTGCGCACGGCATTTGCACCGTCCTGCTCATAATCGAACTGGACCTGGAAGCGCCGGGAATCCGCCGGCGACGAAATCACATGGTTGTTTGTGAGGAACAGCCTTGGCCCGACCAGAAAACCCGATCCTTGCGGATTGCCGTTGAGAACGGCAACGCGCCCGACCGCGTCGGCAGCACGGCGCCCACGCTCCAGAAATGCGACCCCGATGAAATCAAGCGTTGGGCCGAGAACTGCCTCCGGTCCTGGCTGTTTGGCGGCGGCCTTTCTTTCCCCGGCAGATCTCATGTCGATTGCTGCCGATATCATCTCCGCTTCGGTGCGGCTGAGCGACGCCTTTACCTGCAACCTGTCGAGGCGCCTGGAGAGGGTCTGTTCGGCGGCCAGCGGATTGCCGTTGGCGATGTGACCAAGTGAAGCCTCAATTTCAGCGCGCGTTTTCTTGATACGCTGGCGAACTATGTTCTCCACTTGCGCGAATATTTCAAGGTCGACCATATTGCCCTCCTCAACCTTACTTGAGAGAGTGCATATTTACATGAAATGTGCAATATTTTGCCGGCTGTTAGTTTACGGAAGCGGCCTGGTCGCGATTCAACACGCGGCGCCTTTTCGGGCTTACACAGCGCCGCCTCGTCGCCTATAAAAACCGGCTGGCGTGCGGCGGCGCTTTCGTGCCTGGCCGCGCCTTCGGCAATTGAACCTACCGCCCATGGCAGATGATTAGGCGCACAGTAACACTCCCGACGACGCTGCTTGCGGTGGTGGCCGCTCCGCTGATGCTGGCGGAGCTGCCGGCCAACGGCCAGGAGCCGGAGCCCATCATCTCGATTGTGACGGGTCTCGCTCCCGATGACCTTCTGAACGTGCGCGCCACGGCGTCGGCCATGGGCAAGATCGAGGCGCGGTTGCCGAGTGGATCGAGCGTGAAAAATCTCGGCTGTGGCGAGGTCAGCGGCTACAAGTGGTGCAAGGTCGAAGACATTGACGACCCGAAGCTGAGCGGATGGGCACCCGCACGCTACCTCGACCCCATCAATCCCCGGCAAGTGACACCCCAGGCGGCGGCCAATGCGGAGAGCCCTGCCTCTCAACCGCTGCCCGATCTGACAACGCGCCTCGGCGCAACTGCTCCCGAAACGTCGCTGAACTCCGCTGACGCAATCGGCAGGGTGGCTATCGAGGACGCTTACCGCCTGGCCCTGGCCGCTGGCAATCCCTCGACTGGACAGGTTGATGGATCGGCGCCCGCGGCAGTGGATCCCGTCCAGAAATTCGGCGCGACCAATGCGGCGCCTCCGCCCGACGCACAGACCGTTGCACGGCTACAGCCGCCGGGGACACCATTCCCAGGTGCCGGCAACGTCATTCCTTGCGCGCGCTATCTCGGCCAGCCGATGACCAACTGCAAGGCAGGCGTCGCGCGCACCGGCGACAAAACCGACGTGACCGTGACCTGGCCCGACGGCGGCACGCGCATCATCAGCTTCTACGCCGGCAAGCCGGCCGGTTCGAATGGGCCGGGCGAATTCCGCTTCACGCGCGAAGGCAGCCTCAACATGATCCGCGTCGGCGTTGCCGAGCGCTTCGAGATTACGGATCAGTTCGCGCTGGGGGATAGTGGTAGGGGAATGAGGCAGTAGGGCAGTAGGGCAATATGTTTAAAGGCCGCTCGAACCTCTGCCCTACTGCCTCATTTTCGGGGTTACATCCGGCAAAACTCTTCCCTATAAGGCCCTCCTAGCCTTATACCAGAATCGCGAGCACAACCGGCCGGGTCTTCCCGTCCGGTTTTTCGTGCAAGCCGCCTGCCGAACGGACCTTCGATATGCCAAGACGCACCGACATCAAGTCGATCCTGATCATCGGGGCCGGCCCCATCGTCATCGGCCAGGCCTGCGAGTTTGACTATTCCGGCACCCAGGCATGCAAGGCGCTGAAGGAAGAGGGTTTTCGCGTCATCCTGGTCAACTCCAATCCGGCCACCATCATGACCGACCCGGAGCTGGCCGATGCCACCTACATCGAGCCGATCACGCCCGAAGTGGTTGCCAAGATCATCGCCAAGGAGCGGCCCGACGCGCTGCTGCCGACCATGGGCGGCCAAACCGCCCTCAACACCGCTCTGTCGCTACGCCGCATGGGCGTCCTCGACCGCTACAATGTCGAGATGATCGGCGCCGACGCCACCGCAATCGACAAGGCTGAGGACCGTGCACTGTTTCGCGAGGCGATGAGCAAGATCGGCCTGGAAACGCCGAAGTCGATGCTGGCCAACGCCACCGACGTCAAGAATGCCGACCGCAAGACGCACGAGGCCGAACGCGCCGCGCTGAAAGCCGAGAAGCCGGAAAACCTCGACGCCGCGCTCGACGCGCTGGAAACTCGCTGGAACCTCGGCGAAGGTGACCGCAAGCAGCGCTATATCAGCCATGCCATGGCGATTGCCGCACAAGCGCTCGACCATGTCGGCCTGCCCGCAATTATCCGCCCCTCCTTCACCATGGGCGGCACCGGCGGCGGCATTGCCTACAACCGCGCTGAATTCTTCGAGATCGTCCAGTCCGGTCTCGACGCCTCGCCGACCACCGAAGTGCTGATCGAGGAGAGCGTGCTCGGCTGGAAGGAATATGAGATGGAGGTCGTCCGCGACAAGGCGGACAATTGCATCATCGTCTGCTCGATCGAGAACATCGACCCGATGGGTGTGCACACCGGCGATTCGATCACCGTCGCCCCTGCCCTGACCTTGACCGACAAAGAATACCAGATGATGCGCAACGCCTCGATCGCGGTGCTGCGCGAGATCGGCGTCGAGACAGGCGGCTCCAACGTACAGTTCGCCGTCAATCCGGCGGACGGCCGTCTGGTGGTCATCGAGATGAACCCGCGCGTATCGCGTTCGTCCGCGCTGGCCTCCAAGGCGACAGGCTTCCCGATCGCCAAGATCGCCGCCAAGCTCGCCGTCGGCTACACGCTGGACGAGCTGGAGAACGACATCACCGGCGGCGCGACGCCGGCCTCGTTCGAGCCGAGCATCGACTATGTCGTCACCAAGATCCCGCGCTTTGCCTTCGAGAAGTTTCCCGGCGCCGAGCCGGTGCTGACCACCTCGATGAAGTCGGTCGGCGAGGTCATGGCCATCGGCCGCACTTTTCAGGAATCGCTGCAGAAGGCTTTGCGCGGGCTGGAGACCGGACTGACCGGTCTGGACGAGATCGAGATCCCCGGCATCGGCCACGGCAGCGCGCCCGCCAGCCACGTCGACGACCGCAACGCCATTCGCGCCGCGCTCGGCACGCCGACACCCGACCGGCTGCGCATGGTGGCGCAGGCGATCCGCATGGGCACCTCGCTGGAAGACGTGCACGCCATGTGCAAGATCGACCCGTGGTTCCTTGAGCAGATCGCCGGCATCCTCGTCATGGAAGACCGCATCCGCGAGCACGGCATTCCCGAGGACGCCGCCAATTTGCGCATGCTGAAGGCGATGGGTTTCTCCGATGCCCGCCTCGCCTCCCTTGTCAGGAAAGACGTCGAAGAAATCGAGAAGATTAGGCGTACGCTCGACGTTCATCCGGTCTACAAGCGCATCGACACCTGCGCCGCCGAGTTCGCCTCGCCCACCGCCTACATGTATTCGACCTATGAGGTTCCCTTTGCCGGCGCATTGGCCAACGAGGCGCAGGTCTCGTCGCGGAAAAAGGTCGTCATCCTCGGCGGCGGCCCCAACCGCATCGGCCAGGGCATTGAGTTCGACTATTGCTGCTGCCATGCCGCCTTTGCGCTGCGCGACGCCGGCTTCGAGGCGATCATGATCAACTGCAACCCCGAGACCGTCTCGACCGACTACGACACCTCCGACCGGCTCTATTTCGAGCCGCTGACGCCGGAGGATGTGCTGGAGATCCTGCGCACCGAACAGGCCTCGGGCGAGCTGGTCGGCGTCATCGTCCAGTTCGGCGGCCAGACGCCGCTGAAGCTGGCGGATGCGCTGGAGAAGGCCGGCATCCCGATCCTCGGCACCTCGCCCGACATGATCGATCTGGCCGAAGACCGCGACCGCTTCCAGAAGCTGCTGCACAAGCTCGGCCTCAGCCAGCCGAAGAACGGCATCGCCTATTCGGTCGAGCAGGCCCGCCTGGTCGCCGGCGAGCTCGGCTTCCCGCTGGTCGTGCGCCCGTCCTATGTGCTCGGCGGCCGCGCTATGCAGATCATCCACGACGAGAGCATGCTGCAATCCTACCTGCTCGACACCGTGCCCGGCCTGGTGCCCGAGGACATCAAGCAGAAATACCCCAACGACAAGACCGGCCAGATCAACACGCTGCTCGGCAAGAACCCGCTGCTGTTCGACACCTATCTCTCAGGCGCCATCGAGGTCGACGTCGATTGCCTCTGCGACGGCAAGTCGACCTACGTCTCCGGCATATTGGAACACATAGAGGAAGCCGGCATCCATTCGGGCGACAGTGCCTGCTCGCTGCCGGTGCACTCGCTGCCCTCGGAGCTCGTCGACGAGCTGGAGCGCCAGACGGCGGCACTCGCCCGCGCGCTCAATGTCGGCGGCCTGATGAACGTGCAGTACGCGATCAAGGACGGCACGGTCTATGTGCTGGAGGTCAACCCGCGCGCGTCGCGCACCGTGCCCTTCGTCGCCAAGACAATCGGGCGGCCGATCGCGAAAATTGCCGCCCGCATCATGGCCGGCGAAAGCCTGGAAGACGCCTTCGCCCATTACGGCGCCATGCCCGACCCCCGCAATCCCGGCCATATCGCCGTCAAGGAAGCGGTATTCCCCTTCGCCCGCTTCCCCGGCGTCGACATATTGCTTGGCCCGGAAATGCGCTCGACCGGCGAGGTCATGGGCCTCGACCGCGACTTCGCGCTGGCCTTCGCCAAGAGCCAGCTCGGGGCGGGTGTCGATCTCCCGCGCGCGGGCACGCTGTTCGTCTCGGTGCGCGACGAGGACAAGAAGGGAATATTGCCGGCGGTCAAGCGTCTCGCCGGCCAGGGTTTTAAAGTGCTCGCCACCTCCGGTACCGCCCGCTTCCTCGCCGAAAACGGCGTCGTCGCAGAGAAAATCAACAAGGTGCTGGAAGGCCGCCCGCACATCGAGGACGCCATCCGCAACCGCCAGGTGCAGATCGTCTTCAACACGACGGACGGCCAGAAGGCGGTTTCGGACTCCAAATCGCTGCGCAGGGCGACGCTGATGCAGAAGGTGCCGTATTACACGACGCTTTCAGGTGCGGCTGCGGTGGCGGAAGCGATTGCGGCGCTGCGGGCGGGGAGCTTGGAAGTCAGGCCGCTGCAGGAATATTTTGCGTAGAGGATTGGAGACACCGAAGCGTAGATTTGCGACCTTCGGTCAGTCTGGGATATTGGGTTCATCGCCCCAAGTAGCCGAGCCTGCACGATTCGCTGTAGCCGATCCGGCTCGGTTAGCCGCAGCAAACGGAGAACTTGTCGTGGCGCTGTCAGTGGATCGATACACGAGCCGATCGCCAACAACTGTGCCGACATACCGACCATCGGGACCGTAGACCTTACTGCCCTTCACGCGGCCGACAACCTTACCCGATCGGCTGTAGACCTTGTCTCCCGAAACTTGGAGGGGACGACCATCTTTTGTGTATAGGCCCAATTCACTTCTCCTACGATGCGCTTTTCAAACAGAGCCATCGCCCGGCCAGTTGAGCGGGGCATCATCACCAGCACGCTTCGTATACACTGGCTGCGCGCCGTCTTCCACAAGTGGGCTAAAGTTGCCCGGATTACGGGCATACATCCCGACCATCAACTCGATGGAGCTCCGCTTCATAGCCAACATACAGTTGACCATCTCAATCCCATCCTCGGTACGACGGTAAGTTGAATCGGAACCGTTGGGCCAATGGACCCGAAAGCCGCACATGAGCCCTTTTTCGACAAGGATCTCCAATAGTCCCTTGTATTGCACGTCGTAAGGCAAGCACTTCTTTGCCCACCCACCCCATGAATAACGGGCGGCGTGCTCGATTCCGAAGAATGTGGAATAGAAGGCTTTGCAACAGGTTATGGTTTGGTCCAGCTCATTGAGAGGAATTGAATACGCGCCCCATGCCCCCGTCCCGTTCCGCACACGAAATTCCGTTTCCGTGAATATGTAATCCGAATGGCTGATCGCATTTCGAAGTTGCGGATTATAAAATTCGTCGAATAAATCGCCCAACTCGATCCCAAGCTCGCGCGAGAGGTTTTTAATTATCTTGATTTTCCCAACCGGAAATAGACCGCGCCTCTGAAATTGTTTTTTCTCTTCGCTCTTCATAAATTGAAAGTATGGATTCGGACTGTATCCGTGGCCAAGTTGGAAGCGAAGAAGATTTGTGATGATCTCATATGGTGCGTCCATCTCCACCATATGGCTATACATTAGAAGGCCCATCCGCCATTTCGTCATCTCTGCATCAGGAAAACCCTCTGGAGGCAGTTCCATCTGCATGATGCTGTTCAAATCCTCGAGGCTTGCCCGCGATTCAAGCAGCGGATCCCACCCACGATCCTCCATTCCGACGACCCGCAAAAGCGAGGCGAAGAAGTCGATTATGTCATGTTTGACAGGTAGTTCTGGAAAGAAAAGCGGCTTCAGCGCTTGATAGTAGCGCTCCCGAACTGCCTCAATGTCTTCCGGCGTCATGCCCAAGCCCATTCATGTCGTTAACAGCCAAGCGTGTCTTATCACGACCAAAGTGCTAGTGGCGTTGTAGAAACTGGAATTGACGGCGTAGGTGCGCACATCACGACGAACTGAAGTGCTCGCTGCTTCCAGGCGCCGCGGCGAGCGACCTAACATAGGTAATAGACGAGCAATCCCCGGAGCGAGACATGCCCCCGAGAAAATGGCGTTTGAACGAAGCCGATCAAGGGCTCCAAAAAGCCTTGGTTAAAATGGCCGCGAAATCTGGACTCTCAGAGGACAAGCTTTCGAAGATTGTAAGCGAAGAGACAGAAAAAATGATCCCGGCTTTTGCTGATGATATTTTCACCGATTGCAAGGCTCGGCTGCCCGAAATGGTGAACGAGTATGCCGAGTTAGAAGCAAGATTTCGTGAAAGAAACTATAGTCGGTGGAAAGAAGGCTTCGATCTTCTTCAAATGTTAATTGTAACAAGCCATGAGGCTGGCGGGGCTGTGTACAATGATGAAAAGAAGCGAGCCGAAGAGAAAAATGATCTAAAGCTTGGAGCACTTGCTTCTCTTCATGCTAGAGCGGTATTGGTATCACGAGAAATATTTTGCTTGCTAAAGGGTGGATTTCCCGATGGGGCATTGGGTAGGTGGCGTACACTCCATGAAATAGCCGTTGTCGCAACGTTTCTGTCTCGAAATTCGCAACTGGTCTCCAAGAGATATCTGGCTAAGCGCCACGTGATAGCCTTCGAAGCTGCGAAGCAATATCGAGAATACGAAAAGCAAGCCGGCCTAGAACCATTCGGAGACATCGAATTTCAACGGCTTTCAGATATAAAAGAGGCCGTTGTTTCCGAATTTGGCTTCGAATTTTCGAAAGGAGACTGGAGTTGGGCAAAGCCCGAACTCTCAGGTACGGCGACGTTCTTTCAGATCGAGAAGGCCGTTGGGCTGGATCATTGGCGACCGCGATACAAATGGGCGTGCGCAGATACTCATGGCAACTATCGACCACCAAACGCAATGCTTGGGGTATCTGAAAATCGAGGCCTCGTATTACTTGCCGGAGAAAGCAATAGCGCCATGGCAGATCCTGCTCAAATGATGGCAATATCCCTCGCTATCGCTACCTCTGCTTTAATGACAGCTTACCCAACGATTGATCGGCTTGCGATGACCAAGGTAATGGACAAAATATGTGATGATATTGCCAACACATTCACGCGCCTTGGACCTGAGACCCTCAAAGAGTATCGACGCAAGAGGCGAATAAACAAAAGTAACTCTTTGTTATGATAACAAATTTTCCCTCACGCGGCTTCTAAGACTTGAACCCTGCGAAAGCCAGCCCTTCGCAGGCTCAGGGCGTTCGAAGCTCGAAAAGCCAAGCAATTGGCTTTCGTCCGCTATGCGGACCGCTTCTCACCCTCACGCCACCGCCACACACTCAATCTCTATATCGAACTCCATCGGCCATGATGCCACCGGCACGAAGGTTCGCGATGGCGGGTTTGCGGGAAATGCTTGGCATAGACGCGGTTGATGGCGCCGTAGAAGCCGGAATTGGCGGCGTAGATGCGCACTATCAGGACGTTGTCGAGCGAGGTGCCCGCCGCTTCCAGGCAATGTTTCAACGCCTTTAGCGACGTATCGGTCTGCGTTTCGATGTCGCCTCGGACCAGCTTGGCGGTCGAAATATCGAGCGGCGGCGTGCCGGACACGAAGACCAGCCCCGCACCTTTGGTCACCAGTGACAGCGGCACGCCCAGCGCGCGCACGGCCGCCGACAGCACCGGCACCTCGATGATTTCCTTGTTCATGACGATCTCCCTGTGGTTGCGTCGAGCTTATCTGCCGGCCTCGGGAAGGCCAGTGCCGATGCTTGCCTTAGTCAGAGAAAACCGATGAACCGTCCGGCAAAAAGTACGGACATCCACAGCACCAGCGAAAGCCCCGCTAGCATGGTAGCAACCCCACTGGCCGGCTCCGCCTCGCCTCCTACGCGGCAGAGCCGCATAAACGCGAGAAAATTGATGCCGGCGAGAAGGATCAGTGTCATCTTGGCGAGGAAGATCGGCATCGCCGCATACGCGCTCGCCCTGACCGAAAAGAGCAGCGCCCCCGTGACCAGCGCGCCGGCGAACGCGCCGAATGCGGTGCGGCGCAGCAGCGCCACGAACGGTGCCTGCGGCAGCGAGCGGAAGGCGCCCAGGATCCTGAGGTCCATGAGCCAGACGCTGGTCAGCAGCGCGCCGATCGACATGATGTGCAGCGCGTTGACGATGGGGTAGGCGAAAAAGGAGGCCTTCAGTCCCCGCACCAAAGCGAGTTGCTCGATGCCGGCGAAAAACCCGTCCATTCAGGCCGGCGGAACGCGGTCGGGATAGACGTCATAGGTCTTGCCGCCGACGATGACGCGGACTGCCTTCATGCGCTTTTCGCTCTCGTCGCGCGAGCGGTGGCCGATCGCGGTCACCTCGTCGCCGACCTTGGCGACCTCCTCGGTGAAGCCGGCGGCGATCGTGCGGGATGGCGGCGCCATCTCCACCCGCCAGGCCTCTCCCTTCGCGTCGACATCCAGCGTGGCGTGCGGGTTGCCGATATAGATGGCTGTGATCCTGCCCCGGAGTTCGAAAAACCCGTCCTGCGTCCATGACCAGCCGTGATGGGCATAGGCTGCGGTGGCGCCGGCAACGATCACCGCCGCTGCCAGCGCGACGCTCCGGTTGAAAGGTGACAGCATCGCTCGTCTCCTCGGTTCCGGCATTAGAGGGTAGGTCAGCGCGCCGCAGCGTCAAATCACATAAGGTCTGCGCCGCCCCTCATTGCCCTGCCGGGCATTTCTCCCCGTATAGTGACGGGGAGAAGGTGCCTTCGCCGTCGCCAATCTCCAGAGTTGAAGAAAGGGAGCTGAGTTTGCCGCCAGCCCCCTTCTCCCGTCCCTCTACGAGGAGAAGATGCCGGCAGGCAGATGAGGGCGGCGCCGAGCGAGGCTAGTGGCAGCAAGCCTCTCTGTACTGCAGCTGCTCCTGCCAGCTCCGCGCCCTGCCCTCCGGGGTAAAATCCATGAGATTCCACAGGATCTCGCAGGTGCCTATGGCGCGCGGGTCCTGGCCGGGTTCGGGCGGCGCGAAGCCGAGTTCGGAGCTCCAGAAGTGGCGGATGCCGTCGCCGTCGCGGTGGAACACAGACAGCACGGGGAGCTGCGCGCCATCCTCGGCCTCGGCGTGATAGTCGCGCTTGAAGCTGTTGCCGGCCGACGAGACCAGCCGCATATTTTTCCAGCCGCGGTCGCGGCCGAGCGTCAGCAGGTTTTCCAGCGCGGTCTTGGCCACGACAGCGAAATTGTAGCCGGCGGCCTCGAGGTGGCCAATGGCGCCGTCGAACTGGTCGAGCAGCGCCGTGCAGGACGGGCAAGGCTGGTCCGGTCTGGGCAGCTTCGCCGTGCCGCCGCTCGTCGCCACGTCGCGCGTCTCCTGCGGATGGCGCGGAAACATCATATTGTAGATGAGCAGCGTGTCCTTGCCAGGCGCAAACAGCTCCGACAGTTTTACCCGAGCCGGCTTGCCGTCCGTGCCGAGCCCGTCGAACACATAATCCGGCGGCACCAGCCCGCCCGGCGGCAGCGCACGGCGGGCGACCGCCACATCCTCCATGGCGCGGCGCAGCTCGATTTCCTTCCGCAGCAGCTTTTCGCGGGCGGCGCGGTATTCCTGGGACTCGTTGGGAAAGGTGATCATCGTCATCTCCATCTGCCGTGCTTTTTGGCGGCGCGCCGTTCGTGGCAACGCGCCTGCCTCCCAAGGACGCATCGCGCGAAACGGTTCCGACATTCTTGCGCAGGCGCCGTGGCGACAAGAACCCGGGCTGCCGCCTTCAAAAGGACGAACGGCGCTCCTCACCCCGCCCAATCCACCTCGATCATCCCCAGCCGCTGATAGAGCCTGACGGCGGCCGCGTTCTCGACGGTGTTGGTCTTGAGGTCGACATGCGCCGCGCCCCTTGCCTGAAACACCGCGAAGGCGTGGCGCATCAGCGCCTCGGCTATGCCCTTGCCGCGCGCCTCGGGATGAACGGCAAGATCCTTGACGAACCCCGTCGCCCAGCAGAGCGCCGCGCCCGCCAACCGCCCCTTGCCGTCGATGACCAGGAAACACAAAGCGGGATCGAATTCCGCGTCGCCCGAAATGCGTGGCCACCATTCGTCGAACGGCCCATCGGCGCCGTCGTGGAACACCGCGGTCAACAGTGCATGCAAAGCGAGCGCATCGGCGGCTTCGAAGCCGCGCATGAAAAAACCTTCCGGCCAGCGCGGCGCCAGAAGCGTGTCGTCGAGGATCTTGCGCAGTCTTATGTCGTTCGGCGCCGGTGGGCGCGGCTCAGGCATCGGGCTGCATGCGGCGGCGCACGCTGTCGCTGCCGAGGCCGGTTTCGCCCAGCATCCCCTTGCGCTTGGCGTCGTAATAATAGCCGCTCTGGTAGAGCCGGTCGGCGCGCTTGGGGTTGCCGCCTGAGACCAGCCAGGCGCCGCGCAGATATTTCACTGCATATTTCAGGTTGGTCTCGGCGTCGAACAGGCCGCTCGCCGGCCCGTCATAGCCCATGCCGCGCGCCGTCGCGTGCTTGATCTGCATCAGCCCCCAATGCCCGTGATTATAGGCTTTCGGGTTGAAAGTGCTCTCACGGTTGACAACATGGCGCACCAGATCGACCGGCACCTGGTAAAGCGCGGAATATTTCTCGATCAGCCGCTCGATCTCGCTGCGGGCGCCGGCGTTCGACTGGCCCTCTGCCGGGTCGATCGCGGCCAGAACGGCCGGGTTTTGCGGCACCGTGTAGGAAACCGGCTGGACGCCGGGCATGGCTGCAGTCTGTTCGGTGACCGGCATGGCGACAGCGGCCGTTGCGATGGCTGGCTGGGCATTGGTGGTCATGACGGCGGGAGCAGTTGCCGCCAGCGGTGTCGGCCCGGCAAAGGCGGCCGCCGGCGCGACCGTCAGTGCTGCTGTCTGGGCGAGGCCGGACGGTTCCGGCAGCACCGAAACAGTGTCGGGCAGCGCCAGCGTGAAGCCGGCATCGGTATTGGCAGAGTTTTCCGTGAAGGCGGGCGCCGGGGTCGCCGGCGAAGTCGAGGTGCAGCCACTGAGAGCGGCCACGGCCAACACCGCCGCTAGGACGGGAAAGAGGAATTTTGCTGGCAAGCGGCGCTCGGGTCCGGTTCGTCGGGTGTTAAGAAGTCCTTACACCAGCATCTTTCCCCGGGCAATCCGCGGTAGCCGGTGGTTTTCGGGTGGCGAGCCGGGCCGGGAAATGCGATATTGTTCTGGATTTGTACTTCGAAGGATTCCGGAAAGGAGCACGCCATGGACGCCTCTCATGCCACCGCCGGCCACGCGGTCTTCGAAACCGTGCTCGGCTACATGGGTATCGCCTGGAGCGAAGCCGGGCTGACCCGGCTATGCCTGCCGCAGCGCAACCGCGACGCGGTCGAGCGCCGGCTGCTGCGCCATGCCTCCGACGTCGAACAAGCCGTGAAGCCCGAGCCGCAATGGGTTGCCGAGCTGATCGCGTCGATCAAGGCCTATGCCGCTGGCGAGGATATCGATTTCTCCGGCGTGCCGGTCGATCTCAGCGGCGTCGACGAGTTCCGCCTGGCGATCTATGACGCGGCGCGAAAACTCGCCTTCGGCGAAACCACCACCTATGGCGAACTGGCCAAACGCGCCGGCCATGCCGGGCTGGCGCGTGAGACGGGCGCGGCGCTCGGCGCCAACCCGGTGCCTCTGGTCATTCCCTGTCACCGCATCCTTGCCGCCGGCGGCAAGATCGGCGGCTTTTCCGCCCCCGGCGGCTCGGCTACCAAGGAAAAGATGCTGGCAATGGAAGGCGTACGCGTCGGTCCGCCGCCGCCCGCGCAGGTGTCGTTCGGGTTTTAGGTGTGCTGATATTCAGGTGAGGCCGGCACCCCCGCGCACCATCTCGACCAGCCTAATCCGGAAGCAGGCGCCGGCGGAAGCGCCGGTCGATCTCCACCCGCTTGCATTTGTAGACGGTGCAGGAATTCGTATCGGCGCTCGGCACCGAGGCCCGCGCCCTGACCTCGCCGATGTCGCAGAATTGCTGGCTCCGCACATAGCGGTCGTAGAGCGCCAGGCCTGGCACGCGCGCCGATCTGTAGCGCAGGATGACCGCGCCCTCGCGCGCGATCGTCGCCTGCACCTTGTCGCAGCTCATGCGGGTAGGGTCATAGCGCGAGACCGCCTGCGCCTCGGCGGCCACTAGCGTCAGGCAAGCGGCAAGCAGAACGATTTTCATATCCCTCCCCCCAAAACCCGGTCGCGCCCGAAGCCGGCGCGATCCTCCCGCGTCAGGCGCGCAACGACGACGCTCTCACGCGATTGGGGCGGCCGTTGGGCAGCATTGCCGCCGAGCCATTTTCCGCCCCGTCTTGTTTTTTGCGCGAAGGCATACTATATCCGGTCCATTGATATTTCGGCCGATCGATCCGGGCCTCGCGATATTCGCGTTTGCTGACGTTCTATCTCCAAAATCTCGATACAAACCGGCTGGGTTTCGGTCCAGTCAAACTAAAGCAAACGTAAAGGACTATCGAAATGGCAACAGGTACGGTCAAGTGGTTTAATTCCACCAAGGGTTTCGGCTTCATTCAGCCTGACAGCGGCGGCGCGGACGTTTTCGTCCACATCTCCGCAGTCGAGCGTGCTGGACTGTCGACCTTGGTCGAAGGCCAGAAGATCAACTTCGAGATCGAGCAGGACCGCCGCACTGGCAAGTCGTCCGCTGGATCTCTGAGCAAGGCAGCCTGATTTTGCGAATGGCGTGCGCCGGGCGATAGCCCGGGGCGCGCGGCAAGTCACGGATGTACTGGCGGTCGCGCGAGAAGCGCGCCGGAGCGAAAGACCCCGACAAGCCGAAGCAGCAGATTGCTGCCGGCCCGGCCAAAACGCTCCCGATCAGGCTACCAAGCATGGGAAGGCGGGATTTTGTCCCGCCTTTTTGCTGTCTGGATTCCAGTGAACCGCCGCCGCCCTGGTCCTACGGGACCACTTTGTGGTTGTTTTTACCCCGGTCATTGTACCATCGACCCATGAGCAAGCTTGAACAGATTGAGAAATCCGTCGCCGAACTAAGTCCCGAAGAGCTCAAGGCGTTTGCCGCATGGTTCGAGGCGCTGCAGGCCGACATGTGGGACCGTCAGTTCGAAGCCGACGCCAAGGGCGGCAGACTGGACAAGCTTGCCGAGCAGGCATTGGCTGATCATCGCGCCGGCCGGACCCGGCCTCTGTGAATCATTTTGCCACTCCCTCGTTTTGGGAGGCCTACCAAAACTGCCCTCGTTGAGCAAAGGCGTGCGAGCATTCACGCCACTGGCCGAAGGCCACAAGCCCAACGCCCGGAGCGAGCCGCGAAGCGGCGACAAGCGTGAGGACAGAACTAAGGCAACCACTCCAGCGGCACGTGCCCCGGATCGGCCTCGACCCTTTTCAGCCAGGCGGCCACCGCCGGATAGGCGTCGAGCTGAAACCCACCCGTCTCGGCCGTATGCGTATAGGCATAGAGCGCAATGTCGGCGACGCTGAGCGCATTGCCGGCGAAGAAGCTGCTCCCGGCCAGGTGCTTGTCCATGACGCCGAGCGCCTTGTTGCCGCGCTCCAGCGTCAGCGCCAGCCGCTCGGGCGTCGCGTCCTTGGCTCTTTCAGGGAAGGTCAGCAGCGCCCTGCGCACGGCGATGTAAGGCTCGTGGCTGTATTGCTCGAAGAACAGCCACTGATAGGCCAGCGCGCGTTCGTATCTGTCCGCCGGCAGAAACCGCGTGCCTTCGGCGAGGTAGAGCAGGATGGCGTTGGATTCGGCCAGCCGCCGGCCGTCGTCGAGTTCGAGCAGCGGCACCATGGCGTTCGGGTTCTTGGCGACATAGTCGGCCTTGCGCGTCTCGCCGGTATGCGAGCTGACCTCGACATTGGTGAAAGGGATGCCGAGCTTGGCCATCAACAGGCGCGGCTTGTAGCAATTGCCGCTGTCGATCATTCCATAGAGTATCATCGATGCTCCCCTTGCTCGCAACCACCCGTCTCAAGGCTTGATCCAGCCTCTATCGCGGCAGCGGCGGCTTCATCCAGTGATTTGTTTTGGCGTAACCATCAGCGCCGCTGATGCATTACAGGATATGTCGAGATTCAAGTCAGGCCGAGCCGAGAAGGGCGGGTTCCGAGAACCGGAGCGTACTTTTTGGGTACGTGAGCACCGGAAGCGCAGGACCCCCCGTTCGCAGGCCGGCATCACTTGAATATCGGCATATCCTAGCCGAACAAGGGGATGACGTTGCTGTCCCTGCCAAGCAGCCTGTCGATCGACAGCGGCTCCTCGTCGAAGAGCGTTCCGGCCAGCGCCGGCCGGGCAAGGTAAAAGCCCTGCAGCAGGTCGACGCCGCCATCCAGCGCGACGCGCAGATGCGTGGCGTTCTCGATGCCTTCGACCAGCACCTTGGCGCCGCGATCGTGCAGCGTCGAAACCAATGGCCGGAAAAACCGCTCGGCGGCGGCATGGCGGCAGAATTCGGCGAACCAGGTGCCGTCGATCTTGACGATGTCGGGCTGCACGAGGACGACCCTTTCTTCGGTAGAATGCCCTGTGCCGAAATCGTCGATGGCAATGCGGACGCCGTCGCGCCGCATCTCGCGCGCCAGGCTGACAAGCACCTTGTCGCCGGCAGCCTGCTCGGTGATCTCGCAGACCAGCATGCCGGGATGCAGGCCGAAATCCGCCAGATGCCTGGTCATCAGCCTGATTTCGGCCAGCGCCCGTGCGGGGTCATCGTTGATCAGCGGATTGTAGTTGAAGAACAGGTCGAGCCCGTCGACGCCGATGTTGCGGAAGTTGCGCAAATGCAGCACCCGGCACATGGTTTCGACAAACAGCCGATCCGCTGCCGGCACGCCTTCGAAGAAGATTTGCGGCGCCACCGGCCTGCCTGCACGATGCGGCTCGATCAGTCCCTCGACCGCGACGGCGGCGAGAAACCTGCCGCGCGGCGCGAAGACCGGCTGGTAGGCGCTCCTCAGCCGGAATGCGCCGTAGACGCCATATTCGATGCCGACCTCGTCGGCAAAGATCGCCTCGCCGACCTTGCGCCGCATGTCGGCCCGCCCGGTCACGATGTCACCCTGCGGCCAAAGGTCCGCATCGGCCGCCGCGATGGCGAAACGGCGGTGGCCACCTTCTCCGTATCGGCCGGCACCGCAGCCGCCTGCCCGCTCTTTTCAAAGACGTGGAAGCTGGTTGGCGCAAGCTCGGGGCGCGCCAGCACATAGCCCTGTACCATCGAGGCGCCCGACTTTTCGGCAAGCTCGAGCTGCCAGCCCGTCTCGATGCCCTCGAATACCGTACGGATGCCTTGCTCTTCGAAGCTTGTCACCATGGCGGTCAGCAAGGCGAAGCCGGCACCGGACTCCATCAGCGTCATGATCCAGTCGGCGTCGAACTTGACTATGTCTGGCCTGAGTTCCTTGATGCGATTGATGTCGGATTCATCGGCGCCGTAATCGTCGACCGCAATGCGCAAACCATTACTCCTGAGCGCCTCGACGAAATTGTAGAGCGTTTCCTGCGACGCCGATTTCTGCTCGGTGACCTCGCAGACGACGCGGCGCGGATCGATGTCGGCCTCGTGCAGCACCAGTCGCATGTCGCGCAGCGCCTTGTCGGCGATGCTGCGGTCGGTGAACACCGATGGATCGAAGTTGATGAAGATGGAGGCGTCTCGCGGCAGGCAGGCGCCGGCGTTCAGCAGGTGCAGCGTCCGTGTCAGCGCCTCGATATGCAGGCGATCGACCGCCGGACAGCTGTTGAAGAAACTCATTGGCGGCTGCGGCTCGCCGTCGCGGAAGGGCCGGATCAGCCCCTCGAACGCGACGACGGACAGCTTGCCCTTGTTGAAGGCGAAGATCGGCTGGAACGCGCTTTGCAGCGTATAGAGCCCCCAGACACCGCTGGCGGTGCCGTCATCATGGCGGATGATATGGGCAAGCTCGATGCTGCGCGTCACGGTTCCTCGCTATGCGAGACTGGCGGACCGGCTACGGTCCCTGCCGTTCAAGCTTTTACCGATCGTTGATGAATTTATTGTTGCCAGCATTGCGCGCTGGCTCATTCGACAATGCCTGCGCTGGGCTTGCGCTTGACCAGATGATGCGACATGAGAGGCGCCGCGGCGCCTTCGCCGCGCCGGTCCTTCCTGGAGATATCTGTCATGGCCTTTCTTGCCGACGCCCTTTCCCGCGTAAAGCCTTCCGCAACCATCGCGGTGACGCAGAAGGCGCGCGAGCTGAAAAACGCCGGCCGCGACGTGATCGGGCTGGGCGCCGGCGAGCCGGACTTCGACACCCCCGACAACATCAAGAACGCCGCGATCGAGGCCATCCGCCGCGGCGAGACGAAATATCCGCCGGTCTCCGGCATCGTGCCGCTGCGCGAGGCGATCGCGAAGAAATTCAAGCGCGAGAACAATCTCGACTATCGACCGGAGCAGACCATCGTCGGCACCGGCGGCAAGCAGATCCTGTTCAACGCCTTCATGGCGACGCTGAATCCCGGCGACGAGGTGATCATCCCGCGGCCTTACTGGGTGAGCTATCCCGAAATGGTGGCGATCTGCGGCGGCACCTCGACCTTTGCCGACACCTCGATCGACAACGGCTTCAAGCTGACGGCGGCCGTGCTGGAAAAGGCGATCGCGCCGCGCACCAAATGGCTGTTGATGAACTCGCCGTCGAACCCCTCGGGCGCCGCCTATACCGAAGCGGAGCTCAAGAGCCTGGCCGACGTACTGTTGAAGCATCCCCATGTCTGGGTGCTGACCGACGACATGTACGAGCACCTGACCTATGGCGACTTCGTCTTCAAGACCATCGCCGACGTCGAGCCTAAGCTCTATGAGCGCACGCTGACCATGAACGGCGTGTCGAAAGCCTATGCCATGACCGGCTGGCGCATCGGCTATGCGGCAGGCCCGGTGCCGCTGATCAAGGCGATGGACATGATCCAGGGCCAGCAGACCTCCGGCGCCTGCACCATCGCCCAATGGGCGGCGGTCGAAGCGCTGAACGGGCCGCAGGATTTCATCCCGAGGAACAAGGCGATCTTCCAGGGCCGGCGCGATCTCGTCGTCTCGATGCTCAACCAGGCGCGCGGCATCACCTGCCCATCGCCGGAGGGTGCGTTCTACGTCTATCCCTCCTGTGCCCAGCTGATCGGCAAGAGGACCAAGAGCGGCAAGGTGATCGACAGCGACGAAACCTTTTGCTCGGAACTGCTTGAGGCCGAGGGCGTGGCGGTTGTTTTCGGCTCGGCCTTTGGCCTCGGCCCGAACTTCCGCATCTCCTACGCCACGTCGGAGGCTCTGCTCGAAGAGGCCTGCACGCGCATCCAGCGCTTCACCGCCGCGCTGGTCTGAGACGTTTCAGTCGCCATACTGCTCGTCGCTGACCTTCTCCAGCCAGTCGACATGCACGCCCTCCAGCGCCTCCTGCATGGCGATGTGCGTCATCGCCGATTTCGGCGCGGCGCCGTGCCAGTGCTTTTCGCCGGCCGCAAAGGAGACGACGTCGCCGGCCCTGATCTCCTGGATCGCCCCGCCCCAGCTTTGCGCGAGACCGGCACCGGACGTGACGTAGAGCGTCTGGCCGAGCGGATGCGTATGCCAGTGGGTCCGGGCGCCGGGCTCGAAACTGACCAGCGTGGCGCGTAGCCGCGCCGGTGCCTCCTTCTCGATGATCGGCGTCTGCAAAACCCGGCCAGTGAAGTATTTTTCCGGCGCAACAATCGTCGGCACGCTGCCACAGCCAATAAACTTCATCGTCGCAAATCCTCGATCCAATCCAGTGTCTTAGAGACTACCACTTTCGTCCGATGCCGGCTGCATCTCCTGCCGGCTGCGGGCAAAACGCGGCCAGAACAGGCCGGCACGTCCGCTATAGGCCTGGTAGGCACCGGCCAACCTTGTACGTGAAAATTTTCGCTCTTCGTCCAAGGCCGCGATCACATAGATCGCAACGATGCCGGCGACCGGCACGACCGCCCACACCGACCAGGTCGCGATACCCCATCCGATCCAGAAGATGATGTAGGATGTGTAGAACGGATGACGGACATGGCTATAAGGGCCTTCGGTCACCAGGCTGTCGGGATTGTCCGGATCAAACGCGAAACGCAGCCGCGCCTTGCGCGAAACCGAGATCGCCCACCAGAACAGCGCCGAGCTTGCCAGTTCGACGGCAAACCCGCCGATCTTCGCTGCAACCGGTTGCCGCTCGATCCACAGCAGCGCCAGAAAGAACAGCGCCGTGCCGACCACGACGGCCGAAATGATCATGGCGCCTTGAGACATGCTCGGCGACTGGAAATGCCCGCGCATCGACCAGGCATATTGGCCGAGCGTCGCGATGCTGCTGATCGAGAGGAGAAGGTCGAGCGTGGATTCCATCATCAGGCTCCGGGGGTTAGCTGTGGTGGATTCGGCCATCATACCCGGCAGAAACCGAGAAATCATTTCTTAACCACCGTTCTAAACAACATGGTGACCTCGGCATGCGATGTTGACCTCGAGACAATTCGAAGGTCCAACCGGATATGGCCGTTTCCCACCGCACGATCCGCACGCCGCAAGCGGATTTGCGCCTCAGCCAGTCGTCGGGACCGGGCATCCCGCTTGTCCTGATCCACGGCTCGGGCAGTTCGCGCACCGTATTCGCCCGCCAGTTCGACAGCCCGTTGGCTGCCGCCCATCGGCTGATTGCCTTCGACCTGCCCGGCCATGGCGACTCGTCGGACGCCCGCGATCCGGCGACGGACTACACCATCGCCGGCCTTGCCCAATCGGCGGCTCAGCTCCTCGATGCCTTGGGCATCGGTCGCGCCATTGTCTTCGGCTGGTCGCTTGGCGGGCACGTGGCAATCGAGCTCGCGAGTTTTCACCGCGCCGTCGGCGGGCTGATGCTGACCGGCGCGCCGCCGGTATCGAAGGGCCCTTTCGGCATGCTGCGCGGCTTCCATGCGCATTGGGACATGCTGCTGGCGTCCAAAAAGACGTATTCCGAACGCGACGCCGAGCGCTTCGAAACGCTCTGCTTCGGCGACACCGCCGACCCGTCCTTTCGCAAAACCATCCTGCGCACCGACGGCCGGCTGCGCGCCGCGGTGACGCGCGGCATGCTCACCGGCAAGGGCGCCGACCAGAGACAGGTGGTCGAGCAGGCGGCGTTTCCGGTCGCTATCGTCAATGGCGAGAACGACCCGTTCGTCCGGCTCGGCTATTTTGAAACGCTCGCCTACGGCTCGCTGTGGGAGCATTGCCACATCATTCCCGGTGCCGGGCATGCGCCTTTCTGGGAGCGTGCGGACCTGTTCAATCCGTTGCTCGCGCGCTTTGCCGAGACGGTGTCAGTGCAGCGCATTGAGGCAACGCCACTGGCGTCGCGCCGAACCGGCACCGGCTGAACCGGCCCCAACTTCAAATCCCTTCAACCTCAAATCCCTTGCCCTCCCGGCCTGCCCGTGGGACGATGCCCTTTGGGTAGGTGGCAAATTGAAAAAAGCCTCGCCCGCGACGGCCGACAGGCCGGCCGCCGCTCACAGGGAAACGCCTGAGTGGAGGTCAGCCATGGGTACTCGCGCCGGAGGACGACGCACGGGACCGAAATGCATTGCCATAGTCGGTCCCTTTGCAAGCGGTAAGACGACACTTCTCGAAGCCATACTCGCCCGTACAGGCGCCATTCCCCGCCAGAATCCCGTTTCGTCCGGAAATACCGTTTCCGATCATTCGCCGGAAGCGCGCGCTCACGGCATGAGCGTCGAGGCGACCTTCGCCACAACCGATTTCATGGGCGAGCCGTTCACCTTCGTCGATTGTCCCGGCTCCATCGAATTCTCCTTCGAAGCCGAGCCGGTGCTGGCTGCCTGCGACGTCGCCGTGGTCGTCGCCGAGGCTGACGAGAAGAAGATCCCTGCCCTGCAGCTGATCATGCGCAAGCTCGACGATCTCGGCGTGCCGCGTATGCTGTTCCTGAACAAGGTCGACAAGGCGATATCAGGCGTGCGCGACACGCTGAAGATGCTGCAGCCGGCAAGCACGGTGCCATTGCTGCTGCGCCAGATCCCGCTGCGCAAGGACGGCGTCGTCATCGGCTCGATCGACCTCGCTCTGGAGCGTGCCTACATCTATCGCGAATATGCCGAGAGCGAGGTCGCCCAGATCCCGAGCGACGACAAGGCGCGCGAGCTCGAGGCGCGCTTTTCCATGCTGGAGACGCTCGCCGACCATGACGACCGCCTGATGGAGCAATTGCTGGACGAGATCGAACCGCCAAAGGACGCGATCTTCGATGACCTCGCCGCGGATCTGCGCGACGGCACGGTGACGCCGGTGCTGATCGGCACCGCCGAGAAGGGCAACGGTGTGCTGCGCCTGTTGAAGGCGATCCGTCACGACGCACCCGATATCGCGGCGACGCGCCAGCGTCTCGGCGCTCCCGACAGCAATGCCACCGTGGTCCAGGTGATGAAGACCATCCACACCGCGCATGGCGGCAAGCTGTCGGTCTCGCGCATCCTGTCCGGTCAGGTCGCCGACGCCGCCGAGCTGTTCCTTCCCAGCGGCGAGACGGCAAAGGTCTCCGGCATCTACAAGATGCTCGGCAAGGACCAGGTCAAGCTGACGTCGGCCAAGGCCGGCGACACGGTGGCGCTCGGCAAGCTGGACGCCGTCAGGACCGGCCAGACGCTGAGCTCGACCAAGGGCGGCATCAAGCCGCTGGTCACGCTGACCCCGCCGCAACCGGTCTTCGCCTTCGCGCTGCGGCCGAAAGAGCGCAAGGACGAGGTCAAGATGTCGGCGGCCATCCAGCGCCTGGCCGAGGAAGATCCCTCGCTCAGTCTGCATCACAACCAGGATTCAGCCGAAACCGTGCTGTCGGGTCATGGCGAGATGCATCTGCGCGTCGTGCGCGAGCGGCTGGAAGGCAAGAACCAGATCCCGGTCGAAGGCCATGTGCCGGCCGTGCCGTATCGCGAGACGATCCGCAAAGCGACGCAGCAGCGCGGCCGCCACAAGAAACAGTCGGGCGGCCACGGCCAGTTCGGCGACGTAGTGCTGGAGATCAAGCCGCTGCCGCGCGGGTCAGGTTTCCAGTTCACCGATACGATCACCGGCGGCGTCGTGCCGAAGACGTACATCCAGTCGGTCGAGACCGGCGTGCGCGATTACCTGAAATCCGGCCCGCTCGGCTTTCCGGTCGTCGATGTTGCCGTCAACCTTTCCGACGGCTCCTACCATGCGGTGGATTCCTCCGACATGGCCTTCCAGATGGCGGCGAAGCTGGCGATGAAGGAAGGCATGGCCGCCTGCTCGCCGGTGCTGCTCGAACCGGTGATGAAGGTCGAGATCGTCACGCCGTCGGATGCGACGTCGAAGATCATCGCGCTGATCCCGCAGCGGCGCGGCCAGATCCTCGGCTACGACGCGCGGCCCGACTGGCCGGGATGGGACGTGGTTGAGGCGACCATGCCGCAGGCCGAGATCGGCGACCTCATCATCGAGCTGCGCTCGGCCACGGCTGGTGTCGCCAGCTATCGGGCCGTCTTCGACCACATGGCCGAACTCACCGGGCGGTTGGCCGACGAAGCGCTGAACGCCAACGGCAAGGCCGCCTGAAACAGCTTGCGGCGGCCAGAGCACAAGGATGCACACAAGGAAACGGCGCCCGGATCATTCGGGCGCCGTTTCGTTGCGGACCGTCTTCGTGGGAGGCGAAACGGCAGGTCCGCCGCATGCTTGCCGCCGGTGTCTGGCGGCGGAGGATGGTTCGGACGCGGTAGCTGCCTGAGCCCGGGTCGTCCGAGTGATGCCCCCATCCCCCGGACGAGCCACACCGCGTCCTATGCTCTGCTTACCCGATTTGGCGTGCCAACGCATGTTACCCGAGGTTACATGTCACTGTTACGCGCCAGTTCCGGCCGATTTTCCGGCGAAGTGTTGGTTTCGGGCAACAAAAAAGCCGGATCAATGAAGACCCGGCTGAGTTTGATTGGAAGTGCCTGTTAAGGCTAACCTCCAGAGGGGAACACTCGAGAGCGCTAATGGGAGGAGAACGCGCTCAGGAGATGATCTATATATGTGCTCTTCATGCCCAAGAAACAAGCATCTATTTTGCAACACTCACATGCAAAAAGGCGCCGGCTGTGGTCTAATCCGTCCCGAAGCGCAATAGGACCAGTTGAATCGCTGAAATACAGCCTGCGGCAAGGCAAAAATCGATCCGCAGCCGCGAATCAACAGCGATTCCTGCTCGGAAGTCGAAAAACGCAGGATGACGTGGAATCGTGCAGCACGCGTTTGTTTTTTCGGCAGCCAGACCTTGCTGATGCATGCCCACCCAAAAAGCCCGCCATCGAGCTTGACCTGAGGGTGTAGCGGTTTGGGTTACATGCCGGACAAGACCTGAAGCGCTTTGCAGGAGACGTTCAAGGCCGCGCCCGTAAGGAGAGCTATATGCGAGCCACTTCGGCGATCGCCGGCAGTGTCATCTTCCTTGCGGCAGCGCCCGGCGTGGTCGCCGGACTGCTGCCTTGGCTGCTGACCGATCGCTATCGCCGGCCCTGGTCGAGACTGCCCGGTTTCGTTCCTGTGGGCTGGCTGCTGATTGTCGCCGGCACAATCGTGCTGCTGCACGCATTTGCCCGTTTTGCCCTGGAGGGCCTGGGTACGCCAGCCCCGGTAGCGCCGACCGAGAGGCTGGTCGTCGGCGGCATCTATCGCCATGTCCGCAACCCGATGTACGTCGCCGTGCTGTCGATCGTCCTCGGCCAGGCACTGCTGTTTTCGAGCGGGACGGTCGCCGCCTATCTAGTCATCGCCGCGGCCGCCATGATCTCCTTCGTGAAACTATATGAGGAACCAACGCTTGCCCGCCGCTACGGCGCCGAATACGAAGCCTACCGCCGGGCCGTACCAGGCTGGCTGCCCCGGCTGACGCCTTGGCGCGGCTAATTTCTGGACGCCGACAATTGGCGAAACCGGTGAGACAGCTCCTTCTCCCCGTCACCATACAGGGGAGAAATGGCAGGGCGGTGAGGGGGCATCAGGACTGCCCATCGAAGGGCAAGTGCGACAAAGGCTGGCGCTGCCCCTCATCTGGCTGCCCGCCATCTTCTCCCCGTATAGTGACGGGAAGAAGGACGCTTTCGCCGAAGCCTTCGCCAATCGCCCGACGTTGCTCAGAAGTCGACGAGCGGCACTCGTAACTAAAACGACCAGCTGCGCGCCTTGGCTATGATGAAATCGCGGAAGACATGCAGCTTCGCCTGGTTCTTCATCGCGTCGGGATAGGCGAAATAGGTATCGAAGGACGGCACTTCGGTTTCGGGCAACAACTGCACCAGCCCGGAATCCTTGCTGACCACATAATCCGGCAGCATGGCGATGCCGGCGCCGCCCTGCACCGCTCGCTTGATCGACAGGATGTCGTTGATCTGCAGCGTCGGCACCCTTTGCCCACCTTCGAAATCGCCGACCGTTTCCAGCCAGTTCAGTTCCGACAGATGCGCCGGCACCGGAACGCCGAAGGTGACGATGCGATGGGCCTTCAGCTCGGCGATCGAATTCGGCTTGCCGTATTTATTCACATAGGAGGGCGCCGCGTAGAGATGGAAATGCACGGTGAACAGGCGGCGCTGGATGAGGTCCGGCTGCTGCGGCTGGCGCAGCCTGATGGCGCAGTCGGCCTGGCGCATGGTGAGATCGAGCTCCTCATTGGCCAGGATGAGCTGCAGGCTGACCTCGGGATAGAGCTCGATGAATTCCTGCACGCGCTCGGTCAGCCAGCCGGCGCCGAGGCCGACCGTTGTCGTCACCCTGAGCACGCCGGAGGGCCGGTCCTTGGTTTCGGTCAGTCGCGATTTGATGGTTTCAAGCTTCATCAGCACGTCGTGTGCCGTGCGGAACAGCATCTCGCCCTGCTCGGTCAGCACCAGGCCGCGGGCATGGCGATTGAACAGCGGCACGCCGACGTCATGCTCGAGCGCGCTGACCTGCCGCGAGATCGCTGATTGCGACAAATGCAGTGTTTCCGCGGCATGGGTGAACGACCCCGCTTCCGCTGCGGCGTGAAACACGCGTAGCTTGTCCCAATCCAACGCCATGATTTCCCCTCGTCCTGTTTTCTGGCGTCCGCCTGTTTTGGCGTCTGAATGAAAAATCAGGCTTTTGCGCGGCTTGTCTCAGCCGCTTGTTCAACAATCACTCCGCCGCTTCGCGGTGAACCTCGATCCCCGCCAAATATTTTTCCGCCTCGAGCGCGGCCATGCAGCCGAGACCGGCCGCCGTCACCGCCTGGCGGTAGATGTCGTCGGTCACGTCGCCGGCGGCGAACACACCCGGCATATCGGTGCGGGTCGAATCCGGCGCCGTCCACAGATAGCCGTTCGGCTTCTGCTTCAGCTTGCCGGCAAACAGCTCGACCGCCGGCGCGTGGCCGATCGCCACGAACACGCCGTCGACCACCAGATGCATCTCCTGCCCGGTCACCACGTTGCGCAGCTTCAGCCCTTCGACCGACGGCGGCAGCGGCGCCTTGCCGGGCCTGCCGGTGATCTCGTCGACCACCGTGTCCCAGATGATGCGGACATTGTCTTTCTGCAGCAGCCGCTCGCGCAGGATGCGCTCGGCGCGGAAATCGCTGCGCCTGTGGATAACGGTGACGCTCTTGGCCAGGTTGGAGAGATAGAGCGCTTCCTCCACAGCCGAATTGCCGCCGCCGATCACCGCGACATCCTTGCCGCGATAGAAGAAACCGTCGCAGGTGGCGCAGGCGGAGACGCCAAAACCCATGAAGGTCTGTTCGCTCGGAATGCCCAGCCATTTCGCCTGCGCGCCGGTGGCGATGATCAGCGCGTCGGCGGTATAGATCGTGCCGGAATCGCCCTTGGCGCGGAACGGCCGCACGTTGAGGTCAACCTCGGTGATGATGTCGTTGACGATGTCGGTGCCGACATGCTCGGCCTGCCTGAGCATTTCGCTCATCAGCCATGGACCCTGGATCGGTTCGGCGAAGCCCGGATAGTTTTCGACGTCGGTGGTGATCATCAGTTGCCCACCCTGCTGCAGGCCGGCGACCAGCATTGGCTTGAGCATGGCGCGGGCGGCATAGATTGCCGCCGTATAGCCGGCGGGGCCGGAGCCGATGATGAGAACAGGCGCGTGCTTGGTGATCATGAAAAGCCTCTGCGGGGAGCAGCCATGGATTGTGGCATGAACTCTCGTCGATTGTTGCGCGTAATGTAAGTGTTGCCTGCGACGCCAGCAAGGCAAGTTGCCGTTCGTCCCCGGAAAGCTTCGGCACCGGCGACGGCGACAAGCAACCGCAGCAAGATGACGCGAAAATCCTCGATCCAGCGGATGGAATAGACAGCAAAGTCGTTTAACTACAAAGTCGCGAAAGATTCTTTCGCGTCACCACGGAAGCCGCCATGCCGATCAAGGCCGATCTCGATGCCATCGACTGGAAGATCCTGCGCGAGCTTCAGCAGGACGGACGCATGACCAATGTCGAACTGTCGAGCCGCGTCGGCATTTCGGCGCCGCCGTGCCTGCGCCGCGTCCGGCGGCTGGAAGAAGCCGGCATCATCCGCGGCTACCGTGCCCTGCTCAACGCTCCGGCACTCGGCCTCGACGTCGTCGCCTTCTGCCTGATCGGCCTGCATCACCAGGCCGACGCCGAGCTCAAGACCTTCGCCGAGCGCACCCGCGGCTGGCCGATCGTGCGCGATGCCTGGATGGTGTCGGGCGAATCCGATTTCCTGCTGCACTGCGTGGCGAGCGATCTCGGCACCTTCCAGACCTTCGTCATCGAGGAACTGGCCTCGGCCCCCAATGTCGATACGGTGCGAACCGCGCTGACCATCCGCCGGGTCAAGGACGAAGGGCTGGTGGCGTTTTCGGCTTGAGACCAGACAAAGCGCCCGAGAAACAAAACCCGGAAACAAAAAACCCGCCTCGGCGGGCGGATCCTCGGTGAGAATCATCACCGTAGTTGAATTAGTAGCATAGCTGCCGGCACAAAGCAAGAACAAAATGTGGCTATGCGTCAAATAATAATCGCTACAGACTGGCGCTGCCCTCACCCTTACCCTTCCCCGTGAAGGACGGGGAGGGGTCGCCAGCGTTGCGGCTACTTCTCCCCGTTGACAATTGACGGCCTCTACTGGCTTGGCGCAATCACCCTGCGTCGCAGAGGCGCGTTTCGACCAGTTCGCAGAGATGGTGGTAAAGGCACAAATGCCCCTGCTGGATGATCGGCGTCGAGGTCGAGGGTACGTTGAGCAGGATGTCGGAGAGCGGCTTCAGTTTGCCGCCGGTGTCGCCGGTCAGGCTGACCACCGTCATGCCCATCATGCGCGCTTGCTGGGCGGCGGCGAGGATGCTTGGCGAATTGCCGCTGGTCGAGATGGCGAGCAGCACGGCGCCTGCCGAACCATGCGCCTCGACCTGGCGCGCAAACACCGTGTCGAAGCCGTAATCATTGCCCCAGGCGGTCAGCACCGCCGCGTTGGCCGGCAGCGCGATGACGTTGTAGGCCTTGCGCTCCCTTAGGAAGCGGCCGACCAGCTCGCCGGCGATATGGATGGCGTCGCTGGCCGAACCACCATTGCCGGCTATCAGCAGCGCCTTGCCCTGCGAAAGCGCGGCGACGACGGCGCTGACCGCCCGCTCCATCTCGCTGGTCAGGTCGCGCTCGACCATCGCCGAAATCGCGGCCGCCGAGCGGGCCAGGTAATCGTTCAGTTCGGACATGAAACCCTCAGTTCCCGGCGCGTAGTTTGCCGATGGTGCCGGTCGTGCTCTTGCCGGCGACGAGATCGACCAGCACGACGCGCCCGCCGGCCTTCTGCACGACATCGGCGCCAACCACCTGATCGACCGTATAGTCGGCGCCCTTGACCAGAATGTCGGGGCTCAGCGCCTCGATCAGTGAAAGCGGCGTATCCTCCTCGAAGATGACGACGGCGTCGACCGAGGCAAGTGCTGCAAGCACGCAGGCCCGGTCATGCTGGTCGTTGACCGGGCGTCCCGGCCCTTTCAGCCGGCGCACCGAGGCATCGCTGTTGAGGCCGAGCACCAGCCGGTCGCACTGGCTGCGCGCCGCATGCAACAGGCTGACATGGCCGGCATGCAGGATATCGAAACAGCCATTGGTGAAGCCGACGCTCAAGCCCTCGTCCTTCCACGCAGCCGCCAGCCGCGCCGCGGCCGCGGCATCGAGGATCGCGTCCTTGTGGGCGACCGGACCATGCGAGCGAAACAGCGCACCGGTGAGTTCCTCGATCGTCAGCCGCGCGGTGCCGCGCTTGCCGACGACGATGCCGCCGGCGGCGTTGGCGATCGATCCGGCCATGACACGATCAGCCCCTGCTGCAAGAGCCAGCGCGAAGGTCGCGATTACCGTGTCGCCGGCGCCCGAAACGTCGAACACTTCGCGCGCCTGCGTGGCGATATGACGGGCGTCGTCCGCACCGACGACGCTCATGCCCTTTTCGCTGCGCGTCGCGACGACGAAATCGAAACCGTGCGCCGAAATCAGCTGGCGCGCCGCCGCCTCGATCTCGTCATCGGCAAATACTGCGCGGCCGACCGCCTCGCCGAGTTCCTTGCGGTTGGGCGTGATTGCCGTCGCGCCGGCATAACGCGCATAATCGCTCCCCTTCGGGTCGACCAGCACCGGCTTGCCCGCTTGCCGGCAGATCGAGATCAGCTCATCGGCGACGCCGTCGAGCAGCACGCCCTTGCCGTAATCGGACAGGATGACGATGTCGGCGCGCACCAGCGCTTCGCGAAAATGCCCGACCAATGTCGCGCGCTCGGCATCGCCCAGCGGCTTGATTTCCTCTTCGTCGAAACGCAGCACCTGCTGGTTGAGCGCGCTGAAGCGGCTTTTGGACGACGTCATGCGATCGGCATCCTGCGCCAGCCCGCCGGTGTCGACGCTAAATTCGCCGAGCATGCGCATGAGGTTCTTGCCGGCCTCGTCGGCGCCGATCACCGAGACCGGTATGACGGCAGCGCCGAGCGAAACGATATTGGCGACGACATTGCCAGCGCCGCCCATCGCCAGCGTTTCGCCGCGCCCGTGCAGCACGGGGATCGGCGCTTCCGGCGAAATGCGCTCGATCACGCCGTTAACGAAACGGTCCAGGATGAAATCGCCGACCACCAGCACGGTGGCGCTGCCGAAGCGCGAAATGGCGCGGTGAAGAGGTTCGGGAGAGGGCAGCTTGATCATGTCAACGCGTGGGAGAGCCGATTTTCAGTGACGGGGAATTCGATTGGCAGGGCCGGCCGTTCATGGCGATGCCGATATACCGCAATTTCAGCCGACGCAACGGCAGGCCTTCGACCGATCGCGGCGGCGAGGCAATGCGTCAGCTTTTCTGCAACGCGACATGCACGCCCAGTCCGACAAGCACCGCACCGCCGGCGCGCCGCATCAGGCTCTGCGCCCGGCTCGACTGCCGCAGCCTGGCGATCACTGCGCCGGCCAGCACCACGCAAACAATGTCGGCCGACGAGAACATCAAATTGACGATCGTTCCAAGCACGACGAACTGCAGCCACACCGGAAACACTGCCGAGGCATCGATGAATTGCGGCAGGAACGCCATGAAGAAAATCGCCGTCTTGGGGTTGAGCACCTCGACGGCAACGCTCTCGAAAAAGGCGCGGCGGGCGGATTTCGGCTGAACTCCCGGCAAGTCGCTTTGCGCCTTGGCGCGAAACAACGAAACACCGAGCCAGATCAGATACAGCGCACCGACCAGCTTGACCGCCATGTAAAGCACCGGCACGGCATGGAACAGCACCGACAGGCCGACAGCGGCGGCGAAGACATGAACGTAGCCGCCAAGATGGATGCCGAGCGCTGCCATCAGGCCGGACCAGCGGCCGCGCGCCATGGTTTGCGCAGCGGCATAGAGCATGGCGGGCCCAGGGATATAGGCGAAGATCGCCGTGGTGGCGAAAAAGGCGACAAGCAGTTCGGTTGACGGCATTACCTTGCTCCTGTCGCCGGTTGGCCGGCAGGCCGACTGAAACGTGACGTTTGCGGCGGCACTGTGGCGCTCATCCGGCCGCCCCGCCACCTGCTTTGTCGACAGGCCTGCCGGCCTCCCCTATAAGGGCCGGAATCGGCAAGCAACGGCAAGTCAGGGCGTACTAAAATGATCATCGTCACGGGCGGCGCCGGCATGATCGGTTCCAACATCGTCGCCGCGCTCAACGCCGACGGTTTCAGCGACATTCTCGTCGTCGACGACCTCACCGACGGCCACAAGATCGCCAATCTCGCCGATCTCGAGATCGCCGACTATCTCGACAAGGACGACTTTTTGGCGCGGATGGAGGCCGGTGACCTCGGCCGCATCGAGGCGGTTTTCCATCAGGGTGCCTGCTCGACCACCACCGAATGGAACGGCAAGTTCATGATGGAGGTCAACTACACCTATTCGAAGCACCTACTGCACGCCTGCCTGGCCTTGCGCGTACCCTTCCTCTATGCCTCGTCCGCTTCGGTCTATGGCGGCGGCGCCGAGTTTCGCGAGGAGCCGGAATGCGAGCGGCCGCTGAACGTCTATGCCTATTCGAAAAAGCTGTTCGACGACTATGTCCGCCGCACCGTTTTCGATACCGACCATTCGCCGGTGGCGGGCCTGCGTTATTTCAACGTCTACGGTCCGCGCGAGGCGCATAAGGGCGCCATGGCCTCTGTCGCCTTCCATTTGTTCAACCAGGTCGAACGCGGTGAAAACCCCAAGCTGTTCGGCGCCTATGGCGGTTTCGGGCCCGGCGAGCAGAGCCGCGACTTCATCCATGTCGGCGATGTCGCCGACGTCAATCTGTGGCTGTGGAAACGCGGTTCTAGCGGCATCTTCAACTGCGGCACCGGCAACGCCCAGCCGTTTCGCGCCATTGCCGAAACGGTGATCGATACGCTCGGCAAGGGCCAGATCGAATTCATCGAGTTTCCCGACCACCTCAAGGGCAGCTACCAGAGCTTTACGCAAGCTGATATGTCCCGCTTGCGCGCAGCCGGTTACAATGGCCAGTTCCGCACAGTGGAAACCGGCGTCAGAGACTATGTCGAATGGCTGAAAGCCCAACGATCCTCGTGATCGGCCCACGCTGGGTGGGCGACATGGTGATGGCGCAGTGCCTGTTCCAGGCGCTGAGGGAGCTTCATCCGAACGCCGCCATCGACGTGCTGGCGCCGGCGTGGGCAGCACCGCTGGTCAAGCGCATGCCCGAAATCCGCCAGCAGATCGACCTGCCGCTGCAATCCGGCGCGTTCGAATTCCGCGTCCGAAGGCGCTTCGGCCGCCTGCTGCGCGGCCGCTACGACATGGCCTTTGTCCTGCCGGGAAGCTGGAAGTCGGCGCTGATCCCGTTCTTTGCCGGCATTCCGCGCCGTGTCGGCCATCTCAAGGAAATGCGCTACGGGCTGCTGACCGACATCGTGCCCTTGCCCGATCGCCTGAAACGGCGCACCGCGCAGGCCTATTTCAGCCTTGCCCGTGGTGGCGCCTTCCAGCCGCCGAAGCTCGCCGTCGATCAAGCCAGCCAGGCGGCACTGCTCAGCCGTTTCGGGCTGACGGCGGGGAAATTCGTGGCACTCATGCCCGGCGCAGAATTCGGCCCGGCCAAGCGCTGGCCGAGCGAACACTATGCCGGCCTTGCCCGGGAGATGATGGCGAAAGGGTTTGGCGTCGCGCTGTTCGGATCGAAGAACGACGCTGAGGTGACGGCTGAAATCGCGGCGCTGACGCCGGGCGCCTCCGACCTTGCCGGTCAGACGCGGCTGGAGGATGCCATCGACCTGATCGCCGCGGCGAGGCTCGCCGTCTCCAACGACAGCGGACTGATGCATGTCGCCGCCGCCGTCGGCACGCCGGTCGTCGCCGTCTACGGCTCGACCTCGCCCGACAACACGCCGCCGCTCGCCGAGCGTCGCGAACTGGTCTGGCTCGGCCTGTCCTGTTCGCCCTGCCACAAAAAAATCTGCCCGCTCGGTCATCTCAACTGCCTGAAGACGCTGGAGGTCGAACGCGTCGTGGCGGCGGCGGAGCGGCTGCTGGAAATGCCGGCCGCCGCATGAAGGTGCTGATCGTCAAGACGTCGTCGATGGGCGACGTCATCCACACCTTTCCCGCAGTGGAGGACGCGCGCCGCGCCCGCCCGGATATTTCCTTCCACTGGTGCGTGGAAGAGGCCTTTGCCGGCATCGCGGCGCTGCATCCAGCCATCCAAACCATCCACAGCGTGGCGATCCGGCGCTGGCGCGGGAAGCTGCTCGAGCCCGGCACATGGCGGGAAGTGGTCGGCCTGCGCAGCGCCTTGCGCGCGTCCCGCTACGACCTCGTCCTCGATGCACAAGGCTTGCTGAAATCGGCGCTGGTGGCGCGGCTGGCGGCAGCACCGATCGCCGGCTTCGACCGCTCGAGCGCCCGCGAGCCTTCGGCGAGCCTGTTTTATGGTCATCGCTACGCCGTGCCGCGCGGCCTGCATGCCATTGAGCGCACGAGACGTCTGTTCGGGCTGGCGCTCGGCTACGAGCCGGATTTTTCCCGGCTCGAATCAGGCATCGTGCCGCCAGCCGCAAAATCGACTTTTGTCGGCGAAAAGACAGCCTTCCTGCTGCACGGCACCAGCCGCGAGGACAAGAAATGGCCGGTCGCGGACTGGGTCGAAATCGCCAGGCTTCTCGTGGCACGAGGGATGACCCCGGTCACCACCTGGTCGAACGACCGTGAACAGGGGGTTGCCGAAGCGATCGCCCGCGCCGTTTCGCAAACCGTGGTGGTTCCCAGATCGCCGCTTGCCGAGATCGCCGCCGTCATCGGCTGCTCGACGCTGGTCATCGGCGCCGACACCGGCCTGACCCATCTCGCCAGCGCCTTCGGCGTGCCTACGGTGGCTGTATTCCTGGCGACGGAGCCCGGCCTGACCGGCCCGCGCGGGCCGTTCTCATCGACGCTACTGGCCGCGCCTGGCCGCAGCGTCACGCCGCCGGAGGTGATGGCAGAAGCAGAGAGATTGCTGGCGCTTAAATTACAAGGCGCTGCATAGGACCTTTTCAGAATTCGCTCTGGCGAGTCGAATAGCGTGGTTTCGAGGACCGGAGCGGAGCGTACTTAAAGTACGTGAGCACCGGAAGCGCAGAAAACCGCGCTATTCGACTCGCCAGAGTGGAATTATCAAAAGGTTCTAAATGAATTGCACCTGGACGATCTCGTAGCCCCTGGCGCCGCCCGGTGCGTTGACCTCGATGGCGTCGCCGACTTCCTTGCCGATCAGGGCGCGCGCGATCGGCGAGGAGATCGAGATGCGGCCGGACTTCACGTCCGCTTCCTGGTCGCCGACGATCTGGTAGGTCTTTTTCTCCTCGGTATCCTCGTCGACCAGCACCACGGTGGCACCGAACTTGACCTTGTCGCCGCTGAGCTTGGTGACGTCGATCACCTCGGCCCGCGCGATCAGGTCCTCGAGTTCGTTGACCCGGCCCTCATTGAGGCTCTGTGCCTCTTTTGCCGCGTGATATTCGGCATTTTCGGAGAGGTCGCCATGCGAGCGCGCTTCGGAAATCGCCTCGATGATACGCGGCCGCTCCTGTTGCTGGCGCCAGCGCAGTTCTTCCTTCAATGACGCGAACCCCTCGCCTGTCATCGGGACCTTGTTCATAATGCCTGACCTTTCCTGCCGCCGCCCCCGCAATCGGGAGCGACCTTGTCGATGGTACAAAAAGAAAACGGTCCGGCAGCCTCGCTAACGGAACCGTCTCACCACAATCTTTGCAAGATATAGCAATCTTCGCGGGTTTTTCACGTCCAAAAAGTCGGATTTTGAAAAATCATCCACCGATTGCGCGGCTGACCTAACGTCAAGGAGCGCATCACGTGTACCGTGATGCCAAATTCCAGTTCGGAGCAGCATGTGAGCACAGCAAAAAACCGGCTGCGATCGCCGCAGCCGGTATGAGCAGCGTCCGGAGGTCGGATCAGCTCCTCATGAAATGATCGATCTGCTCCGACAGCATGCCGTATTCGCGAGATCCCTTGCCCGTGCGCTTCTCGATTTCGCGGAGCTGTTCCTGGGCGCCGGCAAGATCGCCGATCTGCAGGTGCGCCTCGCCGAGATATTCGCGTACCAGCGTGTAGTTCGGGTCGATGCGCAGCGCTTCCTCGTAATAGCCGAGGCCGACGGTGACGCGGCCGGAATGGCGGTGCGAATAGCCGAGATAGTTGAGGATGCGCGGGTCCTGCTTGTTGGCGGCGAGGCTGAGCACGGCGATCGCCTCGTCATAGCGTCCATCCATCGCCAGCGCGCGACCGGCATCATAGATGCTGTCGTCATCCAGCATACCTTGCTTCGGCGAGACACATTTCTTCTGCTTCTTGTCCCAGGCCTCCCCCTTCTTGCACTGGCTCTGGCCGCCGCCGCCATTTCCGCCGCCGCCACCACCTCCCCCGCCTTCACCAGCCGAAAACGCCGGAGCGGCAATCAGCGGCAGGGCGGCAATGGCCATGGCGTAAATCAGCAATCGTCTGCGCATTACACTCTCCTTTGAACCTGACAATGCAACACTAACGCCGGGCCAAAGCCGTTTCGTCCCGGAAATGTCATCCTATCTCAAAACCGCGATCTCTCCCAGCAAGGCCATCTTATTCCGGGAAGAGAGGGCATCATAAATCATGGTTCACGATTAACGCCCACGCGCAAGAGAACGTGACGAGCGCTGCAAATCCGCTATCATCGGGCCGACCGAGCACGAAGCAGGGAGACGGCCGGTGCAGCAACGCGTTGAACGAGACTGGGAGCTTTCGATCGGTCCCGACACCGTGCGCCTGTTCATCCTGAAGGCGAAGGCGCTCAGCGCCGCCGTCAACGAAGACTATACCGACGGCGCCGAGCACGAGGTAGAGCTCGACGGCAACGCGCACGACAACCACCATCATGACGGCCTTGCCGAGGAAAGCTCCGAAGATCTCACCGAGGAAGAACTGCGCGAGCTGATCGACGATCTCAATGTCGACGAAGCGGCCGAACTGATTGCGTTGGCCTGGGTCGGCCGCGGCGACTATGACGCGACGGAATGGACGGACGCGCTGACCGCCGCCCGCGAGCGCGCCAACAAGCGCACGGCAAAATATCTGCTCGGCATGCCGCTGCTGGCGGACTGGCTCGAGGAAGGCCTGGAAGCGATCGGCGCGTAACAGCGCGGTTACCGATTGTGATCGCCAGCCCCCTTCGCCCAAGGCAACTTCCCTGCATTCTGGCCGTTGCGATACAATGGCGGCGTTTGGCTTTTTCAGATTGGGCAGAGTGCTGCTGGCCGTTGCGGCTACGCCGCTGGCGGGACCCGTTTCAGCCAAGGCGCCCGAGCTGCCGCCAACCGCACCGGTTCCGCAACTCAACCGGCAAGTCACTCCGCCAGCACCAACCGAGATCCCGGTCCCCGAACCACGCCCCGCTCCGGAGGCTGAGCGGCCCAAAAACGGTCAGCCTCAAAACGATCAGCCCCAAAATGGCCAGTCCAGGACCGAGCAGCCGAAGCCGCCGGCGATCGCGCCACAGCCGCCTGAAAAGCCGGCGCAGCCCGAGCCGCCGGCAAACTCACCGGTCGCGCCACCAAACCCGGCCGAGGCAGACAAAAAGGCGGAGCAAGAAATCCTTCCCGATCCTCGATCGGTCGCCATTGCCGAGAAAGAAATGCCGGCCGAGGAATTGGCCTGCCGCAGGCGGCTGAAATCGATGGGCGTCGATTTCGAGGAGCGCAAGCCCGAGCATGATACGGCGGTCGGTTGCTCGATCCCCTACCCGATCGTGCTGAAGACGCTCGGCAAATCCATCGCCATCGGTCCGGAGCCCGAGCTCAATTGCCAGATGGCCGAGGCCGCCGCACGCTTTGCTGCTTCGGTCATCCAGCCTGCTGCAAAGGCCGAGTTCGGCACGGATATCAAATCGATCGGCCAGGCCTCCGCCTTTGTCTGCCGGTCGCGCAATGGTGGCGGCAAATTGTCGGAGCACGCCTTCGGCAACGCGCTCGACATCGCCAGCTTCACGCTTTCGGACGGGAAGGAGATCGATGTCGGCCCGGCGCCGCCGGAAAAGGACGCGAAATTCCTGGACACAGTGCGCAAGGCAGCCTGCGGACCGTTCAAGACCGTGCTTGGCCCTGGCAGCGACGCCGATCATTCGCAGCATCTCCACTTCGACCTCGAACCGCGCCGCAATGGCGGCACGTTTTGCGAATGACGCCGGCCGCCGATAATGGGCGCCGCAATTTGGACGCAGGCGTGAACGGCGTCGCTGATTTTTCCTTTACTCTTCAGGTTTAGAGTCTGTGCCATCTGGGGACAGGAACCCTTCCGATGGCCGGGCTAATTCGCGCTGCGCTTGTCGCTGCGCGGCACACAGGACGCGCGCGCATGGCCGGCAGGCTTGCCGTCGTGCTTGCCATTGCGGCGGTCTCCGCCTGCAACACCGGCAGCGTGCTGTCGCTGCAGCCGGCCGTCGACGTCGGCAGCCAGACCGCTGCCGTCCCGCCCTATTCCGACCCACAATATTCCGGCCAGCAAGATTCCGGCCCAGAATATTCCGGCATGCAGCGCCTCGTCCCGTCCAACCCCTATATGACGGCCGCCTATCCGCGCATGGAAAATCCGATGTCGCCGGCCGAACAGATGCCGGCCGCAGAGATCGATTGCCGCAAGGAGCTGAAACGCCTCGGCGTCGTCTACACCGACGTCGCGCCGATCCATGAAGGCCAATGCGGCATCGATTATCCGGTCAGGGTCTCGGCCATCGGCAGCGTCGCGATGAAGCCGGCCGCGACGCTGACCTGCGACATGGCCGCCAGCTTTGCCGGCTGGACCAGGAATGAACTCGTCCCATCGGCCCGCTGGCGCTATTTTTCAGGCGTCAAGACCATCCACCAGGGCTCGAGCTATTCCTGCCGCAGGATCGCCGGCGAAGGTGTTTTGTCGGAACACGGCAAGGGCAATGCGCTCGATGTGATGAGCATCGAGCTTAACAATGGCGACGACATCGACGTCCGCAAGCCCGGCCTGTTCGCCTTCCGCACGCGCGGCTTCCTCAACAATGTGCGGGCCGACGGCTGCCAGTATTTCACCACCGTGCTCGGCCCCGGCTACAACTACGACCACCGCAACCATTTCCATTTCGACATCAAGAACCGCAAGAACGGCTATCGCGCCTGCCGCTGATTGCAGCCCCTGCCCAAGACCTGCTGCGCCGATTAAGATGGTGCGCAGACGCTTGGGTGGTGCCTCTTGAGCCAACGAAGCCTTCGACGACGTGCAACGACCTGGCTGGTGGCATGCTGTGCCGCCTATCTTTCGCTCGCCTATTTCGCCGCGCCTGAGTTCTGGACGTTACGCGACCGCAATTTTCGCAATCAGCAATTCGAGATGGTGACGCACACGCCGCAAGGCATTCCGGGCGATCCGATCAATGTCGGCCTTGTCGGCACCAAGAAGGAGCTTGTCCATGCTTTTGCCGTCGCCGGCTGGGATACGGCAGACGCGGTCACGCTGAAGACGGCGATCGAGATCGGCGAAAGCGTGCTGTTTGACCGCCCCTATCCCGACGCGCCGGTCAGCCGGCTGCTGTTCGAAGGCCGCGCCCAGGACCTAGCCTTCGAAAAGCCGGTCGGCGACAGCGCTGACCGGCGCCACCACGTCCGCTTCTGGCAGACCGCTGCGACCGGAGACGACGGCCGGCCGCTTTGGCTTGGCTCGGCAAGCTTTGACCGCGGCGTCGGCCTCAGCCATGACACCGGCGCGATCACTCATCACATCGGCCCCGACATCGACGCCGAGCGCGATGGGCTGATGCACGACCTCTCCGCCGCCGGCATGCTGATCTCGACCAGCGAGATACCAGGCGTCGGCGCCACAAAGACCGGACGCAACGGCGAAGGCGATCCCTATTTCACCGACGGCAAGGCCATCATCGGCGTACTGCTGCAACTGCCGTAGGCGCGCAATCGGCCCGTCTGACAGCCATTTCGTCCCGATGGGCTCAGGGGACGGTGATCACGATCTTGCCGAACGGTCCGGTCTCCAGACGCTCGAATGCCTGCGGCACCTCGTCGAAGCCAAACACCCTGTCGATCACCGGCTTGATCGCGAGCGTCTCGATCGCCTGGTTCATTCGTTCGAAGGCGCGGCGGTGGCCGATCGATATGCCCTGCACGACGATCCGGTTGCGCAGGAACGGAATGATCGGGAAACTGAGCTCCATGCTGCCGAGAAGGCCGATGAGCGACAGCCTGCCGTCGGCGCCCAGCGCATTGAGCGAGCGCCGCGCATTGTCGCCGCCGACCATTTCCAGCACGTGCCTGACGCCGGCGCCGTCTGTCAGCTCGCGGGCGACCTCGTCCCATGCCGGATGGCTGCGATAATTGATCCCCTTCCAGGCGCCGAGCGCTTTTGCCCGCTCGAGCTTCTCGTCGCTGCTCGAGGTGACGATGGCGCGCAGGCCGAAAGCGGCGGCGAACTGCAGCGCAAACAGCGACACGCCGCCGGTGCCCTGGATGAGAACGGTCTCACCCGGGATAGGCTTGGCCGCCTCGACCAGCGCGAACCACGCCGTCAGCGCCGCGATCGGCAGCGTCGACGCCTCGACATCGCTGAGCGACGGCGGCGCCGCCACGGCGGCATCCTCGTGAAAGAGCACATGCTCGGACAGCATGCCGGGCAGTGACGAACCAAGCGTATGCTTGTGCAGCACCGGCGGGGCGTTGCCGTCCGGCCAGTCGGCGATTACCTGGCCGAGCACCCGCTGCCCGATGCCGAAGCGGCTCACTTCGCTGCCGGTGGCGACAACTTCGCCAACCGCGTCCGATGTCGGCACGAACGGCAAGCTGAGGTCCGGTATCAGCACGCCATCGACGATCATCCTGTCCTTGTAATTCAGCGATACCGCTGTGACGCGTACCAGAAGATCATGCGGCCCGGGTCGGGGCAGCTTTCCCTCGGCCGGCTTCAAACTGGACAGGCCGAAACCGGTCATCTGCCAGGATCTGTTTTGGGTGCTCATTTGGTTCGCGCTCCGTGGTTGATGGTGCGCGAGACATTTATGCCGTTTCACTATGGAGAAAAGTGCTTCCATGTGGCATGGTATGCAACAGATTAAGGAGCAAAACTCTACAATAGGAGCGCTTCATTGGAATCGGCCGATTTGCAAGGCATCGTCGCATTCGTTCACGCGGTGGAGGCCGGCAGCTTCACCGGCGCCGGCGCGCGGCTGCATGTCACGAAATCGGCGGTCGGCAAGTCGATCGCGCAGCTGGAACAGCGATTGGGCGTTCGCCTGCTCAACCGCACCACCCGCAGCCTAAGCCCGACCAGTGAGGGCCTGAGCTATTACGAAGCCTGCGTCAGGGCACTGGCCGAGATCGAAGCCGCGCAGTCACTGCTGGCTTCGCGCAAGCAAGTGCCTTCCGGCCGGCTGCGTGTCGACCTGCCTTTGGCCTTCGGCCGGCGGTGCGTCGCCCCGGTTCTGTTCGACATTTCCAAAAAAATCCCGGATCTGACGATGGAAATCTCGTTCAACGACCGGCGCGTCGACCTGATCGAGGAAGGCATCGACCTGGCGGTGCGCATGGGCGACCTCGACGACAGCTTGTCGCTCGCCGCGCGCCGCATCTATGCCCAGCGTTCGGCCATCGTCGCGGCCCCCGCCTATCTCGACGCCCATGGCAGGCCGCACTCGATCGAGGACCTGGCCAGGCACAGCCTCATCGGTTACGGCCGCGACGGCACGGTCCATCCCTGGACCGTCAGGCATGCCGACGGCCGTCTCGAGAAATTCGCGCCCAAGGCGCGGCTGGTGCTCGGCCACGGCGAACCGATGCTCGATGCGGTACTGGCCGGCTGTGGCATCGTCTATCTGCCGACATGGCTGACGGCCGGCAGCATCAGGCGCGGCGAGCTCGAAATGGTTCTGTCGGACTGTCTTGTCGAAAACACCGTGGTGCATGCCATCTGGCCAGTAACACGCAATCTCGCGCCAAAGGTGCGCGTCGTCGTCGACGCCCTGATCGAGCATTTTTCCGCGCCGCCCTGGGATGCGGCATTGGGTGCCGCCTGATTGCCCGGCTCGCTAAATTTAAAAAGCTTGACCGTCCTATTTTCGAAAGCCGCGCGGCAATGCTATGGACCCGGCATGCTTTATGCTGAAATTGCCATCGTGGTCGTCCTCATCTGCGTGAACGGCCTTCTGTCGATGTCCGAACTCGCCATCGTCTCGTCGCGGCCGGCGCGCCTCAAGACGATGATCGACCGCAACGTCAAGGGCGCCGGCCGGGCTCTGGCGCTCGGCGCCAATCCGGGAAAATTCCTGTCCTCGGTGCAGATCGGCATCACTTTGGTCGGCGTCTTGTCCGGCGCCTTTTCCGGCGCCACGCTCGGCGAGCGGCTGGCCACCTCCCTGGCGTCGGCCGGCATCCGCGAAAACCTCGCCGATCCGCTCGGCGTCGGCATCGTCGTCGCCCTCATCACCTATGGCTCGCTGATCATCGGCGAACTGGTGCCCAAGCAGATCGCATTGCGCGACCCCGAACGGGTCGCCGTCAGGGTCGCCCCGGCAATGACCATCCTCGCCAGCGTCTCGGCGCCGCTGGTCTTCCTGCTCGATTTTTCCGGCCGCGCCCTCCTGTGGCTGCTTGGCCAGCGCGGCCAGAGCGAGGACAAGGTCACCGACGAGGAGATCAAGATGCTGGTCGCCGAGGCCGAACACCATGGCACCATCGAATCCGACGAACGGCGCATGATCGCCGGCGTCATGCGGCTCGGCGACCGTGCCGTGCGCGCGGTGATGACGCCGCGCACCGAGGTCGACTGGATCAATCTGCAAGCCGACGAGGCGGCCATCAGGAAGCTGTTGATGGAGACCCAGCATTCGCGCCTGCCGGCCGGCGACGGCGGCGTCGACGCCATGATCGGCGTCGTCCAGACCCGCGACGTGCTGGCCGCAATGCTCGGCGGCCGCGCCCTCGACCCGCGCCGGCACGTGCGGGTCGCGCCAATCGTGCATGACCAGGCCGACGCGCTGGACGTGCTTGCGACGCTGAAGGAATCCGACGTGCCGATGGCGCTGGTGCATGACGAATACGGCCATTTCGAAGGCATCGTCACCCCGGCCGACATTCTGGAAGCGATTACCGGCGTCTTCCGTTCCGATCTCGATGCCGGCGAAGAGGAAAACGCCGTCAAGCGCGAGGACGGCTCATGGCTGCTCGCCGGCTACATGCAGGCCGACGAGATGGCAGACATTCTCGGCATCGACCTGCCCGAGAACCGCGACTACGAAACCGTCGCCGGCTATGTGCTGTCGCATTTGCATCATCTGCCGGCGACCGGCGAATGCGTCGACGCGCAAGGCTGGCGCTTCGAGGTGGTCGACCTCGACGGCCGCCGCATCGACAAGCTTATCGCCACCCGCCTGCCCGGCGGTCACCGCGAGGTCGTGCGGTAACGAGCGACGCGGTCGGTCTGACCTGTTGTGGACGTTGAACCGTATTTCGCGGCGACTGCCACCGACCGTAGGTCAGAGCCAGGCCCGGCAATTGCAGGACGCATGCCTATTTAGCGATCAATCGATCGCCTCGATGCCTTGCACCCTCAGCCGTTCGATATGGTCCTTCATCTCTTTCAGCCGCTCGGGTGAGTGGCCCTGCCACTCGGTGACCTCGCTCGTGATCCTGAGCGGCTGGCGGGAGCGATAGGACTGCGTCGGATTGCCGGGAAATTTCTTGTCCGTAAGGTTGGGGTCGTCCGTGATCGGGCCGGTTGGTTCCACGATGTAGATCCTTTGGCGCACGTCACCGGCGGCCAGTTCTGCACCCCAGATAGCCGCATCCAGAGTGCCGGTCAGATAGACCCAGGCTGCCTGCTTTCGCGCGCCGTAATTGGAGCTGTAGCCGGCTTCGATCAGGTCTCCCGGTTTAAGGTCGGCCCGGGTGCCGTGGTAGAATTGGCGCGGCTTGTCGGAGGCTGTCATCGGCTCGCTACTTATCCTCGCTGTCTCAGGCATCATGGTTTCGTGGCGCGCACTATTTCATGCACGTCATCGAATCAAGCGTCTGGCAGTGCGGTTATCGGACATCCGCCCTCGGCAGTCCCGATATCCATGTCAGTCATCCCGCCCGATGCACGCTATCGGTCGGCCGCCGGCGTGGTTATTATGGACGCCCTGTACCGTCGCTATGGTGAACAAAATGGATCTGCAAGCCTTCAGGGATTCGATTGCCGAACCACAGCCGCCAGCCGGCTTGAGTCCTGCCCTGCAGGCGCTGTGGTGGGATGCAAAGGGCGATTGGGCTAAGGCGCACGAATGCGCGCAGCAGCGCGACGATACGGCCGGCATGCACGTACATGCCTATCTCCACCGCAAGGAAGGCGACCAGTCGAATGCGGAATATTGGTATCGCCGCAGCAATGCCACGCCGTCGACCTCAACGCTTGACGAGGAATGGGAGGAGTTGGCGCGTACACTTTTGCAGCAAAGCTGACATGTTCGGTCACGGTAAAATAGCCGGTCCCGCAAGCACTCGCCGGGGTTTCAGCTGGCGCCCTGTGGCTTGTCCCTGCCGTTCCATTCCGCGTTGCGCGCCCGCGCCTCTTCGGCGATCAGCTTGAACTCCCGCATCTTCGCAGCCTCGATGGCGAATGCGCGGCTTGGCAGGACGCCGGGGTCCTCCTGACTGTTCTGAAACTGAAAACGGTCCTCCAGTTCGGCCCATATTCGCTCGGGCGCCGTATCCTTGCTTGCAAGCAGCGCGACGACCAGCGCCAAAGTCTCGCGCTGGGCGTTCAGCCGCCCTTCGATCTCCTCAATCGGCAATTCGGACATGCGGGTCGCTTCCAGTTTCTCGCTCAACGGCAAAATCGCACCCTTTGTTCCGACGCCGATGCACTGCTGACTTTCTCAAGCTCGGAACGGGCCCGACACCATTCACTTTCGGCTGGTGCCGAAACACAACAGAACACATCTCCATCTTGTGGGTTCGGTTAGCTGTCCCGCACCAGATCACAGGCCGTCATTTTCGAGAACGCCCATAGGGTGTTACGAGCACTGGAACACTGGAGAAGCCCTGGTGCTGTTGGCAGCCGGCGTCTCGAGCGGACGCTGTGAAACCTTCTGATTTTTAAGCCGTTATCGCCGGATGCCCCAAGCTAAATTCAAGCTGAAATCGGTTGACGGCGCCCAATCGCGCGATGCCGAGAAGTCGCGCCAGACGACTGTCGATGTCGCGTCCGAGGTCGTCGGCAAGCCCGCGCCGCCGCCGGATGTCACCGAACCCGATCCTAAGCTGACACCTGAAGAGGCCGAGCGGGCGCGCAAGAGATATCTGCTTAAGCGCTTCTGGATCAGCGCCCGCGGTTACTGGAGCGGCAGTGGCGACAGGGTCGCCTGGCCGTTGACGATCGGGCTGTTGGTCCTGATCGTCGCCAATGTCGGCTTCCAGTATGGGATCAATGTCTGGAATCGCGCAATTTTCGACGCCATTGAGCAACGCAATGCCCACACCGTATATTGGCTGAGCGCCGTATTCCTGCCACTCGTGCTCGGAAGCGCCAGCCTTGTGGTGGCACAAGTCTTCTTTCGCATGAAGATACAGCGCCGCTGGCGTTCCTGGCTCACCACCGCGGTCATCGCGCGTTGGCTGGCAAGCGGCCGCTACTATCAGCTGAACCTTGTCGGCGGCGACCACAGCAACCCCGAAGCCCGCATCGCCGAGGATTTGCGGATTGCCACCGAATCGCCGGTCGATTTCATTGCCGGTGTCATCGTCGCATTTCTGTCGGCCTCGACCTTCATCGTGGTGCTGTGGACGATCGGCGGCGCCCTGACCCTGACGATTGCAGGTTCGACCGTCACCATTCCCGGCTTCCTGGTCATCACCGCAGTGCTCTATGCCGCGATCACGTCCACCTCGATGGCGGTCATCGGCCGCCATTTCGTCCACCTCTCCGGGGAAAAAAATCAGGCGGAAGCCGAGTTCCGCTACTCGCTGACGCGCGTGCGGGAAAACGGCGAGAGTATCGCATTGCTCGGCGGCGAGGAGGAGGAGCGCAGCGGCATGGACAAGACATTCGCCCATGTGCTCAGGCAATGGGCGCTCCTTGCAGGCCAGCACATGCGCACGGCATTGGTGTCCCAAGGGTCGAGCCTGTTTGCGCCTGTCGTGCCGGTCTTGCTTTGCGCTCCGAAGTTCCTCGAAGGCAGCATGACACTTGGGCAGGTCATGCAGGCTGCCTCGGCCTTTGCCATCGTGCAGGGCGCGTTCGGGTGGCTGGTCGACAACTATCCCCGTCTCGCCGATTGGAATGCCTCTGCACGGCGCATCGCCTCGCTGATGATGTCACTCGACGGGCTCGAGCGGGCGGAACAGAGCAACACGCTGGGGCGCATAAAGCGCGGCGAGACCGGCAGCGATGCGATGCTCAGCCTGAACAATCTCTCCGTGTCGCTCGACGACGGCACCGCCGTGGTCAAGGAAACCGAGGTCGTGATCGAACCAGGCGAACGGGTGCTTGTCGCCGGCGAATCCGGCTCGGGCAAGAGTACACTGGTGCGGGCCATCGCGGGTCTGTGGCCATGGGGTAGCGGCAGCGTCAACATCCGCGCCGACAGACGGTTGTTCATGTTGCCGCAACGGCCTTACATCCCGACCGGGACCCTTCGCCGCGCTGTCGCCTATCCAGGCGCCGCCGACAGCTGGACGCTGGATAAGATCAAGGCTGCGCTCGACAAGGTGGGACTCGACTACCTCAACGACAGGATTGAGGAGGACGCCCCATGGGACCAGACCTTGTCGGGTGGCGAAAAGCAGCGCCTCGCCTTCGCGCGTCTTCTGCTGCACCGCCCCGATATCATCGTGCTGGACGAGGCAACGTCGGCACTCGATGAGAAGAGCCAGGACAACATGATGCAGATGATCATTCGCGAATTGCCGAAGGTCACCATCATAAGCGTAGCGCATCGCGCCGAGCTGGAAGCTTTCCATAGCCGCAAGATCACATTGGAGCGGCACAAGGGCGGCGCAAAACTCGTCAGCGATATCGAACTCGTCCCGCGCAAGGACAGACGGAACTTGCTCATGCGCCTTCTGAGGCAACGGCGCGCCAACGGAAAGCCAGCGCGACCTTGAGCAAAGCGGCGCTGCCCTACGCAAAGAGTGAGGCCGCCGGTCGGACCAGGCGGATCTCCGGTTCGAGTCACTGCCCGCATCTGGTCCTGAAAGCACCAGCCGTGGTACGTTGGTTCCGGGCAGCTGCTGTCGGAACGTCGATGGCACGAGCGCATTTCCATGTCCGGTGCAACGCCGAGGCCAGCTGTGAAAAACCCGGGTTGATTTCAAAAGCCCAGATTGATTTCGAAAGCAAAGGGACCAGCAATGACAATCGCCAAGAACACGATCTGCCTTTGGTACGACAAGGACGCCGAGGCTGCGGCCCGTTTCTATTCCGAGACTTTTCCTGACAGCTCGGTGAAATCCGTCCACCGCGCTCCCAGCGACTACCCGTCCGGCAAGGCCGGCGACGTGCTGACGGTCGAGTTCACGGTCGCCGGCATCCCCTGTCTCGGCCTCAATGGCGGGCCCGCGTTCAAACACAACGAAGCCTTCTCCTTCCAGATCGCCACCGACGATCAGCAGGAGACCGACCGCTATTGGAACGCCATAGTCGGCAATGGCGGCCAGGAAAGTGCGTGCGGCTGGTGCAAGGACAAATGGGGCATCTCCTGGCAGATCACGCCGCGCGTGCTGACCGAAGCGATGGCCGCCGGCGGCGATGAAGCAAAGCGCGCATTCGAAGCGATGATGGAGATGAAAAAGATCGACGTTGCAGCGATCGAGGCGGCGCGGCGCGGCTGACAGTTCGGGGTCAGCCCGACGCGAAAAGATCAGGGCAGAGCGGCCGGAAATGCTGCCGGCCCACCTCCAGACAGGCGTGCGATGGTGTTGAACTGCGCTGAGTTTTACGACGCCGAACTGCGACGGCACAACGAGGTCTTCGGGGCTGCGGTCAAGGCGGGAACGCGCGATCGCGTGCTCGATATCGGATGCGGTTCGGGACAATCCTCTCGTGATGCCGCCCGTGTCGCGGTGGAAGGCAGCGTGCTCGGCGTGGACGTATCGGCGCGGATGCTCGAGATCGCCCGGAGCCGTAGCGCCGAAGAAGGATTGCGAAACGTCGCCTTCGAGCGCGGCGATGCGCAATTGCTGGTATTTCCGGCTGCCGGCTTCGATCTGTGCATCAGTCGATTTGGCGTGATGTTCTTTGCCGATCCGGCGGCGGCGTTCGCCAATATCGCCCGGGCAATGCGACCAGGGGCACGTCTTGTGTGGATGGTATGGCAATGCCAGGATCGTAACGAGTGGGCAACTGCCATTCAACGGGCGATTGCGCCGGGGTCCGCCATATCGGCGGGCGCCGCCACCCCATTTTCGCTTGGCGACCCCGCCATCACCGCGGAGATCTTGCGTGCATCCGGTTTTGTTTCGGTCGACTTCGCCGAAGTGCGTGAGCCGGTCTTCTACGGCCAGGACGTCGATGCGGCCTATGACGCTTTGCTTGGCCTGCAACTGGTCAAGGATCCGCTCGCCCGCGCGGATGTGGATGTCGACGCGGCGCTACGGCGGTTGCGCGATCTGCTCGACGCGCACTTGACCGCGGACGGTGTGCTTGTGACTCGCGCGCCTGGATCATCACCGCAGTTCGGGCGAGCCGACAGTCACCGGGCGATTGACCCGTAGACGATCCTGTTCTCTCGGCCTTCCTGTCAGTCCATTTGCGGCGTGACTTCTGAAAGCAGCCAATCCCTGAAAGCCTTGACCTTGCGCTGACGGATCGCCTCCGGCGGGTAGACGAGATAGAAGCTGGAAGGGGATTTCAGGGCGTGGCCGAAGGGGCGGACAAGCCGCCCGGCGGCGAGGTCGGCCGCAACGAGCATGGTCCGACCCAGCACCACCCCCTCGCCTTGTGCAGCCGACTCCATGGCAAAGGTGGCAGAGTCGAAGGTAATCCCGCTCTGCGGGTCCACGCCCTCGACCCCGGCGCTCGCCAGCCAGGTCGCCCAGTCGATCGGAAAGCTGTCACGGATCAGCGTGTGGTGTTTGAGGTCCTCAGGCGTGCGGAGCGGATGCGCCCCCTCAAGAAGCTTTGGGCTGCACACTGGAAACACCTCCTCGCCGGTGAGGAACTCCGACGTGAGCCCCGGATAGTTTCCGCTGCCATAACGGACGGCGACATCGATGCCGTCGCCGAGGAAGTTGGTCAGCTTCCCGCTCGTCGAAACCCGCACATCGATGTCGCCATGCGCACGGTGAAAGCGGTAGAGGCGTGGCACCAGCCATCTCCCCGCGAAGCCATCGGAGGTGCTGACGTTCAGTGTCGAGCTCGAATAGCGGGCCGTTGCCGCAGCAGTGGCGGCGGCCAACTGGTCGAGCACCTCGCGCACCGCCCGCGCATTGGGCTCGCCGACGGCGGTCAGGCTCACCGAACGCGTACCGCGCTCGAACAGCTGCACACCGAGCTGATCCTCAAGGTTCTTGATCGCCCGGCTGATCGCACCGTGGGTGACATGAAGTTCCTCTGCCGCCTTGGAGAAACTCAACAGGCGCGCCGCCGCTTCGAAGCTCGGCAAAGTGGTGAGGGGAGGCAGCTTCCGGGGCATGGATCGATACCTATGTGTGAGCGATGCTCACACATTGTCGCCGATAAGTCGTTTGTCGTCCAGGCCGGAAGACGGCATATTTTCTCGCGTATTCAGTCATTAAGCGCCGCTTCAAAAGGCGACTTGATGTGACTGATACTCTCGCTGACGAAAGTCGCGGGGCAACTGCTGAAACCAAAACTGCCGCCACTCTGGGAGAGCATCATGAACGCCAAACGAGTTGAACCCATCGTCGACGTCCTGACCGGCATGGCCGGCCGCATCCTCGCATCGAGCAGCCGGCGCCGGACCGAGCGGCAGATTGCACGCTTCTCGACCCGCCGGCTCGAAGACCTCGGGTTTGCCCGCGACTGGGACGGCTCGGTCTATCGGCCGTCGGATCACCGCTAAGCCTGAATGAAAGCAACAGCGGACAGGCCCTTCGCCAAAGATCGCTGCCGCAAGGAATTAACGGAGAACGGACATGGCCACCATCCACCCATTCCTCTGGTTCAATACCGACGCCAAGGAGGCCCGCGATTTCTATCTCTCGGTCTTCAAGAACAGCAAAGCGCTCCAGACGCTCGAATACACCGACTGGGTGTCCGGAACCAACAAGACGGTCCCGCATGCCACCTTCGATTTCGAGCTCGAGGGTCTGCACCTTACAGCGCTCAATGCCGGGCCGCAGCCGCCTTTCAACGAGCGGCTCTCACTCTACATCGAGACCAGGGACCAGGCCGAGACCGACTACTACTATGAAGCGCTCACCGCCGGCGGCGGCAGGGAACAACCCTGCGGCTGGCTCACCGACAAGTTCGGCGTCTACTGGCAGGTCATCCCGGAAATCCTGCTGCGGCTCAGTGCCGACCCGGACCGCGAAAAGGCCAACCGCGTCCGGCAGGCGATGTACGGGATGCGCAAGATCATCATCGCCGACCTCGAAGCCGCCTACGACGGCAAAGCTTGACCCTCACCGAAATCGCAAACGAATGGAGACCTCCCATGACATCGCTCGTGGACAGGAAAGTCATCGTCATCGGCGGCAGCTCCGGCATCGGTCTCGGCGTCGCGGAAGCTGCTCTCAATTGCGGAGCGGAGGTCGTGATCGTCAGCCGGTCGCCAGCGAAACTGCAGGCGGCCGAACGGACGCTCAATACGGGGCACGTGACCAGCTTGGTTGCCGATATGACCGACGAAGCGGACGTCGCTCGCCTGTTCGAGGAGATCGGTCCCTTCGACCACCTGGTATCGACCGCCGGAACACTGCCGCCCGGCGATCCGATCGGCAGTACCGACATGGAGGCTGTGCGAGGCTTCGTCGATAACAAGCTGATTGGGGTCGTCATGCTCTCCAAGCACGCTGTGCGCACCCTGAAGGCCGGTGGCTCCATGACCTTCACCTCGGGTATCAACAAGGATCGGCCACCGGTGCCGGGAGGCTCGGTCGTCTCAGCGATTGCCGGCTCATTCAGCTACTTCGCCCGCGCCCTGGCGCTCGAACTGGCCCCGACGCGCGTCAATGTCGTGTCTCCCGGATGGGTCGACACACCGATGTGGGACATTGTTGGAGAAGCCAAATCCAGCTTCTTTGCCGACATGGCTGCCCGGTTGCCGTCGAGAAAAATTCCGACCGCTGCGGACGTCGCCGCCGCCTATGTCTACCTCATGGAAAGCGAGTTCACGACCGGCGAGACAATCCGCATCGATGGCGGCCATAACCTGATCTAGCCGCCATTTGCACGCTGCCTGAATGGCTAGAGCCGGTATGACTGCTAGACCGGCGCACTCCTGCCGAAGGCGACGAACGCCGGCGGATCATGCCGGCGTAGCCCAATCGGGGTTTACATCGGCAGCCAGGTCCCTAGTTTTAGCGTTTCGCGCCGCGCACCCGAGTGTGTGGATGATCGAGGACGGGACCGTGAGCTCTGGCCGGCCCCTCGAAACTTTCAAAGGATGGCTATCATGACACAGGCCAAGAATGGCGACACCGTGCGCATCAATTACAACGGCCGCCTGGCTGACGGCACTCAGTCGATTCTTCCGGCAACGAACCGCTGCAATTCACGTTGGGTGAAGGACAAGTGATCGCCGGTCTCGAAACCCATGTCGAGGGTATGGAGGTGGGCGCGAAAAGCACCGTCACCATTCCCGCCGACGCCGCCTATGGCCCCCACCGCCCCGAAGCGGTCATGACCGTCGACCGCGCCCGCGTACCAGACAACATCAACGTCGATCTCGGCACTCGATTGCAGGTCAGAACCTCAGAGGGGCGCCCGATGCCGGTAACAGTCGTCGGCGTGGACGACACCAGCGTCAAGCTCGACGGCAATCATCCTTTGGCGGGACGGGATCTGGTGTTCGACGTTGAACTGGTCGAGATCGTTCAGGCGGCGTAGGGCACGGCAAAGCGCGTAACGGCCATGATTTTCGGGTGACGCATTTCGACCGGCGGTTCCGGCGGTGCGTCGCCTGTCGGAGGCAAAGACCGCGGCGGCGGAAAATCGTGTAGCGTGCAGCCACCCATAGAGACATTCGGCATCTGGAATGTCCAATTCAGCGTCGCAGTCTCGAGGACCTGTGGACGACCTCGCTTGACAGCCGACTTCTCGTGACCGCAAAGTCTCGTGATGCGGGCGATTGGTTGGAATAGAATTGCGCGTGTCGGGGCAATCGTGCTGATGATCGGCACAAATGTTCCTGGGCCGGCGCGTTCCGACTCGCTCCTTCTCACAAGCCCGTCCCAGCCAGCCAATGTCGGCGATGCGATGCTGGCGGCTGCCAATTATCATGATTCCGGCGACTATGATCGCGACCTTGCCGCTGTGGCGAAGCAGGCAGGCGACTGGGTCGTCAAGCGCGCAATGGAGGTGCCTCGCCCCGCACTGGTGCTCGACATCGACGAGACGGCTTTGGCCAACTGGGAAGTGATCACACGTGACAATTTCGGCCGCCCGATCGGCGGCGCCTGCGACATCGCAATCGACGGTCCCTGTGGCTGGGCCGCCTGGGATCAGCTTGCGAAGGATCCGGCTATCGACCCTGTGCTGGAGGTTTTCCGGCAGGCGCGAACGGCGAAAGTCGCGGTGTTCTTCATCACCGGACGTCCGGAGGACCAGCGTCAAGCAACCGAACAGAACCTGCAGTCGGCCGGCTATGCCGGTTATGAGCACCTTTACATGGTCCAGCCCGGGGCCAAATACGGTTCCGCCGCAGATTTCAAGGCACCCATAAGGGCCGAAATCGAAAAGGCCGGCTACACGATAATTGCCAATGTCGGTGACCAGCCATCCGACCTGTTCGGTGGGTATGCCGAGAAGCTGTTCCTGCTGCCAAATCCATTCTACCGGGTTCGCTGACGGCCGGAACGGCACAAGCCCGGATCCTCGGCTCCTTGCCGACCACCTGCTAAGGTATCAAGACAACCTTGCCGGTCGCGCCGCGCTCCTCCAGCAGGCGATGTGCGTGGCTGGCCTGGTCGAGCGGGAAGCGGCCACCTTTGGTCACATTAAGCTCACCACTTGCCGCTAGATTGAAGAGCTCCAAAAGGCCGTCGCGGAGCCCGTCCGTAGATAGCAACGGCAGCAGGGCAAAACCCCTCAGCGACTGGTTGCGGCCGATCATCGCCTCCATCTGCGGGGCGCCGAGCGCGTATCTGCCAAGTGCGGCAAACACCAACTCACCGCAAGGCGCAAGGGCCTCGAGCGCGGCCGCCGTCAGCGGGGCGCCGACGATGTCGTAGATGGTGTCGACGCCAGCGCCACCTGTCGCTGCCCGGACGTGCTCCGGCCAATCCGTGTTGCTGTAGTCGACGGCAGCATCAGCTCCCAGCGACAAAGCAAGGTCGAGCTTGGCCTTACTGCCGGCTGCCGCGATGACACGGCTCGCGCCGGCGCGCTTGGCAAGCTGGACGAGCAACGAACCGACGCCGCTCGCGGCAGCGGCGACCAGCACCGATTTGCCGGCCGGCCGGCTTTGCCGCGCTAGATGCAGCGCTGTCAGCCCTTGCACCATCAATGCCGTCGCGTCTTCAAACGAGAGCGCATCCGGCAGCGGCACGGCCAGGCTTGCGTCGATCGTCACATAGTCGGCATAGCCGCCAAACGGCTGGCTCGAGGCGAACAACGGCGCAGCGACGCGCATGCCGAGCAAGGAAGCCTCCACCCCGTGTCCAAGCGCCTCCACGATCCCGGCGGCCTCGACACCAGGGACCATCGGCAGCTGCGGCGTCACCGCATAGCGGTCCGCCCGCATCAGCACTTCGAAGAAATTCACCCCGGCGGCCTGAACGCTGACCAGAACCTCGCCGGCTTTCGGCTCCGGCATCGGCACCGCGACTATCTCGAGAACGTCGGGCCCGCCGAAACGGTTCAGTTGAATGGCTCTCATCGCAGGCACCGATCGCTGTTGGCATCGGCCGCTGTTTGCCACTATCTGCCTGGCTTCGACTACACACCGATTTGTCCGCTGCTGACCGGGAGGTGACCATGGCCAAGCTGATCAAGAGGCTGCCGATGCTGCCGGCGGAGCGCGCGCTGAAAGTGATTTCGGGCCGCTGGAAGGCCGTCATCCTGTACCATCTCTTCGACGGGCCCCGGCGGCTGTCGGCGCTGCAGGCGCTGATGCCCGGCATCACCCAGAAAGTCCTGATCCAGCAGCTTCGCGAAATGGAAGAGCACGGCGTCGTCCGCCGCGAGATCTTTGCCGAGATCCCCTCGCGCGTCGAATATTCGGCGACGCAGCTCGGCCTCAGCCTCGAGCCGATCCTGCTGGCACTTTGCCAGTGGGGCCAGCATCACGCCGACGAGTTGAATGAGATGGACCGCCTTGCCGATTGCATCATCAGGCCACGGCAAGCGCAGGACGCCCATGCCGTGTGAAACAAAAAGGGCGGCGCATGCGCCGCCCCAATGCTTGGGAGAATTAATCCTTGGGAGGACTGTTCGAACCTATGCTCAGGCCGCCTTGACTTCCTCGGCGACGGCATCGGCCTGACGCGCCGTCTTCAGCACCCTGGCCCACCATGCAATGTCGTTGACCAGCGCGGTTGCCGCCTGGTTGAGGTGCTCGAACTCGTCGAGCTTCTTGTCACCTTGCTTGACCGCAAGGAAATCAGCCCAGGAGATGTGTACCGCAGACTTCACCGGCGCCATCTGCAACTCGACCGCATGCAGCCTCAGCTGCTCGACGGCGCGCGCGCCACCGACGCTGCCATACCCGACGAAGCCGGCCGGCTTCTTGTTCCACTCGTTGGCGGCGTAGTCGATGGCGTTCTTCAGCACGGCCGTCGGGCCATGATTGTATTCGGCGGCGGTGAAGATGAAACCGTCGAATCCGGCGACCTTCTTTTGCCAGCGCTGCGCCACTTCGTTCTGCGACGGCGCCCAGGCGGAGGATGCGACCTCATCGAAGAACGGCAGCGGGAAATCGCGCAGGTCGACGACTTCGACGTCGATATCGGCATGCGACTTGGCGATCCTGGCAATCCATTGGGCCGGCACGTCGGCAAAGCGCGCGGCGCGGGTCGAACCAATGACGATGGCGATTTTGGGTTTTGACATAGAGGGGCTCTCCTTACAGCAATACTGGTATCGTTTAGATACCTGAGCTATATGAGTAACCGGCCGCTCAATGTGCAAGGAGGCACTTTTTTGTTACCAAGGCACCCGTACCGCACCGAGGACTGCCGCGCCGTCTCGGAAATCCTGCAGCGCGTCGGTGACAAATGGACTGTGCTCGTCGTTGGCAAACTCGGCAACGGGCCGCTGCGTTTCAACGAGCTGCGCAGCGCGGTCGGCGGCATTTCGCAAAAGATGCTGACCACCACCTTGCGCGGGCTCGAGCGCGACGGCTTCGTCACCCGCACCGTGTTCCCGACCATCCCGCCGCGGGTCGACTACGAATTGACTGACCTTGGCTACGAGCTGCTGGTGCCGGTCGATGCGCTCGGCGAATGGGCACGCAAGAACACCGAGCGCGTCAAGGCCGCGCGAGAAAAATTCGACGCCATGCACAGCTGAACCCTTGCGCTGTAAGGGTTTGAACCTGTCGGGGATGCTCCGGACGAGCCCTACTGCTGTAACTGCATCTTGCTCTTCGGCAGCTTCTCGATCCGGTTCCATTTCGGGTTGGGACTGACTACCTTGCCGCCAATCGTGCAAGTCGTGGTCGTCTCCTTGCGGCAATTGCTCACCGTCGTGCCGCTGGTGTCGCATTTCGTCGCCGAGCAGATCTCGCACTTGGCCGCCTGCCCGTTGATGGTGCGGTTTTCCGACGTGCAGGTAGCGCCTGGATCGCCTTTCTTGACCTCGGCGAAAGCGCTTGCGGACGACAGGCAGAGCAAGGTTGCAAAGGCACCCGCCAGGGCAGCGTTCAGCATGTGTTGACGCATTGTCTTTCCTCCAAGATCCCGTCGGTCGCGCTGCAGGCGCGCATGCGGGAACCCGTTAGCCAAAGACCACGCGGGATCGCTGTCCGCATCCCCCGCGCGGGAGAGACTGCTGTCTAAATCCGTCTTCTGGAATCAGGCCGGGTCAGCCTTCGGCCGGAACCGCCTTCGGCTTGCCTTCGCCGTCCAGCGCCACCATGACGAAGTCGGCATGGGTGACCTTCTCCATCAGGTCGGAGAGATAGCGCTGCGCCCAGGCCTCGACCTTGAGCGTCATCGAGGTGCGGCCGACGCGTTCGACATGCGTATAGATGCACAGCGTGTCGCCGATCTTCATCGGTTTGGCGAAGGACATTTCCTTCACCGCCGCCGTCACCACGCGGCCCTTGGCGCGCTCGGCGGCGCGGATGCCGCAGGCGAGATCCATCTGCGCCATCACCCAGCCGCCAAAAATGTCGCCTGCCGCATTGGCGTCCGAAGGCATGGCCAGCGTCCTGAGCGTCAGATCGCCGATCGGCCGCCCGTCCGCGTAATGCACCATCTGGCCAATCCTCTCGAACCGATCGCCCAGACCCCGTACCGTCGCGGCACGGACAGGTCAACGCCATTGAATGGTGTCGCGGCCTGAAGTTCGGGTATCGGTCGACAGTGTTGAAAGGATGCTGTGCGCAGCTAGACGAGCCCAACCAGTAGGATTGCATTCTATGGCCGAGGTGAGAAGGCTGGCGCGCCCGATGGCGCGACAGAACCAAGCCCTCGCCGATAGGCGTGCTTCACAAAGCGGGCCAGGGTGTCGGGACGTAGGCATAGGCGTTGCCGTCGCGGATGACATGACCGATGCCTGGAAAGGGCAGGTGCATACCCGCGACGAGCAGGCCATCCGCCGACACCATGTCGAGCACCTTCTTGCGTGTGGCGATTGCGGCCTCCTGGTCCACGTCGAAGGCGATTGCCCATTCCGGATGCGCAAATTGCAGCGCGGAGGCGTGGATGACGTCAGTCAGGAGCAGCAGGTTGGCATCACCAGAGCCAATTCGAAGCGCGAGATGCCCCGGCGTGTGTCCAGGCGCAGGCAACGCGCTGATCCCGGGCGCGATCTCGACTTCGCCTTCGATCTTCCGGACCTTGCCATGGTAAGGCACCAGCGATTTGCGCGCTATTTCGAAATACGGCTTCATCTGGTCGGGCGCCTTGGATAGGATCCCGTCATCGTGCCAGAAAGCGAATTCCGGCGCGGCAACCACGACCTCCGCTGCCGGGAAGGCGGCCGTGCCGCCAATACCGACAAGGCCGTTGGCATGGTCGGGATGGAGGTGGGTGATGATTATCGTGTCGATTTCTTCCGGCCCGACGCCGGCGGCGGCGAGCGCCTCGGGTATGTGTCCCAGTATGGGCCCCATCGCCGACGCCGTGCCGGTATCGATCAGCACCCGTCTGTCGCCTTTGGTGACAAGGTAAGCATTGACCGAGGTCGGGAGTGTTTTTGGCAGGAATGCCTTTGCCAGCAGCGCTTCAACGGCAGCCGGATCTGCGGAAGGGAAGAGTTCGAGGCCGAGATTGAGATAGCCGTCGCTCAGTGCTGTGATCTCAAGGTCGCCGAGCATGAACCTGTGGGCGCTCGCAAGCGAAGCCGGAGACGGGGCGGCGATAGCCGCAGCGTTGCTCCCAAAGAGGCTGATCGGGGGAAGTAGCAGGGCGCCGGCACTAAAGGTGCCGATACCGAACGTTCGACGGTTGATATTCATGTTCTTGTCCTTCGAATTGCTGCTGAAGCTGGGCGCGGGCAACGGGATCGCCGCCAGGGGGGATGCCGACCGCTCGGACCACTCCATGGAAATGGAAGACCTTCGGGCGGGTCGGCGCTGTTCACGGCGAACTCCTTGCGACATCAATAATGCGCCTCATAAACAGCGGGAATAGCGATGGGATGCAGTTAACTGCTGCAGATTAGGCAGCAATCAATTTTCTGCGCCGAGCCGGAGAACGGCGGGGATGCTGAGCGAAATCCCCTTTTCGAACATCACCCGCATGGACTGCAATCTATGATGCGCTAGCGCGCAGTGCAGGCTAGACTGGGCAAGATAGGTAGCGGATGGCGGCTGACATGAAGCTTACCTTTCGCCCACTGACGCCCGATCTGTGGCCCGCGCTCGAGGACCTGTTCGGTGACAGCGCCGTCTGCAGTCGTTGTTGGTGTATGTACGGGCGGATCGGTCGTTCTTATCGAAAGCGATCCAGTGAGGAAAACAAGGCAGCGTTCCGGCAAGCCGTCCAGCATGGTCCGCCTCCGGGTTTGCTTGCTTTCGACGGCGATGTGGCTGTTGGCTGGTGCCAGGTGACGCCACGAGATGCCCTGCCCTGGCTCGATCGGCTATGGCAGCTCAAGCGCGTGGATGACAGGCCGGTCTGGTCCCTGTCCTGCCTCTACGTGCGAAAACAATACCGCCGGCAGGGCGTAACATCCCAGCTGATCACACAGGCCCTGGAAGTCGCAAGACACGCAAATGGTCCGGCGCTCGAAGCCTATCCTTTCGATGCCGACGTATCGCCGAGCGCGTCCGGCAGCGGATATGCCTCCACTTTCGCGCGCGCCGGGTTCAGGGTGGTCGCACGCAGGACGCCGGCCCGCCCGATCATGCGCTATGATTTCAAGCAGATTGCCGATCATCGCCTGTGATGCTCGGACCGGTTGGCGGAGGAACAATTGGCTTTAGCGCTCAATCGAATTGTTCTCTACGCCAAGAACCTGGAAGCGACAGTCGCCTTCTACGAAAAGCATTTCGGTTTCAAAGCGCATCGAGAGGACGGCGACCGTATTGACGAATTGGTCAGTCCAGCCGGAGGCACACGCCTGATGCTCCACCAGGCTGGCAAAGGACAGCGGTCGGGACAATCGACCGTTAAACTGGTTTCGATGTCGAGGACGTCCAGGCGTTTCCTGCGCAATGCGCCAGCGACGGCCTGCTATTCGGCGCCCTGCATGAGGCGGGCGGCTATGTTTTCGCCAACGCTTATGACCCATGCGATAACACGATTTCAATTTCCAGCCGCGCCTTCCGCAAAGCAGTCGCGTCATAGCGTGAGCAACGCGCGCCAGTCGCTTTTTTCACAAGCGATGCCGGAAGCTCCGGTGATGGCGGCGGTCCGCGGCGTCTAGGCTGGGCGAAATTCAGGGCCATCTTTATCCACCATGCAAACCTATGACTTCATCATTGTCGGTTCCGGCTCGGCCGGCTCGGTCCTGGCCGAAAGGCTGTCGGCTTCCAGCCGCTTCTCGGTGCTGGTGCTTGAGGCCGGCGGCAGCGACCGCCGCTTCTACGTGCAGATGCCGCTCGGCTACGGCAAGACCTTCTTCGATCCGGCAGTCAACTGGAACTACAAGGCCGAGCCGGACCCGGGTCTCGCCGGCAATGTCGACCACTGGCCGCGCGGCAAGCTGCTCGGCGGTTCGAGCTCGATCAACGCCATGGTCTGGATCAGGGGCGCGCGTGAGGATTTCGACGCTTGGGCAGCGGCCGGCAACCCGGGCTGGGGCTTCGACGACCTGCTGCCCGCCTTCAAGGCGCTGGAGGATAACCAGGCCGGCGCCGACCGATGGCGCGGCGTCGGCGGGCCGCTGCATATCACCGACTGCTCGACCTCCGTCCATCCGCTCACCAAACGCTATCTCGCCGCCGCCAATCAAGCCGGCCTGCCGCTCAACCCGGATTTCAACGGCGCCTCGCAGGAAGGCGTCGGCGTCTACCAGATCACCACAAGGAACGGCCGCCGCATGTCGGCGGCGCGCGCCTTCCTGCGCCCGGCGATGAAGCGCAAAAACGTCCGCGTCGAGATCAACGCGCTGGCGACCAAAATCCTTTTCGAGGGCAAGCGCGCCATCGGTGTCGAGTATCTCCAGAATGGCGCCACGAAAACCGCCCGCGCCGGGCGCGAGATCATCCTGTCGGGGGGTTCGGTCAATTCGCCCCAACTTCTCCAGCTCTCCGGCATCGGCCCGTCGGCGCTGCTTGGCGCGCTCGGCATTCCTGTCGTTCACGCCAACGAGAATGTCGGGGCAAACCTGCAGGACCACGTCGGCATCAACTACACCTTCAAGGGCAGGTTGCCGACGCTCAACCAGATCCTGCGCCCGTGGTGGGGCAAGCTGCTGGTCGGCATGCAATACGTGTTTTTGCGCTCAGGCCCGCTGTCGCTGTCGATGAACAATGCCGGCGGCTTCTTCCGCACCGATCCGGCCGCGGCACGGCCCAACATGCAGCTCTATTTCCAGGCGTTTTCGACCGTCATTCCGAAGAGCGGCGAGCGGCCGATCCTGACGCCCGATCCGTGGCCCGGCTTTTCCATCGGGCTGTCCAACTGCCGTCCATCGAGCCGCGGTGAAATCATGATCCGTTCCGCCAATCCGCGCGATTATCCCAAAATCGTCGCCAACGCGTTTTCAACCGAGGCAGACGTCGTCGAAATGCTGGCGGCGGTGAAATTCGTCAGAAAGATCGCATCGATGCCGGCAATCGCCGAGATCATCGAGGAGGAGGTTTTGCCGGGTCCGTCGATCACCTCCGATGCAGATCTCATTCAGGATTTCAGGAAGCGCTCGGGCACCGTCTATCACCCGGTCTCGACCTGCCGCATGGGGCCGGACGCGGCGCACGCCGTCGTCGATCCGCGCCTCAAGGTACACGGCATCCAGGCGTTGCGCGTCATCGACGCCTCGATCTTTCCGGACAACATAACCGGCAACACCAACGCCGCCGCGATCATGACCGGATGGAAGGGCGCCGAACTGGTTCTGGAGGATCAGAAATGAAAATCACCGACGTCAAGACCTGGGTGGTCGGCAATCCGCCGCCCGGCATCGGCGGCAAGTATTTCATCTTCGTCAAGCTCACCACCGATGGCGGCGTCGTCGGCTATGGCGAAGCTTACAACGCCACCTTCTCGGCCCACGTCACCGCAAAAATGGTCGAGGACATGGCAGAGCGCTATCTGATCGGCCGCGATCCGCACGACGTCGAAAACTTCTTCCGCCGCGCCTATTCGTCCGGCTTCACCCAGCGCCCCGACGTGTCGGGCATGGGCTGTTTCTCGGCGCTCGAAATCGCCTGCTGGGACATCATCGGCAAGGAGGCCGGCAAGCCGGTCTACAAGCTGCTTGGTGGCCAGGTGCACGAAACGCTGCGTTCCTATACCTACCTCTACCCGCACAGCGGCAGCGTCCACTCCGAGGACGCCCGCGGCAAGAACGTCTATAACGACCCCGATCTGGCCGCTGCCTGCGCGCTCGAATATGTCGAGCAGGGTTTTAACGCGGTCAAGCTCGACCCAGCCGGCCCCTACACCGCCTTCGACGGCCACCAGCCGCGCCTCGTCGACATCGATCTCTCCGCCCGTATGGTCAAGGCGATCCGCGAGGCGGTCGGCACCCGCGCCGATATCCTGTTCGGCACGCACGGCCAGTTCACCGCTTCGGGTGCGCTGCGCCTCGCCCGCGCCATCGAGCCTTATGACCCGCTGTGGTTCGAGGAGCCGGTGCCGCCCGACATGCCCGAGGTGATGGCGCAGGTCGCCCGCGCGACCTCGATCCCGATTGCCACCGGCGAGCGGCTGACGACCAAGTTCGAATTCGCCCGTGTGATCGAGAACCGCGCGGCGACCATTCTGCAGCCGGACCTTGGCCGCTCCGGCGGCATTCTCGAAACCAAGAAGATCGCCGCCATGGCCGAGGCCTATCACATCCAGATCGCACCGCACTGCTATTGCGGGCCGATCGTCGGCGCCGCCAACATCCAGCTCGCGGTGACGCTGCCCAACTTCCTCATTCTGGAATCGCTGAAGCAGTGGGGCGGATTTCACGAGAAGCTGCTCAAGAAGAAGATCGAATGGCAGGACGGCAATGTCATCCCGTCGAAGGAGCCGGGCCTCGGCGTCGAACTCAATGAAGCCGTTTGCGAAGCGCATCCCTGGACCGGCAAGGACCTGCATTTGCAGATGATGCAGACGCCGCTGATGCCGTGAGCCCCAGCCTGATCCGCAACGGCTTTTGCCGTCGCCGTCTACGACCGCGGCCCGGCGCCTGGTTCCTCGGCACAGAGGATTTGACGGGTCGCTTGCGTTGACGGACCCCATGCCTTGGCGATTAGCGCAAATGCCCATCGCTTCGTCATCCTGGGGCGGAGCAAGGAGCGAAGCGACGCGGCGCAGACCCCAGGATCCATGCCGCGACTTCAGAGCGCTGCTGCGGTGCAAAATTCTGCTCCGCTGCACCCTTTGATCAAGGTTACGGCATGGATCCCAGGGTCTCCGCGAAGACGGAGCTTCGCTCCTGCTTCGCCCTGGGATGACGAAGTTGGGGAGGATTCGGCCAATCTCCAAGGTTTGCGATTTACCACCGACAGGAACGACCGACGTTCGCTGCCGATGGGCCGCCACCTGCCAAAATCACTGTTTCAAGGAATTGGTCGACCATGATCGTCAGGCTTCTGGAAGATGCGATCGGAACCGATCTTCGCGGGCGTGGTTTCCCGGCCAAGTTCGAGGCCTGACATCAGGCAATTGTTACGCGATTTCAGCACATTGGCCGGATCGCCGGAATCACCGCCGAAAGAACTTGAATCAATCCCTCAATGCCTTGATTCAATATCTCAGCGTCAAGGCGCCGGGCAGGATCTCGAAGGTCGCCGGTATGCGACCCGGCGATTCGCCGTCTATGTCGATCAGGGCGGCGTTCTTTTGCACATCGCCGAGCGGCTCGACAACCACTTTCTTGCCGCGCAGGATGGTGATCGCCGGATGGTTGCGGTGCCGCCCGCCATAGAGCAGGCGGATGTCCCAGATCAGCTTCAGCTTGCCGGCGGCGCGCAGAATGACGATGTCGAACTCGCCGTCGTTAAGCTCGGCATCGGGCGCGATCATCATGCCGCCGCCGAAGAATTTACCGTTGGCCACCGCCACCAGTGCCATGCGCGCCTCGACCGGGGCACCGTCGTCGATGGTGATCGCGACGTCCTGGAAGCGGTAGCGGAGGAACTCCCAGACCGTGCGCCAGTAGAACAGCGCCTTGGCCGAAACCTTGCCCTTGCGCTTGTCGGCGTTGACGGCCCGGTCGGTGGCGCCGGAGAGCCCGAGGCTGGCGATGTTGATGAAATGGCGGCTGGCCAGCGCGCCGTGGTCGTCGACATAGCTGATGCACCCGGCATCCACCTTGCGCCCTTTGGCCTCGGCAATCCGCTTCAGTGTCAGGTCGACATTGTTCGACAGGCCGAGCCCGCGCGCGAAGTCGATGCCGGCGCCGCACGGCAGCAGCCCAAGCTCGGCCGTCCGGCCGCTTTCTCGGAAAGCTTTCAGCAGCCCGTCGGCAACCTCGCTGGCGGTGCCGTCGCCGCCGGCCGCGATCACCAGCTCGAAGCCGATGGCGGCAAGGTCGAGCGCCAGCCGTTCGGCATCGCCCTCGGCCTGCGTTTCACGCAGCTCGAAATCGCCGAAATGTCTTTTCAGCGACGCCGCAACCTCGGGCCAATGCCGCTTGAGCCTGCCGCCGCCGGCGATCGGATTGAGAACCACCGCGACCTTCAAGCCCGCCTCCCCAAGGCCATCGAACACGCCTTCCAATCATTTGCCGGCATTGAAGCCCGCGCCGGCCCGCGGGGCAAGATCGAATGTCCGACAATGCGGTTTTGGCCTCGAGGCGGCAAATCCCGGCCGGCGGCGGCAGAGATCGGAAACTCGCTGTTTTGGCAGGGTCAGTCCCCGATAATCCCGCTATCCACAGGCACGCGGCAGTTCCGCCAAACACTTATCCGACATACATTAAACCCATCTCAGGCGGCTACCGATCGCCACGCCGAAAGGCACAGCGGAACGGCGGATTTCCTGAGGCCCGTACGGCCCTGAACGAGAACAGGCTTGCCTGTTGGAGGGATGGAAGCCGAGACCTACGGGGCCGCGGAAAGCGTGCGAGCGCCGACGGCGGACCGATGCTGCCATGAAGGACGGCAAAAACCTTCGATGGCGCGCCGGGCAAAGCTCGCAAGAGTGGAGACCGGCGTGGTCCGGAACGGACGCTACCCTCGGGTGGCGACTGGCAGGACCGTCAAAATCAAGGCCGGCATGGCGCGACACCTTTCGGGAGTTGCTGCCGCGACCGTGTCCTGATCTGACAGGGAGGCGCTGGGAGAAATCCCGGCGCCGACTGTCTTTGTGGCCCCGCCGGACGATTTTGCCGGCGACGCTTCACCCTGCGCCAAAATCAGCTACTATCCATTTGCCGTCGGGGGCCGCTTAAAAGGGCTGACGGCAGGGGGACATTTCATGACGCTCATCCAGAAGCTTGCTGTTGCCTATGCTTTCCTGTTCTTCGGCGTTGTTGCCATCGGCTATGTGCCGGCCTTCAACGATGCCGGCGGCAATCTATTCGGCCTGTTCTCGCTGCAATGGTATGATGATTTGCTGCACGCCTTCTCCGGCGTCTGGGCGCTGGCGGCCGCCTTCATCTCGCACCGCCAGGCGGTGTTCTATTTCAAGCTGTTCGGCTCGGTCTATCTGTTCGACGGCGTGCTCGGCCTGGTCACCGGTTCCGGTTGCCTCGATGGCGGCATTTTCATCAACGGCTTCCGCTCCTTGAACGACATCGAATTCCCGGCCCGCTTCTTCGCCAACCTGCCGCACATCGTCATCGGCGGCTTCGCCGTCTATGTCGGGTTCTGGCTGTCGAAACGTGTGTACGACCATTTCGCCATGGCCTAACCGGCCATGTTCCTGTTCCGCTGGCTGAAGCGCATCATCAAGGCGATCCTCTGGCTCGTCGTCATTGTCGTGTTGATCCCGATCGCCGGGCTGGCCTACGGCTTTCTCACGACGCCGTCGCTGGACACAACGCCATTGCCGGGCGTCACTGAGGGTGACCCGCCGAAGGCGCTGGCCGACAAGGTCCGCGCCGAGATCCCCGGCTACCAGCGGCCGGAGGAATCGACCTTTCTCACCTATCCGGAATGGGCCATCGTCTACGCCGCCCGCGAATATGCCGGCTTCGTCGACAAGAACCAGCCGAGCGGTTTTCCCTATCTCTCCTATATCGGCCGTTTCTGGCAGGACTATGCGACGGTCATCCGCGCCAGCTCCGCCTACAAGTTCAACCTCGACAACCACCAGATGCTGGTGATCATCGGCACTAGCCACACGATCGAGCACGCCATCCAGTGGGCCTATGAAAATACGGTCGGCCGTGTCACCGAAGCGACCGCCGGCAAGCGCACCGCCGTCGACATCTACCAGGCCAAGGTGGCGGCGGACTATGCCGGTTTTCTCGACCAGGTGCCGTGGTACCAGTTTCCCTATGCCGAAAAGCGTGCCGGCCTGTTCGCCGTCCAGCCGGCAGCGGACGACAGCGCCTTCCGCACCAGCGAACGCAAGCTCGCCTTCGGCCTCGCCGACACCATCAAGCAAGGCTACGCCGATCTGATCAAGTCGGCGCTCGCCGCCACCACCGATCCGGCCTTGCTCGACATTCACGTCTGGGCCAAGGGTCCGGTCAGCGAGGTGACGCGCAACGAGCCCGACACTTTGCTGGAGCGCGATCTCGGCGCCGACGGCACGGTCTTCGTCACCAGGCGCTATCAGGTGTTCACCGACATGATTCCGCGCCTGATCGGCAAGGGCATCTCCTTCGTCGAGATCGGCGGCAATGACGAGATCATGGTCACCATGCTTTCCAACGCCGAAATCAAGGTTCCCGAAGGTGCACGCACCTTGTTCAGCTACCCGCTTCCGGCGGAACCTTCGACGCGACGCACCGGCCTGACCGTCGCCGTGCGCAAGCTGCACATCGTGCTGCCGGCGTTGATGACGGCGGGCGCCAGGCTCGAGCACGTCTACGATTACTGAGGCCTTTCGGCCACAGCCGGCCCCGGCAAGACGTTGCGTGATGCTCCGCCACGCTCATTCCACAATCGCGGCCAAATCCCGCCTTGTTCCGCAACGATTGATGACCCCGCAGCACTTTGTCTTGCGCACATCGCCAGGCAACTCGGAGGGACAAGATTGTGATCAAGACCGCCCTTGTCGCCATGACCATCGTCGGCTGCGATTGCGACGCCAGGCTTTGCGAATATATCGGCGAGACGCCCGCCAAATGGTCGACCATCGCCGAATGCGAAGCGGCGATGAAAAGCCAGATGCTGCACGAGCGCAATTTTGACTATCCGCTGGTCTCCGGCATCTGCCGGACACAGAACTCGTCATCTCAGCTCGCGGCGACCACTTCCGAGCCCGAATTGACGACGGCCAGCACCGCCGCGACAGACCCGCTGCCACCGGAACTGAGCCATCGGCCCAGTGCTGCCGTCGGAACGCAGGCAACGGCGACGGAAACGGAAACCGTCCGGCCAGTCGCCTATGAAGCGGCGGTCGATGGCGGCCGCGCCGTGCTCTACCGCACGAAGGCGGGTTACGCCGTGGTCAAGACCGATCTCGGCCGCGCCGCAGCGGCAACGATCGGCATCGCCAAGCGCTCGGCGAACTGGCTGGCGGCGAAACTGCCTGACGGTCTGTAACCGACGCTCAGGCCGTGCCGATCAATGCCCTGATGGCGCGATAAAAAGTCGACGAAAACAGCTCACCCGGATCGTATTGCCGCTTCTTCGCCAGGAAGGACGGCAGTTCCGGATAGGACGCAAGCAGTTCCTTGCCCGTGTAGTGGAGCTGGTAGGGCAGGAAGAAACGCCCGCCATGCTTGATCGTCACATCGATCAGCGCCCTTGTCAGCGCCCGCATCCTGGCATTGCCGTCGGCGTCGGTCGGCTGATTGATGTAGAGCACCAGCGAATAGGCCGGCTCCGGCGCATAATTCAGCGCCACATCCTCTTTGTGGACGACGCGCACCGACGCGTTGAGCACCGGCAGGCTCTGGTTGCGCAGGATCTCGCGCGCTTCGGCGATAAACGGGTTATAGGCGGCGCGCGGGATGAAATACTCGTGCAGGATGTCGGTCTCATCGAGCAGATCGTTGAACAGATAGGGCACTGAATCATGCATCGGATTGTTGCGGGTGACGAGGCAGGCCTCGCCTTCGGCCATTGCCGTCGTGCGCGCCACCGTGCAGCTCTCGAATTGCGGCTCCAGCGTCTTTTCGGTGAACCATTTCAGTTCCTGGAACACGCTTCCCCATTTCGCCAGGTTGATGATCACCCGTTTGAGCCCGACTGAACCCGGTTCGCCGATTGCCGGCTGGTCGGCCGGCGGCTGGTTGGCCACCTTGTCATAGCGGTAGACGATCATATCCTCGAGGAAATTACCCGGCGCTGTCGACAGGTGCCCATAAAACAGACCGATCGCCCTGTTTGGCTCCAGCACCTCGGCGAAAAACCTTGGAAAGTCGTCCGATTTGATGATCTCGCGCGAGGTCCGGTAGACGTCGTTGTCGACAATGTCGAGCGTCGCCTCCAGCACCACGCCGAACAGGCCGTAGCCGCCGACGACGTGGCGGAACAGCTCGGTGTTTTCGGTCGGTGAGCAGGTTGTCACCGAACCGTCCGCCAGCATCACCCGCATCGATCGGATCGAGCCGGCGACCGAGCCGGCCTGGTGGTCCATGCCATGCGCGTTGACCGACAGCGAGCCGCCGACCGAAAAGATGTCGGTCGATTGCATCGCCTTCACCGCAAAGCGCGGGTGCAAAAGGTTCTGGATGTCGTGCCAGCGCGCGCCCGGCTGCAAGGTCATCGTCTTCGCAGCCGGGTCGACGCTGACCTTGTTGAATTTGCGCATGTCGAGGACCACCGCGTTGTCGTCGAAAGCGTGTCCGCCCATCGAATGGCGCACAGCCGCGACCGAGACCTTCAGGCCATTGGTGCGGGCAAAGGCCAGCGCGCTCGCAACGTGGTCTTCCTCGCTGACTTCGACAACGCCGTAGACCGGCGTCATCGACAGGCCGCTGGCATCGTTGATGTCGCCGCCCTTGGTCAGCCATGGCAGCGACGGATCGTAGGCTGGCGGGCCCTCCAGCGGCTTCTGCGCCAGATCGATGCCGTCAATGTCGTCGATGCGCCCGGAATTCTTCTGCCCCGACGGACCGCGCGCCAGCCGCGCCACTGTCGTCCCGCCCCAGACCATCGCGCCGCCGACCACTGCCGCACCCAGCAGCAGCCGCCGCGACAGGCGAAACCCCTTGCGTTTTTCGACCATGACACCCCTCGCTACCTCAGGGATAGCGCGGGTTTCCGGCAAAAACCAGAGCCGGAGTGCGTAGCAGAACTAGCGGCAGTTGCGGCATCAGCATCAGGAGCATTTTCTTATGGTTGCAATTGAGGTATGATTCGCGCTATGATTGAAAATCCGAACGGATCCATGATGATGCTGACCATTGTATGGGCGCCCATTCCATGAAGCTCGTGTCCCGCGCGATACTGTCCCTGATGCTAGAGCTTGCTCCGATATGCGCCGAGGCTCACGACTCCAGTCAGGGCGACGACAGCGTCGTCGCAGTCGCGCCTGACGATCCAGATATGGCGGCGGCGACTGCACAGGCACGTGCCACCCTGGATGCATTCCTGGCATTATCCCAGACACCGCCACCTGGAACGGACACATTCAAACTGAAGGTGATGATCAAGGACGGACATGTGACCGAACACTTCTGGGTCATCCCGTTCCAGCGGAACGAAACCGGATTCGTGGGGATATTGGCGAATGAGCCACATAGCGTCCACAACGTCGTGGCTGGCCAGTATGTAGAATTCAACCGAGACGATATTTCCGACTGGGGATATACCAAAAACGGTCACCAGGTTGGCAGTTTCACCGTCTGTGTGATGTTCAAGTCGATGCCGAAGGAGGAAGTCGACTACATGCGTAGCCAACGCGGCTTCGATTGCTGACCGCCCAGCCGGACTACCCCGCCTCCTCGTCCTTCGCCCCGATCTTGCGCACCAAAGCCGCCGTCGCCAGAATCGCGCCCATGTCGGCGATCATCGGCGCGACATGCTTGGTGTAGTCGAGGCGCGTGGAGATATCCGGGAGCTCCAAGAAATTCCGTTCCTGCGGCAGCAGGAGGAAGCCGTCGCTGCCGTTGAGCGCGACGCGTGCCGGATCGTTCGGCCGGGTCTCGCCGAGCCATTGCAGCGCCTGCGCCAGCCGGCCGGTCACCAGCGGCCGCGCCGCCTCGATATTGTCGGTGCGGAACTCATAGGCGGCGTCGAGTTCGGGTACGCCGCTGGATAGTTCCTGCATCTTGCTGCCGAAGATGCCGCGGAGGAAGCCGACCACCTTGTTGGTCCGGCGCGCGGCAACCAATGTGCCGGGGAACGGCACGATCGTCTCGAAGGCGACGATCACGCCCTTGAACACTGCCGTCGTGCTCTTGCCCGTCCCTTCCCGTAGATCTGCTTCGTACAGCTCGAATGGAAATCCTTCGTAGCGGCCGGAGAAAACATCGTCGAAAGACCGTCGGTTGAACGAACCAACCGTCTCACGCGGCAGTCGGTCGAACGAATTCGGCTTGACGTTGTGGCGATACCGAATGTCCTCGATGAAACCGAAGATGATCGGCAACAGCGTGCTGCGAAAGGACTGCTGCAATTTGCTCGCTGGCTTGATCGCCCGGAAATAGAGCAGGATCGCTGCCAGGAGTCCGCCGACATAGAGGAACACATGCGGGGTCGAGACCCACTGCTCGTTCGGGTCGGCAACCCCGTTGAAGAGCCAGGCCACAAACACCACGAACGCCAGCACCAGCCCGATGAAAAGTGGGACCCGCCAGCGCGTCCGGCGATAGGCCGAAGCTCTTTCGACCTCATAGGCCTCGATGTTCTTCCTGAGGCCGGCGATCACCGCTTCGCTCGGCATGAAATCCGCAGTTTCCATCACCCACCGCCGCCACAAGCCTGCCCGCGCTGGGCATGATAGCCGGTTTGGTGGACCGCGTCAGCGCAGCCGTCAGCGCCCGGCACTGAAGATCGCATCGAGGCGGGCCAGAATCCTTTGCCTTGATTTTCCCTTCAACATTTCAACCGGCACCAGCCGCTCGTGATCGCCGGCGCGCAGCCGCATGAAGGCTTGCAGCCGGTAGGCGGCAATGGCGCCGCGCGTGCCGGGATCGGCGCTGATGTCGACGACGAAAATGGCACCGATGCGGCCAGGCCACGGCTGGCGCGCGAAGGCAGTGCCGAGGAAATCGCCGAGTCCATAGGCGACGAGCGTCTTGCCGATCCGCTCGATCGGCTGCACGACATGGGCATGATGCCCGGCTATCAGGCAGACGCCGTGTTCGGCCAGAAGCCGCGCCAGTGCCCGCGTCTTCGCACGTGGAAAATGCCGGAATTCCCAATCCCAATGCGCTACCGCGCAGAGGAGGTCGACACCCGAAGCCGCATCGTGCGGCCATTGCGCCGGATTGCTTTCCATCGAGACACGGCCCGCGAACTGAGCCGCGTCGGCATTGCGCCACAAGGTAAAGGCGGCAAGGCCTATTGTCAGCGGTCCGACCGCAAACCGCTCGACTGGAGCCCCAGCGCCGATTGTGCGGATGCCTAATTGCTCCAGCGCGGCGACCGTCTCGTCGAAGCCGGCGATGCCCTGGTCGAGCACGTGGTTGTTGGCCAGCGACAGCACCAGTTTCTCACGCGAAATGCCGGCGGCGGTCAGCGCCTCGGCAAGGAACCGCTCGCTCATCGCGTGATGCGTGCCAAACCTCGTACCCAAAACAGCGCTCGGCCGTTCCACCACCGGGCTTTCGCAATTGCCGACCACGAGATCGGCCGAGGCGAACAGCGCCGCGATCGCCGGGTCGCAGTCCGGCGGGCTGCGATTGGCCACCGCCGAGATATCGCCGACGAAAGCCAGCCGCACCGTCCGCGCCGGCGGCGGGTCGAGCAGGGTTGCGGCCGCCGGAGCAAAGCCGCGCGCGTCGCCATCGAGCGAAGGCCGGAGGAAGCGTGGCAGCCAGGACAGTTTGTAGGAAAGCGGATAATTCGACACGCGACGGCCCAATGGTTTGCCTTGTGTAGACCGCCAGCCGGACTGATTGAAGCGCTGACTGTTGTCGTTGAACCACAGGGCTACAGGCGCGCGAACCAAATGCGTGTATGATCCACTGCGGAGCGACAAAAGGGGTGATCACGATGACGCGTTTTTCCAGGCTGGTGGCGTGCGCCATCGTTCTTTTCCTGCCGCTGTCTTCGGCCGGCGCCGCAGTGCCGGATGCCGCGGCACTGTTCGAGGCAAAAACCGTGACTGAGCGCGACAGCGCTCTTGCCGCGCTTGAAACCGCCGCGCCAGGCGATCCGGCAGCCGCCTACGCCGCCGGCGCCGGCGAATTCTTCACCGCGCTGGAGATCCTGGCCGGCGGCCTGCATCGCCACGGTTTCGAAAGCCCGCAATCCTTCATGCTGCCGCTGATGCGGCTGCCGGTGCCGGACAACCCCGATCCCGAGCCGCTGACCTACGGACAATTCCGCGCCATTCTCGTCGCCTTCCGCGACCGGCTGGAGAAATCCGCAGCCACGCTGGGCTCGGTGCCCGCCGACGCGGACATCGGCATGGTCATCGACCTCACCCGCCTCGGCATCGATCTCAACGAGGATGGCCAGATCGCGCCGGACGAAAGTGCCGCCGCGATCATGGCGTCTCTGTCGCGCGGCGGCGGTGTGCCAGACGCGGCCGCACCAGCCCTCACCTTTCGCTTCGACCGCGCCGACGGCTATTGGCTGCAGGGCTATGCCGAGTTCCTGATGGCGCAGGCCGACTTCTGGCTGGCGCATGATTTCAAAAACACCTTCGACGGCTCCTTCCACATGCTGTTCCCGCGCGCAAAACTGCCGCTGCAGGATACGCTCGTGCCGCTGGACGGTGGCATGAATGGCGGCATCCTGACGTCCGAATGGCGCCTCGCCGACTTCATCTCCCTGGTGCATCTCATCAACTGGCAAGTGGTCGAGCCTGAGCGCCGGTAAGCGGCGCGCCGCCATCTGATGGAGATGATCCGACTGTCGCGCGAGGACTGGAAAGCCATCCGCGCCGAAACCGACAATGACCACGAATGGCTGCCCGGGCCGCAGCAGAAAGGCGCCAGCCCGCTGACCGGCCTTGAAGTCGGCGAGCAGCAGGTGCAGGCCTGGCTCGCCGCCCTTGATATGGCGGAGGATCTGCTGAAAGGCCGCACCTTGCTGCCGCATTTCCGCATCGCCGACAAAGGCATCAACATGAAGCGCTTCTTTGATGAGCCAAAAACCTTCGACCTGGTGCTGTCGATCACCGGGCCGGCCATCGCACCCTATCTCGAACGCGGCAAGATTCTCACAAGCGAGGAGTTCAACCAGATCCAGCGCCAGTTCGGCGGCGCCGGGTTTCTGACGTTCGCGCTTTGGTTTAACTAAGGAGGAAACCTGGAGGGTGCTCCTGACAGCCTGCTGTCAGCAGCCAAATTGCGCCTCGCACCACCCGCCACTCCGCTCTTTCCATTTTGGCCGATACCTCCCATATTCGGGCCATGGCCAGACTCTCCGACAAGAAAACGCCGCCGCCGGCGAATGACGATCGCGCTTCGCCGCCCAAGCGACGCAGCCCGCTGACCGATTTTCTCGATGCGTCGGAGCCCCTGTACAAGGGCGGCTTTGCCGAGGCGCCGCAGGCCGAGTTCACTGGCGCCCCGCTGACCGGCTCGATCGCCGACTGGGCCGAACAGATCGAGCAGGAAGCCGAGAAGGAAGGGCGTCAAATCTCCCCCCTCGAGGGGGAGATGTCGCGGAAGGCGACAGAGGGGGTCGGCAAAGGAAGCGCTCGGCGTGAAGGGTCGCAGAGCACTGCCGCACCGACCCCACCCGGCGGCTCCGCCGCCACCCTCCCCTCGAGGGGGAGGGAAGGCGCCAAGTCGAAGAAGATCCCGGAGCGCTCCTCTTCCCCCGGCCGTACTGCGCGCGGCACCTCGATGGGCGGCGCGGCTTCGGCGCGGGAGCGCACTGCGGCCGGTCTCAACCCTGTCGCCGGCCTCGACATTTCGCTGGAGGACGCCGAGGCCATGGCCTCGGGCGGCGTCACCGCCACGGTCGCGGCGCTGTCGGCGCTGATCGAATCCGGCAATCCGCTGCACAAGGACGGCGTGCTGTGGACGCCGCATCGCCCTGCCCGGCCTGAGAAATCCGAAGGCGGCATCGCCATCAAGATGGTCTCGGATTTCGAGCCGGCCGGCGACCAGCCGACCGCGATCAAGGATCTCGTCGAGGGCGTCAACAGCAACGACCGCACCCAGGTGCTGCTCGGCGTAACCGGCTCGGGCAAGACCTTCACCATGGCCAAGGTGATCGAGGAGACGCAGCGCCCCGCTCTGATCCTGGCGCCCAACAAGACGCTGGCCGCGCAGCTCTACTCCGAGTTCAAGAAATTCTTCCCGGAAAACGCCGTCGAGTATTTCGTCTCCTACTACGACTATTACCAGCCCGAGGCCTATGTGCCCCGGACCGACACCTACATCGAGAAGGAATCCTCGATCAACGAGCAGATCGACCGCATGCGCCATTCGGCGACGCGCTCGCTGCTCGAGCGCGACGACGTCATCATCGTCGCCTCGGTGTCCTGCATCTACGGTATCGGCTCGGTCGAGACCTATACGGCGATGACCTTCCAGATGCAGATCGGCGACTGGCTCGACCAGCGCGCGCTGCTCGCCGACCTCGTCGCCCAGCAATACAAGCGCCAGGACATCAACTTCGTCCGCGGCTCGTTCCGGGTGCGCGGCGACACGATCGAGATCTTCCCGGCCCACTTGGAAGACCGCGCCTGGCGCATCTCGCTGTTCGGCGACGAGATCGAAGCGATCACCGAATTCGATCCGCTGACCGGCCAGAAAACCGGCGAGCTGAAGAGCGTCAAGATCTACGCCAATTCGCACTACGTCACGCCGCGCCCGACCTTGAATCAAGCCATCAAGTCTATCAAGGAAGAACTCAAATATCGGCTGCAAGAGCTTGAAAAGGCTGGCCGCCTGCTTGAGGCGCAGCGGCTTGAGCAGCGCACCCGCTTCGACCTGGAGATGCTGGAGGCGACCGGTTCCTGCGCCGGCATCGAGAATTACTCGCGTTATCTGACCGGCCGCAAGCCGGGCGATCCGCCGCCGACCTTGTTCGAATACATTCCCGACAATGCGCTGGTCTTCATCGACGAAAGCCATGTCACCATCCCGCAGATCGGCGGCATGTATCGCGGCGACTTCCGCCGCAAGGCGACGCTGGCCGAGTATGGTTTCCGCCTGCCGTCCTGCATGGACAACCGGCCGCTGCGCTTCGAGGAATGGGACGCCATGCGCCCGCTCTCCGTCGCGGTTTCGGCGACGCCCGGCGCCTGGGAGATGGAGCAGTCCGGCGGCGTCTTCGCCGAGCAGGTCATCCGCCCGACCGGCCTGATCGACCCGCCGGTCGAAGTGCGCCCGGCCAAGACACAGGTCGACGACGTAGTCGGCGAAATCCGCGAAACCACGAGGGCCGGCTACCGCACGCTGGTCACTGTGCTCACCAAGCGCATGGCCGAGGATTTGACCGAATATCTGCATGAGCAAGGCATTCGCGTCCGCTACATGCACTCCGACATCGACACGCTGGAGCGCATCGAGATCCTGCGCGACCTGCGCCTTGGCGCCTTCGACGTGCTGGTCGGCATCAACCTGTTGCGCGAGGGCCTCGACATTCCCGAATGCGGCTTCGTCGCCATTCTCGACGCCGACAAGGAAGGCTTCCTGCGCTCCGAGACATCGCTGATCCAGACCATCGGCCGCGCCGCCAGAAACGTCGACGGCAAGGTCATCCTCTATGCCGACCAGATCACCGGCTCGATGGAGCGGGCGATGGCCGAGACCAACCGCCGTCGCGAAAAGCAGATGGAGTGGAACGCGGCCAACGGCATCACCCCGGAATCGGTCAAGTCGCGTATTTCGGACATCCTGGATTCAGTCTACGAGAAGGACCATGTCCGCGCCGACATTTCGCAGTTCACCGACAGCGCCGGCGCCATGATGGGCAACAATCTGAAGGCGCATCTCGACGCCCTGGACAAACAGATGCGCGACGCCGCCGCCAACCTCGATTTCGAAAAGGCGGCCCGTATCCGCGACGAAATCAAGCGGCTGCGCGAGATGGAACTGTCCATCTCGGACGACCCGCTGGCCAAATATGCCGACATGGAAAGCCCGGTTTCGGGCCGCGAAAAGGGCAAGCACAACAAGGGCGTGGCCAAACATCGTACAGCAGAGGAACAGGAGCGTTTCCGCAAGCTCGATGAGGCACATGCCGCCGAAGAGGCGGCCAAGGCTGCCCGGCCCAACCTCTTCCGCAAGCCGGAGCTCGACGAAATGGGCGCCGACGGCGCCGTGCCGGTCAAGAAGCCGCTGTTCGCGAAACCTTCGCTGGACGATATGGGACCTGGCACCGACATGCCGACGCCGTCAGGCGCGGTCTCCCGTTCGCTGTTCAAGAAACAGTCGGCGCAGGAAGCGCACGGTTCGGATTTCGGTATACCGGGTGAACCGACCAAGCCGCTGTTCAGGAAGAACTCACTGGACGAGATGACGGTGCGGCGGACCGAGAAGCCGGTCGAGGGAAAAGCGCCGGCGAAACCACAACCAATCTCCCCCCTCGTGGGGGAGATGCCAAGTGGTGGCAAAGAGGGCAGGGCAGAGGGGGGCGCGAAGGAACACGACGTTTCCGCCAAACCCATTGTCCGTCAGCGCGCCGGCATCGGCTCCTACGAAGATCCCGCCGACGCCCGCCGTGAAAAGCGCCGGCCGGGCAAGACGGGTCGGCCGGGACGGTAGCGAGCTTCCCTGCTCCCCTTGTGGAGAAGGTGGATCGGCGCGCAGCGCCGAGACGGTTGAGGGTGCTGGACGGATCGCCGTCGGTGCCAAGCTGGAGCGCCCCTCATCCGACCGCTTCGCGGCCATCTTCTCCCACCAAGCAAGGGGAGAAGGGGGAGCCTAGCCACTTGCCATCGGCGCTACCCTTGGTGTAGCCAGTTTCTACAACTTGAACGTCTTGAAAGGAGGGCTGCGTGTTATTTTCTCACCACCGTCAGCGCGGCCCTGTCTCTGCCCTGCGAGCTTGCTTGCAGGCTGACCAGAGACGGTCCGGGTTCTCCCGCTTCGATTTTCTTGGTCTGCCCTTCGTGGTGCTGAAACGCCGAGCCTGATGGCCAGCTGCGCACCGTCAAAGTGCATCAACCGGAATCACTCCGGACAGACCAGAGAAATCGACATGGCCCTGATCAGCCTCAAGTCCCTCGGCGTCACTATGAGTGCGCCGCTCTTCTCCAATCTCGACCTCACCATCGGCACTGGCGATCGGCTCGGCATCGTCGCCGCCAATGGTCGCGGCAAATCCACTTTGTTGAAGTGCCTGACCGGCGACATGGAGCCGACATCAGGCGACATCTCCCGCACGCGCGGCCTGCGCGTCGGCTATGTCGAGCAAATCATCCCCGCAGCGCTGGCCGGGCGCAGCTTTCATGAAGTGGTGGCCGACGTCTTGCCGGCCGAGCAGGCCGAAAGCGAACAATGGCGCATCGATGTGGTTCTCGACTCGCTCGACGTGCCGCAGCCAATGCGCGCGCGGCCGATGCGGGCCTTGAGCGGCGGCTGGCAGCGATTGGCACTGATCGCCCGCGTCTGGGTCACCGATCCCGACGTCCTGCTGCTCGACGAGCCGACCAACCATCTCGATCTCGGCAAGATCAGCCAACTCGAAACCTGGTTGAACGCGCTGCCGCGCGAGGTGCCGATTGTGATCGCCAGCCATGACAGGGCGTTCCTCGACGCGACGACCAACCGCACGCTGTTTCTACGCCCCGAACAATCGCCGGTGTTTTCGCTGCCCTATTCGCGGGCGAGGCTTACGCTGGACGAGGTCGACGCCTCGACCGAGCGCAAATTCCAGCGCGACATGAAAGTGGCGCAGCAGCTGCGCCGGCAGGCGGCCAAGCTCAACAATATCGGCATCAATTCCGGCAGCGACCTTTTGACGGTCAAGACCAAGCAGCTCAACCAGCGGGCAGAGCGCCTGGAAGACGCGGCAGCGCCGGCGCACCGCGAAAAATCGGCGGGCACGATCAAGCTCGCCAATCGCGGCAGCCATGCCAAGGTGCTGATCACGCTCGACGATCTGGTGGTCGGAACGCCTGACGGCACGGTTCTGTTCGGCACCGGCAAGCGCCATATCTGCCAAGGGGACCGCATTGTCCTGCTCGGCCGTAACGGCGTCGGCAAATCACGGCTGATCGGCCTGATCCGGAATGCCATCGTCGAGCCGCAAACGGCGGCGCAAGGCGTGAAGGTGACGCCGTCGACGGTGCTCGGCTATAGCGACCAGGCGCTGTCGGGCATCGGCGGCGACGACACGCCGCTGGCGACGCTCTCGCGCAGATTCGATGTCGGTGAGCAGCGCGCCCGCTCGCTGCTGGCGGGCGCCGGCGTCAGCATCGACATGCAGGAGCGCAGGATCGGCGTGCTGTCCGGCGGGCAAAAGGCGCGGCTGATGATGCTGGCGCTGAGGCTCGCCAATCCCAATTTCTATTTACTCGACGAGCCGACTAACCACCTCGACATTGATGGCCAGGAGGCGCTGGAAGCGGAATTGCTGGAACGTCAGGCGAGCTGTCTGCTCGCCTCGCACGACCGCTCCTTCATCCGCGCGGTTGGCAACCGCTTCTGGCTGATCGAGAAACGGCGGCTGACCGAGATCGATAGCCCGGAAGCTTTCTTCCAGGAGGTAGCCGAAGCGGGCGGTTAAAAAATTGCGGAAAAAAATCCGGCGCTCTGTCGGATGATGATCGCATGCCACGTCCTTGGGACGCCGACACGGTGATGCCGGCGCCAATCGAGGAGAAAGCATCATGTCTATTCTGTCATCCATAGGTCACGCCGTGACGCGTTACTCGGCGGCTCGCGCCCGTTATCGCAGCGAACGCGCCATCCTTTCATTGCCGATCGAGTTGCGCAAAGATATCGGCTGGCCGGAAATCGTCGTCGACGCGCAAAACAGCCCGCGGATTCGCATCGAAGGTTGAAAGGTGGCAGTTGGCCGTCGCGGCAGGCGCCATTTCGAATCCAAACCATCGGCCGTGTAGGATCTTCGCCGTTCCGTTCGTCCTGTGGTTCGCAAAGGCCAACCAGACGCAAAGAGGAGCATGACATGAATGATCAGCCGCAGACCCAGTCCGCCGCCAAAGTGCTTGGCGGATTGACGCCCTACCTTCAGCTGGACGGCGCTTTCAAAGCCGCAGAATTTTACCAAAAGGCCTTCGGTGCCGAGCAGGTCTTTGCCTATCCGCCGGATGAACAGGGCCGCACCATGCATATCCATCTCCACATCAACGGTTCGACCCTGATGCTTTCCGACTTCTATCCCGAGCATGGAATGGCCGCTGTGAAGCCGCAGGGCTACACCATGCAACTCCATCTCGGCAGCGACGACATCGACGCCTGGTGGAAGCGGGCCATCGAGGCGGGTTGCGAGGCAGTCGTGCCGTTGCAGGTGATGTTCTGGGGCGACCGCTGGGGCAATATGCGTGATCCGTTCGGCGTCGAATGGGCAATGAACGCACCGGTGAAAGCAGCTTAACATCCAACACAGGCTGTGTCTGAAATCACCTCTCCCCGCTCTAAAGGGAGAGGAAAACGATCACATGGAGGAAGTCAGATGTCCTATGTCGACGGTTTCGTGCTGGCCGTGCCCAAGGCAAATCTCGATGCCTACAAGAAAATGGCGCAGACGGCCGGCGCTGTCTGGAAGGAGCATGGCGCGTTGGCCTATGTCGAATGCATTGGCGACGACGTATCCTATGGCGAGCTCACCTCCTTCCCGCGCGCCGTGCAGGCCAAGGAAGACGAGGTCGTCGTCTTCTCCTGGGTCGTCTATGAATCCAGGCAGCATCGTGATGCGGTGATGGCCAAGGTGATGGCCGATCCGCGCCTCAAGCCGGACTGGGAGACCATGCCGTTCGACGGCAAGCGCATGATCTTTGGCGGCTTCCAGCCGTTTTTGGAGCTGTAGGCCCGCAACGCATTACGCTAGTCGGTCGAGCAGCGGCTTCAGCCGGTCGCCATAGCGCTTCCACAGATCGACCGAGCCCTGATACATCGGCTGGCGCACTTGCGCGGCCGACGCCGTGCGCACGGGCCGGTCGGTCTGGTGAAACGACAGCACGGCGTCGTCCCATGGCAGGCCGAGATGGGCGATCAGCGCCCGCGACTGGCCTTCCTGGTCGGCGACGAAATCCTCGTAGCGAACGTCGTGCACGACATCAGGCAGCACGGCGTGCCAGTGCGCCATGATATCGGTGTAGAGGTTGTGGAAATCGGCGAGCTCGTCGAGATCGTAGCCGTAGCGATGGCTGTCGCCGCGAAAGTGCACCTTGTAGATCGACAGGCAGGTCGCCGCCGCATCGCGCGCGCAATGGATGATCTTGGCCTTCGGCAGCATCATATGGATGAAGCCGACCAAGAGGAAGTTGCCGGGCATCTTGTCTGTGACGTGCCGAAAACCTGGATAGCGGGCGCGCAGCATGTCGAGATACGCCTGGCCGGCCTCAGCATAGGCCTTGTCGGGCATGTCGGCGATGCCCCAGGGAAAGCCGCCCTTCATGCTGAGCGGAAACTGCTTGCCGACCGCCGTCTTCAATATGCTGAGCTCGCCGGCGCCATAGACCTGCGGATGGCTGGCGATGATCTGCTCGACCAGCGTGGTGCCGGATCGCGGCATGCCGACAACGAAGATCGGCGTGTCGTCGGCGATCCCGCCCGGCCTGTGTTTTTCAAAAAAGGTCTTGTCGAATACCGCCTTCATCGCCTCGAACTCGCCGCGCGTCTTGCCGGCGTCGTAGTCGATGCCCTGGCGGCGGATCGCGTTGCCTTCGGCGAAATAGTCGAAAGCGCGGCCATAATCCCTGAGGTCGTCGTTGGCCTTGCCGAGGCCGAAGGAAAGCTGCATGCGCGCCAGGCTGCCTTGCGGCGCCTTGGCGTGCTCCGCCTCCATGCGGGCAAGCTCGGCGTCGCGCTCCTTCTGGCGCTTGACCTGGGTGAGCATCAGCCAGGCCCTGGCCATGCCGGGGTCCACCGCCAGCGCCTGCCTGAAAAGATCCGCAGCCTCGTCGAGATTGCCCTTTTCCATCAGCCCGACGCCCAGGCCGTGCAAAAGATCGGCATCCTTCGGCCGGATCGTCAGCGCCTCGCGAAAAACAGCCAGTGCTTCATCCAGCCGGCCCGCTTCCTGCAGCGTTTCGGCAAGCCCGACGCGGGCGCGGACATGGAACGGGTTGCGGCCGATCGTGCCGCGATAAATATCTTCGGCGCCTTCGAATTGGCCGAGTTGCTTCAGCGACGAGCCGAGATTGTCGCGCGCCGCCAACTGGTCCGGCCGAATCGCCACCACCTTGCGGAAGAGATCGGCCGCGGCCGCTACCCGGCCGAGGTCGCGCAGCACGGTGCCGAGATTGTTGAGGAAATCCGGATTGTTCGGCTGCAGACGCACCGATTGTTCGATCAGCGCCAGCCCCTCGGCGCTGCGCCCGGTCTGGTGCAGCAGAAGCCCGAGGAAATGCGCAGCAGCCGGGTGGTTGGCCTTTTGCGCCAGCACCTGACGGTAAAGCGCCTCCGCTTCCTGCCGGCGCCCCGCCTGGTGCAACTGCAGCGCCCGCTGCACGTGCTGGTCGAGCCCCAGCGGCGGCTGTCCGCCTGAGCCGTAACGTGCGCCTGCCGGTTGTCTCGGATCTCTGTTGATGGGAAACCTGCCGTGTTGTCCGCCTGCCGCGATCTAGGCCATCGCTGCGGCACGTGCAAGAGCAGACGGCGGTTGCTACGAAGCAAACCTCCGAACCCGGGGAACTTACCGAAAGTCGGCCGGCGTCAGCACATACATGTTCTTGCGGCCGTGCGAGTAGGCTTCGCGCGCAATATCGTGGATCGATGAACGCTTGGCGTCGAAGGCACTGAGGAATTCGGCTTCGGCTCCGCTTGCAGCCGGGTTTACCGTCGAAAGTGCCGTAACCTCGATAAAGAACGGGACTTCGAACATGCCGTCATGCCCGACGAAACGAACGCGCTTGGCTGCAGCGTCGTAGGAGCGGCTGGGGTTGGGAAAATTGAGTGTCATGGCTTGCGCGTCAAATCAGGCGGTTGCTTTCGGCAAGCTGGCGCGCCCGCCGCACCGTGCCGTCGGTGTCGGCAATCCTTCGCCTTGCCGCCTCGTCGCTTCTTATCGTGAGGCGCGGCGATATGACCTTTGTCGGCTTGACGACAGGATCGACTGCAACTGTCGGGACATTCGGTGTTCTTACGGAACTCATGACTCTATTCCCTTCATACCTAAATAAACACAAATGCCGGAGGAACTCTTCCGGAACTTCTTCAAACAATTTTTGAGATGCCCGGCACCGTATCATCGTTTCGCAAATAACCATAGAAAAGTAATTTTACGTTGGTAGCGGCAAAAAGCCGGAATCTTCTTGAATAAGCCGCATTTTCAGAATATTGGTATGGAACCGTTTTTGGGCCGTGCTTGGTCCCCTCGCGGCGTCAGGGGTTCTCGGCCCGCCAAAACTCATACAAATCGCCGATACCCGATACCGCAATCCAGGCCCCGTTTTCAGGGCCAGGCCGGAAAGAAACTTCAAGGCACAAGAATGTCTGCCCGCACCACTCATTCCATCGCGTTTCGCGGCACCTTTCGTGCTTGGCGGGCTAGATGGCGTGCAGCCGGCCGGCGACTATGACATCGACCACGACGAGGAACTGATCGACGGCATGTCGTGGCTTGCCTGGCGCCGCGTCGCCACTTTCATCCATCTGCCGTCAAGGACGGTGAAAAGCCCGACCAGCCAGCTTGTCGCCGTCGACCACGCCGAACTCGAAGCAGCGCTTCGGCACGATCAGGAGAACGTTACATGATCCGCTTCCAGCAGAGTGCGCGGCGCACGGATACGCCGTCGCATATCTTCACCGTCGGCCAGACCGTCCGCATGAAGAGCCGCATCGGCCTTGTCCAAAAGACCGCGGAGCTGTTCCAGATCAAGAGCCGGCTGCCGGTCAAGGACGGCTCGCCGCAATACCGCATCCGCAGCGAGCAGGAGACCTACGAGCGGGTCACCACGGAAGACAATCTCGAACCGGTCGACAACCCGGCCGGCTGAGCGATAGCACTCTCGACATTACCACCCACGCACGAGGGATCAGAAATGGCCAAGGGTCAACAGCGAAGCAACCGCGAGACACGCAAGCCCAAGAAGGACAAGGTGGCTGCAAAGCCGGCCTCGCCATTCGGCTCGGCGGTCAAGCAGGCGGAGACCGGTACGAAACCCAAGTCCAAAGGCTAGGGTCGATCGCAGACAATCTGCTGGAGGCGTGCTTGAATTTCGTCATCGAGTTCTACCGCTCGCGCGATGCCGACGAAGCGACACTCGACCGGGTGTCGTTGGAGGCGCCGAACCTGCGCGCCGCCCTGCAAGGCGCCGCCACGCTGCTTCACACGCTGATGATGCCGCAGATCCCCGATCGCCTGCGCATCTCCAACGAGGACGGCGCCGAGCTCTACGTCGGCCCCGCCGATGGTGCCTATCCGGACGAACAGTGAGGCCGGTGCGCTAGCACGGCCCATCATCGACGACCCGATAATCAGCCGCGCGGGCCTCGCATTCATTGGGGAACGTGCGCAGTTCGCCATGGCGACGGGCACAGACCGGGCGGTATTCGCGGGTACAGAATGTCTGCTCCCCGCCGCCACCACCGCCACGGCACTCGCCTTCACGGATGATGCGGTATCCGGCCCGTTCGGCAAGGCAGGCGTTGGCGAAGGTCTGGCGGTCGCCGCCGCGCCTGGCGCAGACCGGGTCATATTGCCTGGTGCAGAATTGCGGTCCCGGCCGTGGCGGGCGCGGCCCCGGCCCCTCATCGACCACGACGGTGCAGGCCGCGAGAATTGCCGACAGGAACAGGATGGAAAAACTCTGCCGCGAGAAGATTGCCGCAAGAAACCGCATGAATGTTCCCTCCCTCGAAGCTCGTGCCTGCACAAATGGTGCCTGCGTCCGGCCGATCCTCGTCATTCCGCCGCCAAATGCAACCCCTGTTTGCAACGGGCGGCATGGCCAACCAAGGCGGTATGCCGGCGCAAAGGCAAAACAGCACCGGCCCCGCTTGCTGGACCATGCCTGGGCTGCGTCTGGCCGATGACCGGGCGGAGAACCGGGACTATCGGTGCGATGCGTCGGGATGCGCCTGTTGGGCCGCCCGCGGCTCTATCTTGCAAGCATCACGTTTCCGTGCGATAAATTTTGTGTTCGGGCATTTGCGACCCGGAGAGCGGAACGTTTTGGACGACCTTTCCCCGATACTGTGAATCTCTGACAGCCCCGTTTTCGGCGGGGGGTTTTACCATGCGCCAGTGCATGACTGCCGAAGCAACCACCGGGACTTGCCCACGGCGCCAGGCGGCGGGCGGAACCACCAAGACTGACACGGGTGAAGGAGTTTCCCCAATGGCCCAGACCGGCACCGTTAAATTCTTCAACGCTACCAAAGGCTTCGGCTTCATCACGCCCGATGGCGGCGCCAAGGATGTGTTCGTACACATCTCGGCGATCGAGGCTTCCGGGCTGCGCACGCTCGTCGACGGTCAGAAGGTCACCTTCGATGTCGAGCCCGACCGTATGGGCAAGGGTCCGAAAGCGGTCAATCTCCGCGCCGCCTGAACGGCGGCGTGCCGCGCGTCCTTTCGGGTGTGAGGATGCTGCAAGGCTTTGGTGTGACGTGAATTTTATAAAGGCGCGGCGGTTTTCGTCGCGCCTTTTGTGTTCTGGGATGCTTGCCGGCACCCGCAAAACTTTCTCTTGCCGATGGCACTAAAATAAAGGACAAATTTCCGTCCGGGCATTTGCCGGCCCGAGACTGGACTTGTGGGATCAAAGGAGCTTCCCATGCCGCAGACCGGCACCGTCAAATTCTTCAATCACGCCAAGGGCTTCGGCTTCATCACGCCGGACGACGGGGCAAAGGATGTCTTCGTCCATATTTCGGCCGTGCAGGCGTCGGGTCTTCCCGGTCTGGAGGATGGGCAGAAAGTGACATTCGACACCGAGCCGGACAAGCGCGGCAAGGGTCCGAAAGCCGTCAACCTGTCGATCGGCTGAACCGGCCCTGGACAGAATGGACGTGGGCCGGTCTGGCCTGCGGTGTTTACCGCACGCTTGAATCGCCCAGTTGGATGAACCCGCCTGGCCAAATTTCGTTCAGCCCCCGTTCAGCCACGGTCCCATATTAGTCTTCGTTAAAGCCGGACCGCATCCCCCGAAAACGACCCGGGCCGGCACGAAGGAGACCGATATGAACCGAATTTTCAAGACTGCCATCCTTTCCGCCGCGGTCGTTGCGACCACGCTTGCGACCTTGCCCGCGGCCAGTGCCGATGAATGGCGCCATCACCGCCGGCACCACGGCAACGGCGACGCCGTTGCGGCAGGCGTGCTCGGCCTTGCGGCCGGTGCCCTGATCGGCGGTGCGCTCGCCAGCCCGCAGCCCCGCTATTACGACCCGGCCTATGATGATGAATACTACCGGCCTGCCCCGGTGCGCCGTTATTACGTGCAGCCGCGGGTGGCCTATGCCGAAAGCTATGCGGAGCCCTGGACCCGCGGCTGGTACGAATACTGCTCGGACCGCTACCGGAGCTTCAACGCGCGTACCGGCACGTTCACAGGCTATGACGGCGAACAGCATTTCTGCACCGCCAATTAACGGAGGCAGTTTCCTGCCGGAAAAAAGCGCGGTCGCACAGGCCGCGCTTTTTTGTTTCCGGCAAGCGGTTTCAGATCAGGAACGGATTGCTCCGCCGCTCCTCACCAAAACGGCCGCCGGGACCGTGGCCGCAGATGAAGCCGATGTCGTCGCCCAACGGCAAAAGCTTCTCCTTGATCGAGGCGATCAGCGCGGCGTGGTCGCCGCCCGGCAGGTCGGTGCGGCCGACCGAACCGCGGAACAGCACGTCGCCGACATGCGCGAACTTCGCCGCCCGGTTATAGTAGACGACGTGGCCGGGTGCGTGGCCCGGACAATGGAGCACCTCGAACACGTGTGAGCCGAACGAAACGGTCTCGCCTTCGGCAAGGAACCGGTCGGGGACACAGTTGCGCACGGGATCGGTGATGCCGTAGCGCTTCGCCTGGTTCTCGAGATTGGCGAGCAGCGGCCGGTCGGCCGCATGCGGGCCGATGATCTCGATACCGAGCGCCTCCTTCAGCTCCATAGCCCCGCCGGCATGGTCGATATGGCCATGCGTGATCCAGATCGCGCCGGCAGTGATCGCATTGTCCTCGAGCGCCGCCAGCACCTTGTCGATGTCGCCGCCCGGATCGACGACAACGCCTTGCCTGTCGTCCATGTCGAAGAGAATGGTGCAGTTCTGCTGGAACGGCGTGACCGGCACGATGCCGGCGTTGAGCTGACCCATATTCGTCCTTTCACGCTGTCGGAGCGCTGCGCGCCCCCTCGAACGCGTCAGGAAAGCCCTAACCTTACCCTGATGTAGAGACACACGCGAACGGCGTCCACCGCTCCACAAACGGCAAACGGAAAAACGCAAAACGGAAAACGAAATGGGCGGCCGAAGCCGCCCATTTAAAACCCTGAAACGTCAAAGCTTATTTCTTCATCGCGTTCATGACCGCACCGATGATGCCGGTCAGGATGGCGCCGCCGCCGGCACCGCCAACGATATTTGAAATGTTCAACGCGCTGCCTGCCCCTGCCGCCGTGGCCGCGGCTGTCGGATCGACCGCGCCACCCAGCAGACTGTTGAGGATGGCCGCACCGCCGACGCCGCCAACAGCGCCGCCCAGGATTTTGGTAAGCTGCCCCATCGCCGCCGTCTTGATAGCCGCGCCAACCGCCTGACCACCGATGATACCCGTAATCACCTGAATAATGATCGGAAGAAGCGTGTTCATATCCATATTTCCAGTCCCTCCATAGCTGCCAGCCTCCCGGGCCGACCCCATCATGAGACGCCGAATTGTGTGAAAGTCAAATGCAGAAGCGCTTAAATAAAAAGGGCGGCCCGAAAACCGCCCTTACTAGTTAAAAAAGCTGTGACTTTCGTTATTCTGCAGCGATTGCGTGCTTGGGCTGAACGGCCGCAGAATAGTCATTCATCAGCGTCTTGGCGATTTCGCCGACCTCGAATCGGTATGGACCGATCTCCGAAACCGGCGTCACCTCGGCTGCCGTCCCGGTGAGGAAGCACTGCTGGAAGCCTTCAAGCTCTTCCGGCATGATGGCGCGCTCGATCACCTCCAAACCGCGGTCCTTGGCAAGGCCGATGACCGTGCGGCGGGTGATGCCGTCGAGGAAGCAATCGGGCTTGGGCGTATGGATCTTGCCGTCCTTGACGAAGAAGATGTTGGCGCCTGTCGCTTCCGCCACCTGGCCCCGCCAGTCGAGCATCATAGCGTCGGCATAGCCCTTGGCCTCGGCGGCATGCTTGGACATGGTGCAGATCATATAGAGGCCGGCCGCCTTCGATTTCGACGGTGCGGTGCGCGGGTCGGGGCGGCGCCATTCGGCCATGTCGAGGCGGATGCCCTTGAGCTTCTGCGCCGGGTCGAAATAGCTCGGCCACTGCCAGATGGCGATGGCGCAGTTGATCCGACTGTTCTGTGCGGAAACGCCCATCTGTTCGCTGCCGCGCCACGCGATCGGCCGGACATAGGCGTCCTGGAAACCTTGCTTCTTCAACAGCGTGCGGCAGGCGTCGTCGATCTCGGCGACCGAGTAGGGTATCTTGAAGCCAAGCAGGCGCGCCGATTCATGCAGGCGTTCGGTGTGGTCGGTCAGCTTGAAAATTTCGCCCCCATAAGCGCGCTCGCCCTCGAATACCGCGCTGGCGTAGTGCAGCCCGTGGGTCAAGACGTGGATCTTGGCGTCGGCCCATTTGGCGAATTCGCCGTTCATCCAGATAAAGCCGTCCAGTTGGTCGAAGGGAACGGATGCCATGGTAACCTCCCGCGGGCGGCAGCCCGCACAGTGTCGTTGCGTGTTTCGCCTCGGCCGCTGCGGACGGCCATTGTCTCAAAGCGTAGGCGGATATTTAAGGTCTGGCAAACTCAGGAAGTTCCGGAAAAAACGGCTTCGCTTGCCTTTTCGTTCGCAATCCGCCGAAAAGCTTGCCAAAAATTACCATCGCGCGGAAAATACGTCAATAGTGCTGACATAATTTCCTGCTTCACACGGAGAAAAGATGACGAGCCACGCAGCCGCAGAGCCGATCAGGACGGCGATCACCGACGAGGACGGCATCGATTTCGCCATCATCGAGTTGTTCTTCTTCGCCTATCGCGACTTTACCTCCGATCCGGACCAGATCCTGGCCGATTACGGTTTTGGCCGCGCCCATCATCGGGTGTTGCATTTCGTCAATCGCCGGCCCGGCCTGACGGTCGCCGAGCTCCTCGACGTGCTCAAGATCACCAAGCAGAGCCTGGCGCGCGTGCTCAAGCAACTGATTGACACCGACCATATCGTGCAATTGCAGGGCCCTCGCGACCGCCGCCAGCGCGAGCTTTATCCGACGGCCAAGGGCCGTGCGCTGGCGCTGGCGCTGGCGCGGCCACAGTCGCGCCGCATCCATGCTGCATTGGAAGATTCCGGAGCCACCGAACGCGCCGTTATCGAACGGTTCCTTGAAGCGATGGTCAATCCGGAACTAAGGGCGCAGATCGACATTGTGCCCGCAAAGATGTCAGGGAAAAGCCATGGAGACCATTGAGAGGGTTGATCATCCGACAGCACCGGAAGACGACGCGCCGCATCTGCTGGTGGTCGACGACGACACCCGTATCCGCAATCTTCTGAAACAGTATCTGACCGAAAACGGCTTTCGCGTCACCGTCGCCGGAAATTCCGGCGAGGCGCGCCGAAAGCTCGCCGGCCTCGACTTCGATCTGATCGTGCTCGATGTCATGATGCCGGGTGAAAGCGGCGTCGATCTCACCAAGGCGCTGCGGGCGGAGAAAAACGTACCGATCCTGATGCTCACCGCACTGTCCGAAACCGACAGCCGGATCACCGGGCTCGAGGCCGGCGCCGACGACTATCTGCCTAAACCGTTCGACCCGCGTGAGCTGATCCTGCGTATCAACAATATCCTGCGCCGCGGCGGCCCCGCGACGACGCCCAAGGTCGAACAGCTGGTCTTCGGTCCCTATACGTTCCAGATCGCCAGGCGTGAGCTGAAGCGCGGCGGAGAGGCGCTCAAGCTGACCGACCGCGAGCAGGAAATCCTGGCGATCTTCGCTGCCCGTGCCGGCGAGACGATACCGCGGCATGAGCTTGTCGGCGACGAATCCGAGGTCGGCGAGCGCACGATCGACGTCCAGATCAACCGGCTGCGCCGCAAGATCGAACGCGATCCGTCCAATCCGGTCTGGCTGCAGACCGTGCGCGGTATTGGGTATCGGCTCAGCGTGGAATAGAATGCCGCCGACAGCGGCCCTTTGCCGGGTCCCGGTGAGCGAAAAGACGAATGGCGACCACGCAACTCGAACGGCCGGGAGATGGCGGCTTCGGCGCCCGCGCGACGCGGGCGCTGAAGGCCGTGCCGCGCGCCTGGAACCGTTTCTGGCGCCTGGTGTCGCTTTACATGCCGAAGCGGCTCTATGCCCGCTCGCTGATCATCGTCATAGCGCCAATGATCATGCTGCAGTCGGTCGTCGCCTTTGTCTTCATGGAGCGCCATTGGCAGACCGTGACGCAACGCCTGTCACAGGCCACGGTGCGCGACATCGCCGCCATCATCGACCTGATAGATACCTATCCGCATGACGCCGACTACGCGAACGTCATCCGCATCGCCCAGGATCGCATGCAGCTGAAGGTCGACCTCCTCCCCCCCGACCCGCTGCCGCCACCCGGGCCAAAGCCGTTCTTCTCGATCCTCGACGAGATCCTTTCGTCCGAGATCACCCGCCAGATCAACCGTCCGTTCTGGATCGATACGGTCGGCAATTCCAATATCGTCGAGGTCCGCGTCCAGCTTGAGAACAAGGTGCTGCGGGTCTTCGTGCGCCGCAGCCAGGCCTATGCGTCGAACACCCATATTTTCCTGATCTGGATGGTCGGCACCTCGCTGGTGCTGCTGATGATCGCCATTCCCTTCCTGCGCAACCAGATCCGGCCGATTCTGACGCTGGCCGAGGCGGCCGAGAGCTTTGGCAAAGGCCGGCCGATGCCGCGCGATTTTCGCCCGCGCGGCGCCGAGGAAGTCCGCCGCGCCGGCTTTGCCTTCATCCAGATGCGCGAACGCATCGAACGCCAGCTCGAGCAGCGCACCGCCATGCTGAGCGGCGTCAGCCACGATCTGAGGACCATCCTCACCCGCTTCAAGCTGCAATTGGCACTGGCCGGGACCAAGGCGGCCGACACCCAGGCACTCGACCAGGACATCGACGACATGCAGTCGATGCTGGAAGGTTACCTTGCCTTTGCACGCGGCGAAGCATCGGAAGATGCCGGCCGGTTCGACCTCGAAGCCTTCTTCGACAAGCTTCGCGAGGAAGCCGCGCTGCGCAAGCGCAAGCTGTCGACCGTACTTACCGGCGATCCGCACGTCCACGTGCGCCCCAATGCCTTTGCCCGGCTGCTCTCCAATGTCGTCGGCAATGCATTCCGCTATGCCAAGACGGTGGAGATCAACGCCAATCATGGACGCGGTTCGCTGCTCGTCACCATCGACGACGACGGTCCGGGCATTCCGCCCGAAAAGCGGGAGGATGTATTCAAGCCGTTCGTGCGGCTCGACGAGGCCCGCAACCTCGACGCCAGCGGCACCGGCCTTGGCCTCTCCATCGCACGCGACATTGCCCGCAGTCATGGCGGCGACATCGTCCTCGAACGCAGCCCGCTCGGCGGCTTGCGGGCGGTGATCAAGGTTCCGGCTTGACGGCAGCAAGACCCGGCCTTCATTCGCCCGTCATGAAACCATGGTGAAGAGCGCCAATGAAGCGCGCGATCCTGATTGATTCGGCCCTGCGGCCTCATTTCGACCCCGCGCCTGCCCGGGTGCGCCGGTGCGACGCCAGAGCTGCGGCGTGGTCGCCGCTCAGGCATCGCGGCAAGCCAATCAAGCTTGCCGCCAAGGGACCGCCATGCGCATCCTGATGGTCACCGACGCCTGGCGCCCGCAAGTCAACGGCGTCGTCCACACGCTGGAGCGCCTCTCGGAGACCCTGAAATCCTTCGATGTCGAGACGGATTTCCTGACGCCCAACATCTTTCGCACCCTGCCTCTGCCGACCTATCCCGATATCAGGCTGGCGCTGACGACGCCGCACCGCGTGGCGCGGCTGATCGAGGCGCGCAAGGTGGACCACGTTCATATCGTCACCGAAGGACCGCTCGGCATTATGGCCCGGCGCTACTGCCGCAACGCCGGCCGCCCGTTCACGACCAGCTATCACACACGTTTTCCGGAATATCTGAGCGCACGCCTACCGGTGCCTGAAGCATGGGCCTATCGCTGGCTGCGCGATTTCCATAATTCAGGACAGGGAACGCTGGTCGCCACCCAGTCGCTTGCCGACGATCTTGCGGCGCGCGGCTTCACCAAGCTCCGGCCGTGGACGCGCGGCGTCGACACCGATCATTTTCGGCCGGATAAAAGAAAGGACCTGGGATTTCCCGGACCGATCTTCCTCTGCGTCGGCCGCGTCGCGATCGAAAAGAACCTGCCGGCCTTTCTCGACCTCGACCTGCCGGGCAGCAAGGTGGTCGTAGGCGAAGGGCCGGAACTAGCGAAGCTGAAGGCCAGATATCCCGATGCCCATTTCCTCGGCCATCGTCCGAATGACGAGCTGGCCGAGATCTACGCCTCGGCCGATGCCTTCGTCTTCCCCAGCCGCACCGACACATTCGGCAACGTCATCATCGAGGCGCTGGCCAGTGGCACGCCGGTCGCAGCCTATCCCGTCACCGGACCGATCGACATCGTCGGAGACGGCATCGGCGGCGCGGTATCGGACGACCTGCGGCAAGCAGCGCTCGCCGCCCTTCACGTCGACCGCGCCGAGGCGCGGCAACGCGCGATGCGCTACAGCTGGAAGGCCTGCGCGGAAATGTTCATGGAAACGGTTGAAGAGGCGCTGGGCACCATGCGTAAACTGGCTGCGTGAGCAACAGCGCAGCTAGAACAACCTGCCTCCGTCCGGCACCTTGCGCTCGATCGCGCCAAGCACGACGGCGCCCTCTTCATCGGGAAAGCCTAGCGTCAGCACTTCCGACATGAATGGCCCGATCTGGCGCGGCGGGAAATTGACTACAGCGAACACCTGCCGGCCGATCAGGGTTTCGGGCGTATAGTATTTTGTGATCTGGGCCGAGGATTTCTTCACCCCGATCTCGGGACCAAAATCGATTTTCAACTTGATCGCCGGCTTGCGCGCCTCGGGAAAAGGCTCGGCCTCTACGATCGTGCCGGCGCGGATGTCGATACGGTCGAAATCGGCAAAGCTGATTTCGGGTTTTCGCGTGTTGCTCGAACTCATCGACGGTCAGGCGTTTCCGTAGGTTTCGAACAGCACGCCGGCCAACGCATCCTTGGCCGAAGTCCCCGACCAGACGACGAACTGGAACGCCTGGAAATAGCATTCGCAGGCTTCCAGCGCCGACGACAGCAGCACCTCGACCTGCTGGCTCGACGGCTCGACCCCACCGGCCAGCAGCAGCGACTGGCGGAACATGATGGCGCCTTCCTGCTCCCAGAGGTCGAAATGGCCAAACAGCATCTGCTCGTTGATCAGCGAAAGCAGCCGCATCACCTCGAGCGCGCGCGCCTCAGGCACCTTGATGTCGAAGGCGCAGGCCAGGTGCAGCGCCTCGTAGTCCTCCATCCAGGAGAATGAAACGTGGTAGTCGGTCCAGCTTCCGGCAACCGAAATCGAGATCTCGTCGTCGCCGGCCCGTTCGAAGGACCAGTCGTTGTTGTGCGCCACCTGCTCGATAACATCCACCGGATGGATTTCGCGGGAGAATTCGAGTTCGAGAAGTTCCATAAAATGCTTCCTGTCGTTCTGGGAGCGCCACCACACGCTCCGCGGGAGAGGCACACTCGAACAATTCTGCCTAGAACTCGGACGGCCAGGACTTCGTCAACGCAAAGACCCCGGACCGGACCCCACCGCCCGGCGCATGACCCTGCTCCGAATCATGCAACAAATTCAGTCTATTGATCGGGAGTCGCGTGACCAGCCAAATTTTTCGCACTGCGTCATTCGCATGTGGAAAGGCGATGTCACAAAGATTCACGCAGTACCGGTAAGCGATTCACGACAAAGCGCTTTTTGCGATCCGGCTTTGTGGAAAAGTTTAACGATTTATTTCTGATTATTTTTTTGCACGCGGCTTTGCCGCAGCCACAGGCGCTGCTTGACCGGTCAATTCGGCAAGCCTGGCCTCGAGCGCCTCGATGCGAGCGGCGAGGCGGGCGTTTTCTTCCCTGGCCTTCGCCGCCATGTCGCGAGCGGCTTCGAATTCCTCGCGCTGCACCACGTCCATGGAGTTGAGTATGCGCTCGGCCTGGCCCCTGAAGGCGGTCTCCACCTCGCGCCGCACGCCTTGCGCGGCACCGGCTGCGTCGGTCATCAGCTTGGCGAATTCATCGAGAATGCGGTTCGGTCCGGTCGCCATGGCAAATCCTCGCTTGGTTGAATTGACGTAGTGGCGCACCATTCGGAATGCAAGCATATGCTTGCCTTGACCCCGCCAAAAGCCTGCCGCATGGTCCGCGCCCGAACCTGATTGGAACCTGGAGACCCTGTTGAGCGAATATTTGCTGCCGCTGGCCGCCCTGCCCTTTCCCAACATTGACCCGGTCATCGTCCGGATCGGACCACTGGCGGTGCATTGGTACGGCGTCGGCTATATCGTCGGCATTCTGTTCGCCTGGTGGTATGCCAAACGCCTCGTCACCAACCCAAAACTTTGGCCCGACGGCACCCTGCCGATGAAGCCGGTCGACCTCGACGACTTCATCGTCTGGGCAGCCATCGGTGTGGTGCTCGGCGGACGCACCGGCTACGTGCTGTTCTACGACCTGCCGCGCTACATTGCCAATCCGCTCGATATCGTCGCCGTCTGGCAGGGCGGCATGTCGTTTCATGGCGGCCTGCTCGGCGTCATTCTCGCAATGACGCTGTTTTCCCGGTCTCGCGGCATCCGCACATGGTCGCTGTTCGACGTGGTTGCCGCCGGCGTGCCGGTAGGGCTTGGCCTCGTTCGCCTGGCAAACTTCATCAATTCCGAACTATGGGGCCGACCGACCGACGTGCCATGGGCATTCGAATTCCCCAATGGCGGCCCATTTGCACGCCATCCGAGCCAGATCTATGAGGCGCTGCTCGAAGGCCTGGTGCTGTTCCTGATCCTGCGCTTCCTCACCCATTCCAGGCTCAAGCTGAAGACGCCGCGCTTCGTCGGCGGCGCCTTCATCGCCGGCTATGGCGCCTCGCGCATCTTCGTCGAATTCTTTCGCGAGCCCGACCAGCAGCTTGGCTACCTCCTTGGCACGGGCTGGCTGACCATGGGAATGGTGCTGTCACTGCCGATGGTGCTGGCCGGCATCTGGGCCATGGCTACAGCCAAGCCGGTGACAAAACCGCAGCCGGCATGACGCGGCTGAAGACCCGCATCGCCGAGCTGATCGGTGCGGTGGGACCGATCCCCATCAGCGAATACATGGCGCTCTGCCTGTTCGATCCGAAGGACGGCTATTATACGACACGCGAGCCGTTTGGCGCCGCTGGCGACTTCGTCACCGCGCCGGAGATCAGCCAGATGTTTGGCGAGCTGGTCACTGTCTGGCTCTATCAGGCATGGCTGGCGATCGGCCGGCCGACGCCGGTTGCCATCGCCGAAATCGGCCCCGGCCGCGGCACGCTGATGAGAGATATGCTGCGCACGCTTTCGCGGCTCGATCCGACGCTTACCGCCAGCGCATCGTTCGCCTTGATCGAGACCAGTCCGCGGTTGACCGAGGTCCAGAAACGGACGCTTGCCGGGACGTCGGCCACCATCGCCTGGCATGAGGCCGTCGAGACGCTGCCGCAGGGGCCGCTTCTGATTGTTGGTAACGAGCTGTTTGACGCGCTGCCCATCCGGCAGTTCGTCCGCGCTGGAGCCGGCTGGCGCGAACGGATGATCGGTCTCGACGATGCGAACCGGCTGCGCTTTTTCGTCGGCGCCGGCTCGCTCGACCCGATGCTGCTGCCGGAGGGTGCCGAGAATGCGCCGCAAGGTGCCATCGTCGAGGTGGCGCCAGCCCGCGCTGCCCTTATGGCGGCAATCGCCGGGCGACTTGCCGGATTTGGCGGCGCCGGCCTTTTTCTCGACTACGGTCACCTCCAGCCCGGGATCGGCGACACCTTGCAGGCCTTGCGCAAGCACGGCCATGAGGACGTGCTGGCCAATCCGGGGCAGGCCGATGTCACCGCCCATGTCGATTTCGCCGCCCTCGCGGCCACCGTTCGGGCACACGGCCTCGATGCCCACCTCTCCACGCAAGGTGAATTCCTGCTCAAGATGGGGCTTCTCGAACGGGCTGGCCGACTCGGCGCCAATGCCGATGAGGCAGCTCGCGAAAAGATCGCGGCCGACGTCGAGCGCCTCGCCGGCCCGCAGGGCATGGGCGAACTCTTCAAGGTGCTTGCCGTCCTCCCCGCAGGAATTGCCGTTCCGCCGTTTCCAAGCACGGATTGACTTTTCGCTGCCGCCTCTCTCACTCTCCCGTCTCCGACTAGCGCCCGACATCAACTTCGCCAGCCTTCAACCGACCAGCCTTCAACTGCGCCCCTTCAACTCGCTTGACGAAATCGCCCATACGGACAACAAAGCCGCCATGCTGAATCAGACCAAACCGGATCCCGTTCGGTCGCCCTTGCTGGAAACGGCGCAAGGCATCCGCCACGGCTACTTCACGCGAGTCGGCGGCATTTCCAGCGGCATCTACCGGGGCCTCAACATCGGGACCGGTTCGAACGACGAACAGACGCTGGTGTGCGAAAATCGCCGCCGGGTCGCCGAATGGATGGGCGTGCCTGCAAACCATCTGCTGACCGCTCACCAGGTTCATTCGCCGGACGTCGTCATTGCCAGGGAGCCTTTTGCCGGCGAGCGGCCCAAGGCCGACGCCATTGTCACCGACCGGCCAGGCATTGCCGTCGGTGCCTCGACCGCCGACTGCGGACCGGTCCTCTTCGCCGACGCCGAGGCGCGCATTATCGGCGCCGCCCATGCCGGCTGGAAAGGCGCTTTCACCGGAGTGCTGGAAAACACCGTTGCGGCAATGGAAAGCCTCGGCGCCCGGCGCGACTGCATCGTCGCAGTGCTCGGTCCTTCGATCGGCCCACGGAATTACGAAGTCGGACCGGAATTCGTCGCCCGTTTCGTCGACGCCGATGCCGGCAATGCTCGCTATTTCGTGCCCTCTGCAAATGCCGGACATGCGATGTTCGATCTCAACCGCTACACGGTCGACCGGCTGACCAAGGCTGGCGTCAACGCCGAAGGACTTGGCCGCTGCACCTATGCCGAGGAAGAGCTTTTCTACTCCTATCGGCGCAGCACGCATCGCAACGAGCCCGACTACGGGCGGCAGGTTTCGGCAATCGTTTTGGAGGCTGACTGATGGCGCTGCATTTCGAACGCTCGGAATTCGACGCGCGGCGCGATCGACTGATGATCGAGATCGCTGAAAAGAAGCTCGACGCCGTCCTGCTGTTTGCCCAGGAAAGCATGTATTGGCTAACCGGCTACGACACCTTCGGCTTCTGCTTTTTCCAGTGCCTGGTGGTCAAGGCCGACGGCTCGATGGTGCTGCTGACGCGTTCGGCCGACTTGCGCCAGGCGCGCCACACCTCGATCATCGACAACATCGTTTTGTGGACGGATCGTAACGGCGCCAATCCGGCGGTCGACCTGCGCAATCTGCTCAACGAACTCGACCTGCTCGGCGCCCGCATCGGCGTCGAATACGACACCCACGGCCTGACGGCCTATAATGGCCGGCGCCTCGACGAGCAGTTGCAGACCTTCGGGCAGATCGCGGATGCCTCCGGCATTGTCAGTCGGCTACGGCTGTTCAAGAGCCCGGCAGAAATCGCCAAGGCGGAAAAAGCCGCAAATCTGGCCGACGACGCGCTGGACGCAGCACTGCCGCTGATCAAGCAGGGCGGCGATGAGGCGCTGATCCTCGCCGCCATGCAAGGTGCGATCTTTGCCGGCGGCGGCGATTATCCGGCCAACGAGTTCATCATCGGCTCCGGCGTCGACGCCCTGCTTTGCCGCTACAAAGCCGGCCGCCGCAAGCTCACCAAGAACGACCAGCTGACGCTCGAATGGGCCGGTGTCTTCCACCACTACCATGCGGCAATGATGCGCACGGTGTTGACCGGCAAGGTATCGAAACGCCACCAGGAATTGTTCGATGCCGCCCGCGCCGCGCTACTTGCAGTCGAGAAGGCGATGACGCCCGGTAATACGTTCGGCGACGTGTTCGACGCCCATGCCCGCACCCTCGAAGCCCACAATTTGACCAAGCACCGGCTCAATGCCTGCGGCTATTCGCTCGGCGCCCGCTTCACCCCGTCCTGGATGGACATGCCGATGTTCTATCAGGGTAATCCCGAACCGATTGCGCCGAACATGACGCTGTTCGCCCATATGATCATCATGGACTCCGAAACCGAAACCGCGATGACGCTTGGCCGTACCTATCTGACGACCGAATCCCAGCCTAAGCCGCTGTCCCGCCATGATCTCGACTTGATCGTGCAGTGAATCCATAATGGAAAGAGTGTGAGGGGCGTTCGTCGCCAAGGAGTTTTCAGGCTAATGAGACGATCGCATGTGACGACCGTGTCATTGCTCGTGGCGCTGGCGCTGGCGGCCTGCACCAATGCGAAGGACGTTCTCGAACCGTCGGCCATTGCCCCGCAATCGACGCAATCGCTCTCCGGAGCCGGAAGTGCCGCAACGCCCCCCGCAACTCCGGCTCGGCCTGCCGGCACCGCGCAAACGGCAGATACAGCGCAGCCTTCGGCTGCAGCAGCCGTGCCACCCGCCAAAAGCGCGGCTGCCATTGCGCGGACCCGGCTGCAGGTGGCGCCGATCGTCGGCGCCTCGGTAGAAGCCGCGACACCGCTGACCGCCGAGCTTCAGACACGCGCCAGGCAGCGCGGCATCACCTTGGCCGGCAGCACCGACCAGACCCCAACGCATGTGCTCAAGGGCTATTTCTCGACCATGACGGAAGGCAAGGACACCACCGTCATCTACGTCTGGGACATCTATGACCCGGCCGGCAACCGGCTGCATCGCATCAACGGCCAGCAGAAAGCGCCCTCTGTCGGCGGCGGCGAAGGCTGGGCGGCGGTCGCCCCGGCCACCATGCAGGCAATTGCCGACCAGACAATCGACCAGTTCGCCACGTGGCTTGGCGGCGGCGCCGGCTGACATGGAGCATAATTCCGAAAGTGAATCCGGTTTTCGGAAGAGACCATGCTCAGACTGAAAGATAGAGCTATCCCCGATTCCGTCGGCATCGAAGTGGACCTATCGCCGCATCGTCAAGCCGTAAGCGTTTATTGAGATTAGCCGGCGGATTCCCATTCACGACGCTTGCAATACCGGCGCGGGCCGCTAAAAGCCCGACTAAGAGGCTGGAGTGCTATCGGAGTCTCTCAATCCTTCGCCAGGAACGGTGCATGAAGCTCTTCGCGGGCAATTCCAACAGGGTGCTGGCCGAATCAGTCGCCCGCTACCTCAACATTCCGCTGGGCAAGGCCAGCGTCAGGCGCTTCGCCGACCAGGAAATCTTCGTCGAGATCCAGGAGAATGTGCGCGGCGAGGACGTCTTCATCCTGCAGTCCACCTCGTTCCCGACCAACGATCATCTGATGGAACTGCTCATCATGATCGACGCCTTCATGCGCTCTTCGGCCAAGCGCATCACTGCGGTTATTCCTTATTTCGGCTATGCCAGGCAGGATCGCCGTGCCTCGGGGCGCACACCGATCTCGGCCAAACTGGTCGCCAACATGATCACGAGGGCGGGCGTCGACCGGGTGCTGACCCTGGATCTCCATGCCGGCCAGATTCAAGGCTTCTTCGACATCCCGACCGACAATCTGTTTTCCGTGCCGGTCATGGCCCGCGACGTAAAGGCGAAATACAAGCAGCTTGCCAATGTCATGGTGGTTTCGCCGGATGTCGGCGGCGTGGTCCGCGCCCGCGCGCTCGCCAAGCGCATCGATGCCCAGCTCGCCATCGTCGACAAGCGCCGCGAGCGCCCCGGCGAATCGGAAGTCATGAACGTCATCGGTGACGTGCGCGGCAAGGATTGCCTCTTGATCGACGACATCATCGATTCGGGCGGCACGCTGTGCAATGCAGCCGATGCGCTGCTTGCCGACGGCGCCACCAGTGTCACCGCCTACACTACCCATGGCGTTTTGTCCGGCGGCGCCATCGCCCGCATCGGCGCCTCGAAACTGCAGGAACTGGTCATCACCGATTCCATCCAGCCGACCCAGGCAGTGCTCGACGCCGCCAATATCCGCGTCATCTCCATCGCCGAACTGATGGGCGAGGCGATCTCACGCACGGCGACCGAGGAATCGGTGTCGAGCCTGTTCGATTAATGCATGTCCGCGCAAAACTGTGCAGCGGTTTTGCGATAACGACATGCATGAAAACAAGAATCCAAAGCGCGTCGCATGAGGCCGGTCGAACGCTACGCGCTTCAGGGCTGCGACTCAGGCCGAGCCGGACCGCTTATTCGCCGCACCTTCGCCAGCATCACGGGCGCCCCGCATGTAACCGCGTGGCGAGGCTCCCAGCATGCGCTTGAACATGGTGATGAACGCCGGCACGCTGTCATAGCCGAGATCGAGCGCCACCCTTGTGATCGGCTCGCCGTCGGCCAGCCGTGGCAGCGCCGCGAACAGGCAGGCCTGCTGACGCCAGGTCGACAGCGACAATCCCGTCTGGCGGTGGAACGCGCGGGTGAAAGAGCGGCGGCTCATGCCAACGATAGCGGCCCATTGGTCGATCGTCGCATGCGGTGACGGTGCCGAGACGAAGCGCCGGCACAGCGCTGCCAGCCTTGCGTCGGACGGGAACGGCAGTCCGAGCGGCCGTTCCGGCAGGTTCGGGATTTCGTGCAGCAGGAGCTTCATGATCAGCCCGCCCCGCCCCTCCAACTCCGCGCCCTGCGGCAGCTTTTCCGATTCCACGATCAGGCTGTGCATCAGATCGGTGATACCGACGACGCGCAACCCGTCCGGTAGGCCGGGAATGGCCTCCGGCATCACATAGACGGACCGCATGCTGACGTCGCCCAGCATCTCGACGGAATGTTCGGTGCCGGCGGGGATCCACATCGCGTGGTCCGGAGGCACCATCCAGCGCCCATGCCGCGTCGTTACCAGCACGACCCCGACCAGCGCGTGCAGCAACTGACTGCGGCTGTGATGGTGCCGTGGCACATGGTAGCCGTCCGGATATTCGGTCGGCAGCGCCACTGCCGGCCCAACGGCCTGCTCCAGCCATTGCCAGCGACGCTCATGCAACAACCCGAGATCACCGTCGCCCGCTTTAAACATTTCCCTGCCATGCGGCATCAGCTATGGCCCACTTGCGAAACTATTGGACCAAACCACGAAAGAAGTCGCGTGACAAGCAACGTATAAGGCAACCGGCCCCATAAGACCGCGTGCGGAAGTGCCCGCCAAAAAGACCACGGAGCATGCCTTGACAGATACCACAGCAATCGCCGAGGGCGAGCCGGCAGCGGCCGGCCACATCTCAGCTCAGGCGACGGCCTTCACCGTCATCCTGGCGGTGAGCTTCTGCCATTGCATCAACGACATCATGCAGTCGCTGCTGTCGGCGATCTATCCGCTGCTGAAGGACAATTACGGTCTCGATTTCTGGCAGATCGGCCTCTTGACTTTCACTTTCCAGGTGACGGCATCCTTGCTGCAGCCGGTGATCGGCATGATCACCGACAAGCGGCCGATGCCTTATTCGCTGCCCTACGGCATGGCCTCCTCGTTGATCGGACTGGTCGTGCTGGCCTACGCCGGACACTATTTCCTGCTCCTCATCGGCGCCTCGCTGATCGGTATCGGCTCGGCGATCTTCCATCCGGAATCCTCGCGCATCGCCCGCTTCGCCTCCGGCGGCCGGTTCGGTCTTGCGCAGTCGCTGTTCCAGGTCGGCGGCAATTTCGGCCAGGCTATGGGGCCGCTGCTGGCAGCCTTCATCGTCGTGCCCTTCGGCCAGACCAGCATCGCCTGGTTCGCCGGCGGCTCGCTGATCGGCATCATCGTGCTGTGGCAGGTCGGCGGCTGGTACAGCCGCCTGCGTGCCGCACAGGGCACCCGCAAGGCGGCAGGTTTCGTCTCGCCCTTCCCGCGCCGCAAGGTGATGGGAGCGCTGCTGGTGCTGACGCTGCTGGTACTGACCAAGAACGCCTATATTTCCAGCCTTGCCAGCTACTACACCTTCTATTCCATTCATAAGTTCGGTGTTTCGGTGCAGATGTCGCAAGTCATGCTGTTCCTGTTCCTCGGCGCCTCTGCCCTGGGCATCCTGCTCGGCGGCCCGTTCGGCGACCGCTACGGGCAGAAGGCGATGATCTGGTTCTCGATCGTCGGCGTGCTGCCCTTCACGCTGGCCCTGCCCTACGCCAATTTCGAGTGGACGATGGTTCTCACCGTGCTGATCGGCCTGATCCTGTCCTCGGCCTTCTCGAACATCGTCGTCTTCGCCCAGGAACTGGTGCCCGGCCGCGTCGGCATGATCGCCGGCATCTTCTTCGGCTTCGCCTTCGGCATGGGCGGCATCGCCGCCGCCGTGCTTGGCGTCGTCGCCGACCTGAAAGGCATCGATTTCGTCTTCCAGGTCTGCTCGTATTTGCCGCTGCTCGGGCTACTGACGGTGTTCTTACCGAACATGCGGAAAGCCAGGAAGGTGGAGCATTGACCACGAGCAGGTGACACGTCGGGTTGAACCTCGGCTTTTAACCCTCCGCGGCCATTCATCTTGAATGGCTCAAATCTCGCGAGAGGAGAGAGCCGCCGACCGGATGAGATTCGTCTGCGGTCGGGATCACTGAATCGGGAGGTCGGAGGCGATCCTTACCAAACGACGCTGGATATCGTCGGCCACCAGGGCTGCTTCCTCCGCAATTGCCAATATTGTGCCCGACCGCCGGGTGATTGCAAAAGGCAGGCCGGCAAAATACACACCCGGGACGCTCGCAAACCCGTTCTCGTGCAGTGGTTGGCCGTGTGGATCGAGCACATCGGGAACGCGCACCCATCCGAAATCCCCAGTGAAACCGGTGCACCAGATCACCGTCGTGATCCCCCGCGCCGCGAGATCAATTGATCGGATCGGTGGATTGGGCAGACGCGCTTCAATCGTCTCCGCCGGGTCCGGCTCAGCCTCGGGGGCATCGATTCGGTTGCGCGCGATATAATCGTCGATCTGGCTTCGAACTCTGGCGGAGCCCTCGTCCGCATGGCGAACATGCGCTTCCGCCTCGTCGCTGAACGAGAGGCGGCCGTCGTCGACGCCCGTGAGCCGACCCAGTACGACGACGCCTTGCGCACTGAGGGACTGCAGGCTGATTGTATGGAGCGCTCCTTGCAGCGGCCTTCCTGGGATTGGGCCCTGTTCAAGTATTTCCTTGCGCGTCACGTCTAGCAGTCCGCTAAGAACCAGCCAGACACTGATGTGACGACCTCGATACGTTCGGGGCAGCCGGCCGACTCGGCTCGTTGCGAGAAACACAGTTCGCCCCGCTTGGGCCAAGTCCTCGGCGATTTGGCCTCCCGACTGGGCACTACCGACCACCAACACCGCTCCACTGTCGAGACCGGATGCGTTGCGGTAGGCTGATGCGTCGATCTGCCGGACTTCGGGCGGCAACAAAGCGGAGAAGGACGGGCGCACCGGGCAGTTCTGGTTACTGCTGGCGATCACCACATTCTCGCACACAGGGAACCGCGCGGAATGGTAAGCCGGTACAGGCCGTCGCTCGCAACAAGGTCGGTCACCGGCGTACCGGTTTCCACCGGGAGGGCATGACGGCGGGCATAGTCCTCCAACATCGCGACAAACTCGCCGCTTGTCATTGCGCCGTCGGGATCGGAGCCGACATAGCTATCCCCGGGCATGACCGTTTGGATGTTCGCGGTATTTATCCGAAATGAGTCCCAACGCTGGGTCCGCCAGGTCTCACCGATGCGATGTCGCTCCAGCACTCTGTGACGTAAGCCGCGCTGCATCAGCGCATGACTGACACCTAGCCCCGCCCAGCCGGCACCGATGACGACGGCATCAAGAATGTCCGTTGCGCTCGTCATTGCGTTCCCCTCTGACTGTCACCCCATTGTACTTCGTGAAATCAGTAAACGGTTCGCTTTCCAGTACGGCTTGCTCTCAGGCTTGACAAATCGAACATGACAACACTTGGCGTGGCGATGACGAAGATGTCGTGTCTCGTGTAAGTCGCGCCTGTGCGGAAGATTTGTCAACTGAACGTCCGCCAAGGGCGCAAAGCCGAAATTCAGTGAGATGCTGCCCCATACCTGCCTTTGGCTTGCACCTCGCGCCGCCTTCCGCTATAGAGCCGCCACCCGCGTAGACACCCTTGGAGGCAACGCGGCGGAAGGCCGCCCCACCCGGCGGCTTTCGACGTTTACGGCCCAGCCACGCTGGCCGCGAACGCTCCAGAACAACGCGAAAGGAAATGCCATGAGCCACGATACTTACGAGCTCAAGGCCGAAGCGCGCGAACAGGTCGGTAAGGGGTCCGCCCGTGCAGTTCGCCGCAACGGTAAAGTGCCTGCAGTGATTTACGGCGACAAGCAGCCTCCCCTGGCAATTGCGCTGACCTATAAGGACATCTACTACAAGATCCATGGCGGCGGGTTTCTGACCACGGTCGCCACGATCGACGTCGACGGCAACAAGATCCAGGTTCTGCCCAAGGATTTTCAGCTCGACCCGGTCAAGGATTTTCCGGTCCACGTCGATTTCCTGCGCATCGGCAAGGACACCGAAGTCAATGTCGACGTGCCCGTGCACTTCATCAATGAAGACAAGTCGCCCGGCATCAAGCGCGGCGGCGTGCTCAACATCGTGCGCCACGAGGTCGAGTTCCATTGCCCGGCGAATGCGATCCCGGATTTCATCACCATCGATCTCACCGGCACCGATATCGGCGATTCGATCCACATTTCGGCCGTCACCTTGCCGGCCGGCGTCAAGCCGGTGATCTCCGACCGCGACTTCACCATCGCGACCATTGCCGGCTCCTCGGCGATGAAGCCGGAGGCGGTAGAAGAGACGACTGAAGCGGCTGCGCCCGAAGCGGCTCCTGCCGCCGAAGAGAAGTAACCCCTTCCCGCCCGGAGGCGACGATGCTTGTCTTTGCAGGCCTCGGCAATCCGGGCGCGAAATACGCCAGCAACCGGCACAATGTCGGCTTCATGGCGGCGGACGCGATCGCCCGCCGCCATTCCTTTTCGCCCTGGTCGAAGAAATTCCAGGGTCTGATCGCCGAAGGCACGCTTGCCGGCGAAAAGGTGATCCTGATCAAGCCGCAGACCTTCATGAACCTGTCCGGCCAGTCGGTCGGCGAAGCCTTGCGCTTCTATAAGCTCGGCCCTTCGGCGCTGACTGTCTTTTATGACGAGATCGACCTTGCTGCCGGCAAGGTGCGCGTCAAGGTCGGTGGCGGTTCCGGCGGCCACAACGGCATCCGCTCGCTCGACCAGCACGTCGGCAAGGATTTTCGCCGTGTGCGCATCGGCGTCGGCCACCCCGGCGTCAAGGAAATGGTGCATGGCCATGTGCTCGGCGATTTCGCCAAGGCCGACCGCGAATGGCTGGACGTGCTGCTCGACGCAATCGCCGACGGTGCCGGATTGCTTGCCGAGGGCGACGACAATTCCTTCATGAACCGCGTGACGCTGGCCCTGCGCGACAAGCTCACGCCGACGGGCGACGACGACCGCCTGCCGCCCAAGGCGCCAAAGGCACAAAGCCACGTCCGCCAGGCGCGGCCGCAGCAGCCGACGGCCAAGCTGCCCGAAACCGGCCCGATGGCGGCCATGCTGAAGAAGCTTTTTGGCGGCAAGGACTAAGCCATGGCGCCGTCAGCGCCGCGGGCATAAGTGCTCAGGGCTTGACGATCATCGGCGCTTTCGCCCATAGCCCTGATCAAATTCGATTTCCCGATAGGACCAGACAAAAATGGGTTTCAAATGCGGCATCGTTGGCTTGCCCAATGTCGGCAAGTCGACGCTCTTCAATGCGTTGACGAGAACGGCGGCGGCACAGGCCGCCAATTATCCGTTCTGCACCATCGAACCGAACACCGGCGAGGTGGCGGTGCCCGACCCGCGCCTGCAGAAGATCGCCGCGATCGGCAAGTCGAAGGAGATCATCCCGACCCGCATCTCGTTCGTCGACATTGCCGGCCTGGTGCGTGGCGCCTCGAAAGGCGAAGGGCTTGGCAACCAATTCCTCGCCAACATCCGTGAGGTCGACGCCATCGTCCATGTGTTGCGCTGCTTCGAGGATGACGACATTACCCATGTCGAGGGCCGCATCGATCCTGTCGCCGATGCCGAGACCGTCGAGACCGAATTGATGCTTGCCGATCTCGACAGCCTCGAGCGCCGCATCGTGCAGATCCGCAAGCGTGCCGCCGGCAAAGACAAGGAAGCAGCGACCGTACTTCCGATGATGGAAGCGGCGCTCGAACTGCTGCAGGCCGGCAAGCCCGCCCGCATCCTGCTCAACGGCATCTCGGGTGAGGATCTGCGCATCCTGCAGGGGCTGAATCTCTTGACCTCACACCCGGTGCTTTACGTCTGCAACGTCGCGGAAGCCGACGCCGCCACCGCCAACGCGCATACCAGGGTGGTCGAGAAGATGGCCGCCGCGCAAGGTGCCCGCACTGTCGTGATTTCAGCGGCGATCGAGGCCGAAGTCGCCCAGCTCTCGGACGAAGAGGAAATGGAATTCCTGGCAACGCTCGGCCTGGACGAACCCGGCCTGAACAAGGTGATCCGCGCCGGCTACGAGCTTTTGCAGCTCATCACCTATTTCACCGTCGGCCCCAAGGAGACGCGCGCCTGGACCGTGCACAAGGGTGCCAAGGCGCCGCAAGCGGCAGGCGTCATCCACACCGATTTCGAGCGCGGCTTCATCCGCGCCCAGACCATCGCCTATGACGACTTCGTCAGGCTAGGCGGCGAAGTAGCGGCCAAGGAGGCCGGCAAGGCGCGCGACGAAGGCAAGGAGTATGTCGTCCAGGACGGCGACATCATGCTGTTCAAGTTCAACACCTGACCCGGCGAGAACCGCCCGGCCTCCACAATGGCTGCTGCTCGGTCACAACTTCATAACAGGCATCGCGGCGGCGTCTTGCCGCTGCTTGACGGCACGTCACGCCCGGTCTAAGGGGCCTCTGCGCTGGTCTCGAGCCTCACATGGCCATGTCAGTGCGATCTGAGTGACGCGCCCCTTCCGAACGAAACCCTCTTTAGCAACAGCAAGGGAGACCGGCGATGATCAAGGCCTTCGTCGTCGACAATGATCGCCTGCGCCTTGTCGATGATCTCCTGCAAAACAGCGATGCTGTCGTCTGGGTCGACCTTCTCAGCCCGACAAAGGAAGAAGAGACCACGATCGAGACCTGGCTCGGCATTGCCGTTCCGACCCGGGAAGAGATGGAGGAGATCGAGATCTCGAGCCGTCTCTACGTCGAGGACGGCGCCTACTTCATGACTGCCATTCTGCCGGCTCAGACCGAACTGGATGATCCCTTGATGTCACCGGTCACCTTCGTGCTCGCCGGCAGCAGGCTGATCACCGTGCGTTACCACGAGCCGAAGGCGTTCAAGACCTTTCCGCTGCGCGCCGAGAAGGTGGCGACCGGCTGCACCAGCGGCGACACCATCCTGATTGGCCTGCTGGAGGCGATCGTCGACCGCCTCGCCGACATTCTGGAGCGCGCCGGCCGCGACGTCGAGGCGATCTCGCGCGATATATTCGAGGCACGCTCGACCAAAGTTTCCAAGCGCAACCGTGACTTCCAGGAACTGTTGAAAGGCATTGGCCGCAAGGAGGACCTCGCCTCCTCGGTCCGCGACAGCCTGATCTCGCTGCAGCGCCTTGCCGGCTTCCTCGCCCATGCCTCCACTCAGACCAAGATGAGCAAGGATACCCGCGCCCGCATCAAAACGTTGTCGCGCGACGTGCTGTCGCTTGCCGACCACGCCACCTTCCTGTCGCAGAAGATCAGCTTCCTGCTCGACGCGACGCTGGGCATGATCTCGATCGAGCAGAACGCCATCATCAAGATCTTCTCCGTCGCCGCTGTCATCTTCCTGCCGCCGACGCTTGTCGCTTCAATCTACGGCATGAATTTCGACATCATCCCTGAGCTCAAATGGCACTTTGGCTATCCCTTCGCCATCGGCATGATGGTGCTTTCGGCAATCCTGCCCTTCTGGTATTTCCGCCGTCGCGGCTGGCTATAGGGTCGTCAATGCGCGCTACGGCTTGGGCACAGCAGGCTGGCGCACCAGAAATTGCTTGACCAAATGCCGCCCTGCCTGCATCCGGGACCCGACGCGTAGCGATTGTACAATCCTGAACAGGATTCCAGACCATGACCACAAAGACCTGGGCTTATGAGGATTTTGTCGAGGGCGCTTCGCTCGACCTCGGCACCAAGCTGGTAAGCGCCGCTGAAATCATAGAATTCGCCGACGAGTTCGATGCCCAGCCGATGCATCTCGACGAGGCCGCGGGCAAGGCCAGCATCCTCGGCGGGCTGGCGGCTTCGGGCTGGCACACCTGCGCCATGTTCATGCGCATGCTGTGCGATGCCTTCCTGCTCGACTCGACCTCCCAGGGCGCGCCAGGCGTCGACCAGGTCAAATGGAAACGGCCGGTCCTGGCCGGTGACCTGTTGAGCGGCAGCACCACCGTCCTTGCCAAGCGACTGTCCAGATCGAAGCCCCGCCTTGGCCTGGTGACTATGCGCAGCGAGTTGTTCAACCAGCGCGGCGAAGGTGTTTTCGAGCTCGAAAACACCGTCATGTTCCTCACCCGCGAGGGCAGTGCGTGAGCCTCGACGAATTCTTCTGCATCGGTATCACCGTCACGCTCGGTTCACATCGATTCGAACCGGAGGCGATCAAGGCGTTCGCCCGCAAATACGACCCGCAGATATTCCATATAGACGAAGAGGCGGCGAGGAACAGCATATTCGGCGGGCTCTGCGCCTCGGGCTGGCACACCGCCGCCACCTGGATGAAATTGAACCTCCAGGCTGGCATGGAGGCAGAGGTCGCCCGCTGGCCCGGCCCCGGGCCGGTGCCGGAATTCGGTCCCTCGCCCGGCTTCAAGAACCTCAAATGGCCCAAACCTGTCTATGCCGGGGAAACCGTGACTTTCACCCGCACCGCGCTGGCCCATCGCCCCATCGCCTCGCGACCGGGCTGGCGGCTGCTGACGCTCCGCTCAGAGGCCTTCGATTCGACCGGCGACAAGGTCATCGAATTCGAAAGTGCCGTGCTGGTGAAGGTGGAGTGAGCGGAGTTCTTCCCCTCTCCCACAGGAAAGAAGGAAGAAACGCTCAATGCCCCTCAAACCCGATCAGCGTCCTCACCGGTACGCCGAGCGCCTCTAACCTCTCTCGGCCGCCAAGGTCCGGCAGGTCGATGACGAAGCAGGCGGCGAGGATATCGGCGCCGATCTGCCGCAATAGCTTGACGGCCGCCTCGGCCGTGCCGCCGGTGGCGATCAAATCATCGACGAGGATTACCTTCTCGCCTGGAGAAACGCCGTCCTTGTGCATCTCCATCTCGTCCAGCCCGTATTCCAGGCTGTAGGCGACGCGCACCGTCTCGTAAGGCAGCTTGCCTTTCTTACGGATCGGCACGAAGCCGGCCGAGAGCTGGTGGGCGATGGCGCCGCCGAGGATGAAGCCGCGCGCCTCGATGCCGGCGATCTTGTCGATCTTCAGGCCGGCATAGGGATGCACCAGTTCGTCGATGGCGCGGCGGAAGGCCCGCGCATTGCCGAGCAGCGTGGTGATGTCGCGAAACAGGATGCCGGGTTTGGGATAATCCGGAATGGTGCGGATCGCGGCAAGCAGCGTCTCTTCGAGCGAGGATTTCATCGAGCGGCTCTCCGGGCTATTCAGATTCGGCTGAAGGCGTGAAAGGAATGGGCCAATCGTAACCCGGCGCCGCCAAGTCCGGCTACCGCCATGTGATACCTGACGGAAAATTGTCCGGCAAAGGGCCTTGCTCAGCGTCGGCTGCGATCAATCGACATGCCTGCAATGAAAAGGGCGCCTTTCGACGCCCTCGCATTCTCGTATATCGCAGGGCTCAGTGCGCCACGCCGGCCCACACCTTGCGCTTGGTCAGGTAGACCAGCGCACCGAACAGCAGCAGGAAGACCAGCACGCGAAAGCCGGTCTTCTTGCGGTCCTCGAGGTGCGGCTCGGCCGCCCACATCAGGAAGGCCGACACGTCGCGCGAGTACTGGTCGACAGTCTGCGGCGCGCCGTCATCATAGGTAACCTGGCCGTCGGAGAGCGGCTTCGGCATCTTCAGCGACACGCCGGACAGGAAGTACGGATTGTAGTGCGTGCCTTCCGGTATGACCATGCCAGCCGGCGGCTGCTGGTCGTAGCCGGTCAGCAGCGAGTGGATGTAGTCGGGGCCGCCCTGCGCATATTGCGTAAAGATGTCGAACACGAAGCGCGGGAAGCCGCGCTCGACCCCGCGCGCCTTGGCCAGCAGCGACATGTCGGGCGGTGCTGCGCCGCCATTTGCCGCCGCTGCCGCTTCGACATTGGGGAATGGCGCCGGGAAATGGTCGGACGGCTTGCCGGGACGGTCGAACATGTCGCCGGCATCGTTCGGGCCGTCATGGATCGTATATTCGGCCGCCAGCGTCTTGATCTGCGCATCCGAATAGCCAAGGCCTTCCAGCGTACGGAACGCCACCAAATTCATCGAATGGCAGGCCGAGCAGACTTCCTTGTAGACCTTCAGCCCGCGCTGCAGCTGGGCCTTGTCGTACGTGCCGAATGGCCCGGCGAAGCTCCAGTCCATTTCCTTCGGTTCGTGTATCGGGAAATGCGTCGGCGCCGCCTCATTGTGCGCCTCTTCCTGGGCGCTGGCTCCAGTGCTTGCGGCACCCATGCCCGCGGCCACAAGGCCAAGCAGCGCCAGCGAGGAGAGAATCTTTTTCATGCCAATTCCCCTTGAGATTCTCTGACGCGCTGTCATCGTCTCGAGCATGACCTTGTCCGAGTACCGGTTTCCACTTTTCGGGATCATGCTCAGCCCTTGGTTTCCGGCGCGGTCGTGGCACCGGCAGGATGTCCGCCGCCGCCCTTGTTCTTCTCGAGCACCGCCTCGGTGATCGAATTCGGCAGCCGTCGCGGCTTTTCGATCAGCCCGAGCACCGGCAGCGCTACCAGGAAGAAGGCGAAATAGAACAGCGTCGCCATCTGCGCCATGAATACATAGCTGCCCTCGGCCGGCTGCGAGCCCAGCCAGCCGAGCAGGATGGCGTCGGCCACGAACAGCCAGAAGAACAGCTTGTACCAGGGCCGGTAGACTGCCGAGCGCACCTTCGAGGTGTCGAGCCACGGCACCAGGAACAGCATGACAATCGCGCCGAACATGCAGAGCACGCCCCCGAGCTTGGAGTTGATGGGCCCGATATTGAAGGTGATGGCGCGCAGGATCGCGTAGAACGGCAGGAAGTACCATTCCGGCACGATGTGGGCCGGCGTCTTCAGCGGGTTGGCCACGGTGTAATTGTCGGGATGGCCGAGATAATTCGGCAGGTAGAACACAAAATAGGCGAAGACGAACAGGAACACGATCATGCCGAACCCGTCCTTTATGGTTGCGTAAGGCGTGAAGGCGAGCGTGTCGGTCTTCGATTTGACCTCGATGCCGGTCGGATTGTTCTGGCCGACGACGTGAAGCGCCCAGATGTGCAGCACGACGACGCCGGCAATCATGAACGGCAAAAGGTAGTGCAGCGCAAAGAAGCGGTTCAGCGTCGGATTGTCGACCGCGAAGCCGCCGAGCAAAAGCTGCTGGATCCAGTCGCCGACCAGCGGAATGGCGGTGAAGAAGCCGGTGATGACGGTGGCGCCCCAGAAGCTCATCTGGCCCCAGGGCAGCACATAGCCCATGAACCCGGTCGCCATCATCAGCAGGTAGATGATGCAGCCGAGGATCCACAGCAGCTCACGCGGCGCCTTGTAGGAGCCGTAGTAGAGGCCACGGAAGATATGGATGTAGACGGCGACGAAGAAGAACGACGCGCCGTTGGAATGGAGATAGCGCAGCAGCCAGCCCGAATTCACGTCGCGCATGATCTTCTCGACCGAATCGAAGGCGAGAGTGCTGTCGGCCGCATAGTGCATGGCCAGCACGATACCGGTCAGGATCTGCGCCGCCAGCATAAGCGCAAGGATGCCGCCGAAGGTCCAGGCATAGTTCAGGTTGCGCGGCACCGGATAGGCGATGAAGCTGTCATAGACCAGCCGCGGCAGCGGCATGCGCGAATCGAACCAGCGTCCGATGCCGGACTTGGGCGTATAGGTCGAGTGTCCCTCGCTCATGGAAATATCCCCTGCCTCAGCCGATACGGATCTTGGTGTCGGAAACGAATTGGAACACCGGTACTGCCATGTTCTCGGGTGCCGGCCCCTTCCGGATGCGGCCGGCGGTATCGTATACGGAACCGTGGCATGGGCAGAACCAGCCGCCGAAATCGCCTTCCTGGCCGAGCGGGATGCAGCCGAGATGGGTGCAGACCTGGACCATCACCATCCAGGCTTCCTTGCCCGGCGTGGTTCGATTGGCGTCGGTCGCCGGCGCGTCGGCCGGCAGGTTGGCATTGCGGGCGATTGGGTCCTTGAGCTCGGCGAGATTGACCGCCTCGGCGTCCTTCATCTCTTTTTCGGTGCGGTTGCGCACGACTACCGGCTTGCCGCGCCACTTCACGACGAGCGACATTCCTGGCGTCAACGACGAGACGTCGACCTCGACCGAGGCAAGCGCCAGCGTCGAGGCATCCGGACGCATCTGGTCGATGAACGGCCAAGCAACGGCGCCCGCGCCGACCACCGCGGCCATGCCGGTGGCGACGTAGAGAAAATCACGACGGTTGGGATCCTGGGTGTCGGTTGCGCTCACGGTGCCTGATCCTTTCGCCTCTTCCGTACCGGCGGCCGAGCTTGTTCCCTGCTCAATCGCGCCGGCCCGACAGCGCATGGCGAACAGGCTAGCGAATTCCTCCGGCATTTGGGACTTGGGTTTATGCGTGAAGCCTGTTTTTGTCCAGACGGGCGAAGGCACAAGGGCAGATTGTCGCGGGGGCATAATTTGCCCAGCTGAACGATTGGAAAACAGCAGCAAAACCAAATGGCTGCGTTCACCTCGACAGCGGACGCTCGCCCGGTTTATCCTCGCCCCATGGCGCATGTCATCGACCGCGACAAATGGGCCAAAGCGCCCGACCAGTTGCCCGACCACTGGCAAGGCGAGTTGCAATGCGGGCCTTACGGTTCCAGCAGTTGCCTGATCTTTAACTACCTGCCGGAGACCGGCGGCGGCCCGAGGCTGCACAGCCATCCCTATTGCGAGATTTTCATCATCCGAACCGGGACCGGTCTGTTCACCGTCGGCGACCGGCAGATCGAGGCCACAGCCGGCCAGATCCTGGTCGTGCCGCCGAACACGCCGCACAAATTCACCAATCTCGGGCCAGGCCCGCTGGAAACCACCGACATACACGAGAACGGCAGCTTCATCACCGAGTGGCTGGAATAACGCTTCCCGAACCAGTTCCGGTTCGGGTCATCCGCTGGCGCCGAGCCTGGCCAGCACGGCCTTGGGAATGTTGTATTCCCGGATCACCGCGTCGTGCTTGCGCAGGCCGCAGAGTTCGCGCTGGATGAAATACCCGTGCACCGCTTCGGCTGCATCCCTGAGCAGCCGGGCACGGTCGACACTGTCGCAATTCTCGCGCAGCCTGGTCAATGTTTCCTCGACGCGCCGGCCGGCGCGGCCGAGCGCGGCCGCCTTCTCGCCGAGGATTTCATGGCCAAGCAGGTCCAACGCGCTCTCCTGCGCGCCGGACCGTCCGAAATTCGATGGCATTCTCACCGCCATGGTCTACTCCGGTTTTTAGAAACTACTCCGCCGGCCGGGTCTCGGCCAGCGCGCTCTCCTCGTTGAACAGGAAGCCGCCGGACTGCCGCTTCCACAGCCTGGCATAGAGCCCGTCGAGCCCGACCAGCTCGTCATGCGTGCCTTGCTCGACGATGCGGCCCTCGTCGAGCACCACAAGCCGGTCGAGTGCCGCAATGGTCGACAGCCGATGCGCGATGGCGATGACCGTCTTGCCTTCCATCAGCCTTGCCAGATTTTCCTGGATCGCCGCCTCGACGTCGGAATCGAGCGCCGAGGTGGCCTCATCGAGCACCAGGATCGGTGCATCCTTGAGGAAGACGCGGGCGATCGCCACGCGCTGGCGCTGGCCGCCGGAGAGCTTGACGCCGCGCTCGCCGACATAGGCCTCGTAGCCGATACGATCACGATTGTCGCGCAGACCGAGGATGAACTCGTGCGCCTCGGCCTTCTTCGCTGCCGCGACCACCTCGGCGTCGGTCGCTTCCGGCATGCCGAGCTTGATATTGTCGCGCAGCGAGCGGTGGAAAAGTCCCGTATCCTGGCTGACGACGCCGATATTGGCGCGCAGCGAATTCTGCGTGACCCTGGAGACGTCCTGCCCGTCAATGGTGATCTTGCCGCTCTCGAGGTCGTAGAGGCGCAGGATCAGATTGACCAAGGTCGTCTTGCCGGCGCCGGACGGGCCGACCAGGCCGACCTTTTCGCCCGGCCGCACGACGAGGTCGATGCCGTTGAGCACGCCGGACCCCTTGCCGTAGTGGAACTCGACATTGCTGACGTCGATGCGCCCGCCGCCGACGACAAGCTCTTTCGCGTCCGGCGCATCGGTCAGGCCGAGCGGCTGCGAGATCAGCGCCTTGGAGTTTTCCAGCACGCCGAGGTTACGCAAGATGCCGTTGAGCTGCATCATCAGCCGGCCGAGCAGCATGTTCAGCCGCAGCACCAAAGACAGCGTGAAGGCCACGGCGCCGACTGTGATCGAACCCTCGACCCAGAGATAAACGGCGAAGCAGGCGATCGCCGTGATCATGATGCCCGACAGCATCGTCAGCGCCATGCGCACGCCTGTCAGCCGGCGGGTGAACGGGCGCAGCGCGTCGAGATAGATGTCGAAGCCGTTCCTGATGTAGTGGTCGTCGCCATCGGCCGAGAACAGTTTCAGCGTCTGTACGTTCGAATAGGAATCGACAAGGCGGCCGGTGATCATCGAGCCGGCTTCGGCGGTCGCTTCGGCATGTTTGCGGATTGCCGGCAAATAGCGCCTGGCCAGCAAGCCGAAGGCGGTAATCCAGATCACCACCAGCACCGCCAGCCGGAGATCGAGCCCGGCGACCAGCGCCAGCGTCGTCACCGTATAGACGACCATGAACCAGACGACCTCGATGAAGCTTTCCATCAGATCGCCGGTCGCCTGTCCCGCCTGCCAGACCTTGGTCGCGATACGCCCGGCAAAGTCGTTCTGGAAGAAGGCGTAGGATTGGCGCGAGACATGGCGATGCGCCTGCCAGCGCACCAGATTATAGAAACCCGGCGTGATCGTCTGCTCGTCGACCAGCGCCGACAGACCGACGACAATGGTGCGGATGACCAGCACCACCGCGATCATGAAGACAAGTTCCGGGCCGGCGGCAGTCCACAGCGCGTGCCAGCTGCGTTCGCCGGGAAGCTGGTCGAGAATGTCGACCAGCCGCCCGACGAAATAGAACAGTCCGGCTTCGACCAGCGGTGCGATGCCGCCGATCACCAGCATGGCGAAGAAGGCGATCTTCGCCTGCCCGACATAATGCCAGAGGAAACCCCTGACGCCGGCAGGTGGCCGAAGGTCCGCGGGCTCCCGGAATGGATAGACCCAGTTCTCGAACCAGCGGTAGATGGCAGTCATCATTCGGCGGCTTCACCCTTGGCGATTGCATCGTTGGCGGCCGCATCGTTGGCAGAAGGCGCGTCGTCGAGCAGGAATCCGCCCGACTGACGTTGCCAGAGCTGGGCGTAGAGCCCGCCTTTGGCAACGAGTTCCTCATGCGAACCTTCCTCGATGACTCGGCCCTTGTCCATGACCACGAGCCGGTCCATGGCCGCGATCGTCGACAGCCGGTGCGCAATGGCGATGACGGTCTTGCCTTGCATCAGTTTGTAGAGATTCTCCTGGATGGCCGCCTCGGCCTCGGAATCGAGGGCGGAGGTCGCCTCGTCGAGAATGAGGATCGGCGCGTCCTTCAGCATGACACGGGCTATGGCTATGCGTTGCCGCTGGCCGCCGGACAATTTGACGCCGCGATCGCCGACATGCGCGTCGAAACCCTTGCGGCCGTTCGAATCCGACAAGCCGGCAATGAAATCCAGCGCCTCGGCGCGCCGCGCCGCCTCGATCAGCATCTCGTTGCTGGCGTCCGGCCTGCCATAGAGGATGTTCTCGCGTACCGAGCGATGCAGCAGCGAGGTGTCCTGCGTGACCATGCCGATCTGGGCCCGCAGCGAGTCCTGCGTCACTGCCGCAATGTCCTGGCCGTCGATCAGGACCTTGCCGCTTTCGAGGTCGTAGAAGCGCAATAGAAGATTGACCAGCGTCGACTTGCCGGCACCCGATCGACCGACAATGCCGACCTTCTCGCCCGGCTTCACCGTCAGCGACAAGCTTTCGATCACACCCTTCTGCTTGCCGTAGTGGAAGCGGATGTCCTCAAAACGGATCTCGCCCTTGGTCACGGCAATATCCTTGGCACCAGGCCGGTCTTCGACGAGGCGCGGTAGCGAGATCGAGGCGATGCCGTCCTGCACCGTGCCGATATTTTCGAACAGCGTGGACATCTCCCACATGATCCATTGCGACATGCCCCAGAGCCGCAGCACGAGGCCGATGACCAGGGCGACAGCGCCGATCGTCACGGCTTGGCCGAGCCACAGCCACAGCGAGATCGAGGCGACCGAAAACAACAGCAGCGAATTCAGGACATAGAGCAGGCCGTAGAGTTGCGTCACCAACCGCATCGATCGGTAAACGGTGTCGAGAAAGCCGGCCATACCGTCCTTGGCGAAGGATGCTTCGCGCCGCGCATGCGAGAACAGCTTGACCGTCTGAATATTGGAGTAGCTGTCGACGACACGGCCAGTCATGGTCGAGCGCGCATTGGCCTGCTCCTCGCCGACCTTGCCCAGTCGCGGGATGAAATAGCGCAACAGCAGGACATAGCCGGCAAGCCAGACGGCAAGCGGCGCAGCCAGCCGCCAGTCTGCCGAGCCGACAATGAACAGCATGCCGAGAAAATAGACGACGATATAATTGAGCACATCGATGAGCTTGATCACGCACTCGCGCACGGCGAGCGCTGTCTGCATCAGCTTGGTCGCGATGCGCCCGGCAAACTCGTCCTGATAGAAGCTCATCGACTGCTTGAGCAGGTACCGATGCACCTGCCAGCGGATACGCATCGGATAATTACCCATCAGCGTCTGCTGGTTGAGCAGCGAATGGAACCAGACCGTTGCCGGCAGCGCGAAAACCACGATGAAGGCCATGCCGGCCAGCTTCAAGCCTTCGGTCTGCAGGAACGTCTCGCGATTCTGTCCGGACAGCCAGTCGACGATCCGGCCCATGAAGCCGAACATCCACACCTCGGCAAGGGCGATGGCCGTCACCAGTACCGCATCGAGAGCGATGTAGGGCCATGCGCCGCGCGTGTAATGCACGCAGAAGGCGATCAGTGTCCGCGGCGGCTCGACCGGCTCCTTGGCAGGGAACGGATCGAGCCTTTTTTCAAACCAGCTAAACATAGTGATGCTCACAATTTCCCGCTCACGCGGCACGCGAACGGACGAGGTGCCCAGACCGCAGGGCGTCAAGGACCGGCGATACGGTATCGTCCGCCTCGCCGGCCCTGCTTCGCGCTATATAGGTTGTCGCGGGCCTTTCGCCGACAGTCTCGGTTGACGATGCTGATGACGTTTTGACGATCCGGATTTTCGCGCCGGTTTTTGCACCAGGTCGGATCAGCCTGATGATCCGGCGCACCAGCGACGGCCGGCTATGGTCCGGAACGGCGCGCGAGAAATCGACGTCCGGCAGCATGCCGCGATGCGGACGCCGGCGGGTCTCGGCGTGAACCGCCGACGAGTGGGTCTCGCCGATCAAAAGCGCCCAGGTCGCGGTCTTGCGCTCGTGCAGGCTTCTTGAGCCGGGTATTTTACAGGGATCGAACATCGGTCCGTCCTCCAGTTGAAGATGCAGGTAGAAGGGTGAACCAACCCAGGCGGCGGGCATGCGCGGCGCGGCAAAGGTGGCGTCGGTCGAAGCGCGTTCAGGTGGGGCGTTCAGCCCCTCCACAGCTTGAAAAACATCGCAGGATTCCTTCAAGGGCCGAAAAAGGTTTCGGCGGGAATCGGTGCGATGAAGTCTAGAAGGTCAGGAGAATCGTCGTACCGAAACCGCCGTCGGGCTGGTAAGCCCACGAGAGAGGTGGTGGATGTGCATGGCCATCATGAATTACCCCTCCATCGGTTCGGGTTGACAATGCTGGCCGTATAACCGACTTCGCAGAAAATGACCACCCGCCAGTCCAGGAATTTCCAAAACCGCGAGAGCTCTGTGGCTGATCTGCCACTTATTAGAAAGACGCGGAAATGAACGACCGTCTCCGCATCGCGCTCTACCAGCCTGATATCGCCGGCAACACCGGGACAATCCTGCGCTTCGCCGCTTGCCTCGGTCTCGGCGTCGACATCATCGAACCGGCAGGCTTCCCGCTCGGTGACCGGGCGCTGAAACGGGCCGGCATGGACTACCTCGAAATGGCGGCGCTCACCCGGCATGTCGACTGGCACGCCTTCGAGGACTGGCGCAAGCTTGCCAAGCGGCGGCTGGTGCTGCTGTCGACCAAAGCAGCTGCCGCCTACACGGATTTCGCCTTTGCCGGCGACGACATTCTCCTGTTCGGCCGCGAATCCGCAGGCGTGCCGGATGCCGTCCACGAGGCGGCGGATGCGCGCCTGACCATCCCGATGCAGCCCGGAGCGCGCAGCATCAACGTCGCGCTTTCCGTTGCGATGGTGGCGGGCGAGGCGATCCGGCAGCTTCGCTAGGACGTGTACGCGATCGCCGGCCGCAGCGACCAAGGCATCGTCCTCACGCAACACTGCGTCCTCTCCGGTCATTCTCATCCAGACGCCCATCGCCATCTCCTGCCGTTTGCATCTTCGAGGCTTCTTCGCTACAAGCTCAACTTAACTTGAGGTCAAGCGGAAAATCGGAGATGGCTGCGGCAACGGAATTGACGGTCGGCCAGGTGGCGACGCGCAGTGGCGTGGCGGTGTCGGCGCTGCATTTCTATGAAGCGCGCGGGCTGATCCGCAGCCACCGCACATCAGGCAACCAACGGCGTTACGGCCGCGACGTGCTGCGACGTGTGGCGATCATCAAGGTAGCGCAGGAGGTCGGCATTTCGCTGGCCGAGATCGGCACAGCCCTTCGATCGCTGCCCGAAGGACGAACGCCGACCCGCGAGGATTGGAACCTGCTTTCGACGGCTTGGCGCGACGAGCTCGACCAGAAGATTAGTCAGCTCAAGAAGCTGCGCGACGGGTTGACCGACTGTATCGGCTGCGGCTGCATGTCGATCGACAAATGTCCGCTGCGGAATAAGGGCGACCGGCTGAGCATCCGAGGGCCGGGCGCGAGACGCTTGCTGATCGAGCGTTAATCCGCCGCCGGCAGCCGCCTGATCGTGAATTCGATGACGTCGCCCGGCCGCTCGAACCAGCTCTCGATCTCGGTCCAATAGGCCTGCTTGGGAAAGCGCTCGAACCATTCCTTCGCCTTGAGACGAGCGTCGGAGCGCGGCAGCACGAAGGTCTCGCGCAGGAAGCCGTCGCGCGGCATGCGCGCGTTCTCGGCGCGTGAACGGTCGAGCCTCTTCTTCAGGCCATCCAGCGGCGGTCTTGCCGGGGTGCGCACGAAAGAACTCCATTTACACTTGACCCTTGCACCTAAGAGATTAGGGATCGCGGCCGGAAAAGACGAGTCATTTGTCGGGGTACGCCCCGCAACCGGAGACAGGATTTGCAACGACCCGAGATACCGGCGGGGCTGCCAGCCGACATCGAACAGAAGAAGACGAAGGCACGGCTGTGGTTCGAGACGTTGCGCGAGCGTATCTGCGCCAGCTTCGAGCAGATCGAGCAGGACCTGCGGGGGCCGCAGGCCAGCTGGTCGCCCGGTCGCTTCGAAAAGACGCCGTGGCAACGCGATGCCGGCAAGGGCGGCGGCGGCATCATGTCGATGATGCATGGCCGCGTCTTCGAGAAGGTCGGCGTCCACACCTCGACCGTTCATGGCGAGTTCTCCCCCGAATTCAGGAAGCAGATGCCGGGCGCCGAAGAGGACCCGTCCTTCTGGGCGAGCGGCATTTCGCTGATCGCCCATCCGTGGAACCCCAACGTGCCGGCCGTGCATATGAACACGCGCATGGTCGTCACCTCACGCCAGTGGTTCGGCGGCGGCGCCGACCTGACACCGGTGCTCGACCGCCGCCGCAGCCAGGACGACCCCGACACGGTCGCCTTCCACAGGGCTATGCAATTTGCCTGCGAGAAGAACGCGGCGATCGCCGACCACGTGAAATTCAAAGCCTGGTGCGACGAGTACTTCTATCTGCCGCACCGCAACGAGCCGCGCGGTACCGGCGGTATCTTCTTCGACTGGCTGCATTCGGATGAGGACAAAGGCGGCTGGGACGCCGATTTCAACTTCGTCCAGGACGTCGGGCGATCTTTTCTCGTCGTCTACGGGCATCTGGTGCGCGCCAACTTCAATGACAACTGGACCGATGGCGACCGTGACGAGCAGCTCATCCGCCGCGGCCGTTATGTCGAATTCAACTTGCTTCACGATCGCGGCACCGTCTTTGGGCTGAAGACCGGCGGCAATGTCGCCTCGATCCTGTCCAGCCTGCCGCCAGAAGCGAAATGGCCGTAAAATCTCGGTGAGCACGACGTGAGCCGCAATCGGGTCCAAATCCCCGGAATTTGACAGCGAATGTGGCGCAAGGCGCGCCAAAAAATATCTTTTTCGTCTAATATACCATTGTAAAGATTGGGCTATTTGTCGCGTCGGGCCGGGAAACGCCGGCGGTTCTTTACTCCCGAGAGCCGCGACCCGACGTGACCGGACGGCCCATGATTGAATGGGGCACCTTTCCCAAGCAGTGCCCGCATTTTCCAGGAGAGCATGCCATGCGCAAGCTTATTATGACCGCAGCCGCCGCTGCCGTTCTCGCCTCTGGTACTGCCGCATTCGCTGCGGTCAAGCACACCACCGGCACGATCAAAAGCTTTGATGGAACGGCGATGAGCCTGGTTCTGGATAACGGAGCCACCTTTACGTTGCCCCAGACCTTCAAGGATCCTGGCCTGAAGGTCGGCGAAAAGGTCCGCGTCACGTGGGATATGAGCGGCAAGGATAAAATTGCCGAGGCAGTCAAGATCGTGAAGTGATGTCCTGCCCGCTGGAGCAAGACGAGGTCTTACTCCTAGGTAGCGTAAGAGGGCGGAGCAGCGATGCTCCGCCTTTTCGCAATCCGATCACCGCGTGTCGGCTTGGACGCACGGCACTCTAAGGCAACCAAAACCATTCGATCGTGTTATGCTAACCTGGCCAGCGTGTAGCCCGGATACCGGACGCGGTTTCCGGATCGCGCAATCAAAGGTGTGGAGCTTCCGTGTCAGTGCGCGGTGCTCCAAGGAGGAGATGAGGAGAAGCCGATGAAGGAATTCCATTGCGGGTCGCTCGTACCCGGCTGCGAGTGGCACACACGCGCGGAGGAGGAGGCTGAGGTCATGCGCCGTGCCGTCGAGCATCTGCGCGAGACGCATGGCGAGACGGTGATTCGCGAGACGATGATCGAGGCGATCCGCTCGCGCATCGAAAAGGTCCGCGACGCAGCGTGACGGTCAGGATTCGAGTGCCTCTGCGGCGCGCTTGAGCAGCGCGCCGCGATCGAGCGCAAAACCGGACTCGACCCATTCCTTTTCAAGGTTCTTCAACGTTGCACCAAGCTTTGGCCCCGGTGACGCGCCAAGTGTCGTCAGATCGGCGCCCTTGAGCGGAAAAACAGGGTTTTGCCATTTTTCGGCGAAGGCAAGCAGGCGCGAGAAGCCACCGGCTTCGAGTAGTGCGTCATTGTCTTCGACCGCGCGGGCTCGAGCGGAAGCAAGCAACAGCCGCAACCGATCGACAAAGCCTTGGCGGTCGCCAAAATAAAGCCTTTTCGCCAACTCTCCTTCGGTCGTTTTCGGATCGACGGCAGCCGTGATCGCCCAATTCCGCAGGCGGCTTGCCTCGCTCACGGAAAGCCTCAATCTCTCGGCAAGCGTTTTCATGCGCGCGGCATCCGGCGGCACGACGGCTTCCAGCCTGAGCAGCGGGTCCGGCGCCCAGGCCAGGTCCTTCTCGGCCTTGATCAGCCCGTGAATGGCATCGATGCCCCATTTCTCGCTTTCCGGCAAAACGGCGGTCAGAACGCCGGCTTGGCGCATCCACAGCAGCGCCCGCGACGGATCCGGCGCCGACAGCAATTTCTTCAATTCCCACCAGACGCGCTCGACCGAGAGCTGGTCGAGCCCCTGCTTCAGCCGGGCGCAAGCCTTTAACCCTTCGGCATCCGGCCTGCCGTCGCCATACCAGGCGAAGAAACGGAAGAAACGCAGGATGCGCAGATAATCCTCGCGGATACGCGCTTCCGGATCGCCGATGAAGCGCAGCCGCCGCGCCTCGATATCGGCGATACCGCCGACCAGATCGACGACCGTTCCATCGGCTTCGGCATAGAGTGCATTGATGGTGAAATCGCGCCGCTCAGCGTCGGCTTTCCAGTCGCGGCCGAACGACACTTTGGCGCGCCGGCCGTCCGTTTCGATATCGGCACGCAGCGTGGTGACCTCATAGGCCTTGCCCTGGGCGACCGCGGTGACGGTGCCATGCTCGATGCCGGTCGGCACCGTCTTGAAGCCCGCCGCCTCGGCACGCCGGATGGTTTCCTCGGGCACCGTCGTGGTGGCGATGTCGATGTCGGCGACCGGCTGGCCGATGAGCGCGTTGCGCACCGCACCGCCGGCGACACGCGCCTCCTCGCCGCCGTGGGTGAGCGCGGCGAGCAGGCGCTGCAAGTGGCTTTCGCCGAGCCAGCCGGCCTTGCCGGCAATCGACACAGGATTGCTCACGAATAGAGCCTTTCATAGAGCGTTCGGATGATGCCCGCAGTGACGCCCCAGATGCGCTGGCCGCCATAGGGCATCTCGTAAAAGAACCATTCGAGGTCGTTCCACATGCGACTGTCTCTGGTGTGGTTGGCGGGGTCCATCAGAAAACCCAGCGGCACCTCGAAGACAGCATCGACTTCGTCGGAATTCAGCGTCAGGCTGAAACCGGGCCGCACAATCCCGAGCACCGGGGCGATGCGATAGCCGCTGCCGGAAACGTAGTCCGGCAGACGGCCGATGATCTCGATGTAATCCCTATCGAGACCGATCTCCTCGAATGTCTCGCGCAACGCCGCCGCTTCCGGGCTCGCATCGGTTGGATCGACGGTGCCACCGGGGAAAGCAACCTGCCCCGAATGGTTGCGCAGCTTTTCCGCCCGCCTGGTCAAAAGGACCGTGGCTTCATGGCCATGATCGACCACCGGGATCAGAACGGCGGCGTCGCGCAGCGCGTTGGCCAGCTTCAGTCTGGGATGGCCCGGATTGAAGCGGTGGTCGCCAAAATCGTCGCCGGCATGCGCCAGCGGCTGCGCCGCGACGCGCTGGCGAAACTCGGCAGCGGAAAACGCCAACGGCGTCACCTGATCCATCATAGGCGGTCCATCATGCGCTCAGCCGTTTCAGTTTCTCAGCCGGCATGATTGGATAGACCTCGCCTTTGGAACGGACGGCAAACATCGTCTTGCCACCGATGTCGATCTCTTCGCCGTGCTCGACCAGCTCGTACATCACCGGCCGTGCCACCAGCGCCTCCAGCCGCCCGCGCACCAGCACATAGGGCTTCAGGCCACCTGTCTCGTCCTCATCGACGAAGCGCAGCGGGTGTCCCGCCCCAGCCTCGACCACGTCGCCGACATTGGTGCGAAAGGTGATGATTTGTCCGTCGCCCGCGCCAGACACGTCCATCTCGACGGCAATGAAGGGCGCGTCGGCGACGCGGATGCCAACCTTTTCCACCGGCGTCACCAGGTAGGTCCTGCCGTCCTCGTCCTTACGCAGCACCGAGGAAAAAAGCTGCACCAGCGGCATCCGGCCGATCGGCGTTCCCAGATAGAACCAGGTGCCGTCCTGCTTGATTTCCATGTCGAGATCGCCGCAAAACGCCGGATTCCAGCGTTCCACCGGCGCCGGCCCCTTGCCGGCGCGCGTCGCGCGCGAGACCAGCGCTTGCAGCCCGCGCGCCTCGGTCGCGGCCGTCAGGCTCTCTTCACGATTGTCTGCGGCTTCCGTCATGGTCACGAAATAGTCACTGTTGTTCCGCTTGTCAGCCTAAGTCTGTGATTTAAATTCAAAGACAGGCGCCCTGCGAGGCCGAATCGCGGCATTCTGCGGCACCCACTGTGCCAAGCGGTATTTCCAACCAGAAGGATCGATGCTGCATGAGCGTGATGATCAAGGAAAGCCCGATCAGCGAAAAGGACATGGTGGCGCAGGCCGAGAAAGCGCTGGCCGACATTTCGAGGGTTCGCAACGGCGTCGGCCGGGTCATCTTCGGCCAGGAAAGCGTCGTCGAGCGCACGCTCGTCGCATTGCTGGCCGGCGGCCATGCACTGCTGGTCGGCGTGCCCGGCCTAGCCAAGACCAAGCTGGTCGAAACGCTGGGCATCGTGCTCGGCCTCGATTCGCGCCGTATCCAGTTCACGCCCGACCTGATGCCGTCCGACATTCTCGGCTCAGAGGTGATGGAGCAGGATGAATTCGGCAAGCGTTCGTTCCGCTTCATTTCCGGGCCGATCTTCGCGCAACTGCTGATGGCCGACGAGATCAACCGCGCCTCGCCGCGTACCCAGTCGGCGCTGCTGCAGTCGATGCAGGAATACCACGTCACCATTGCCGGCGTGCGCCACGACTTGCCGTCACCGTTCCATGTTCTGGCGACGCAGAACCCGCTGGAGCAGGAAGGCACCTATCCGCTGCCCGAGGCACAGCTCGACCGCTTCCTGATGCAGGTCGACATCCTCTACCCCGAGATCGAGGCGGAGCGCCGCATCCTGCTGGAAACCACCGGTATCGAGGATGCCAAGGCTGAAAACGTGCTGCAGCCGGCGCGGCTGAAGGACATCCAGACGCTCATCCGCCGCATGCCGGTGCCGGAAAGCGTCGTCGAGGCGATCCTCAAGCTGGTGCGCTCTGCGCGTCCCGGCCAGGGCAACGCCGATACCGACAAGCACGTCGCCTGGGGCCCAGGCCCGCGCGCCAGTCAGGCGCTGACGCTGTGCACCCGCGCCCGCGCCCTCTATGACGGCCGGCTGGCGCCGTCGGTCGACGACGTCCGCGCACTGGCCGAGCCGGTGCTGCAGCACCGCATGGCGCTGACCTTCGCCGCCCGCGCCGAGGGCACCACGGTTCGCGACGTCGTGGCGAAGCTCGCGAAAGGGATTTGATGGCGCGCATCGGTGAAGCGCAGGCACCGGCAGCGACGCGCGATGCGCTCGCCAGAGGCCGGTTGCGGGCTTCGTTGGTGCCGGACCTGCTGGTCGAGGCGCGCCGCATCGTCAACACGGTAATTGCCGGCTGGCACGGCCGCCGCAAGCGCGGCATCGGCGAGAATTTCTGGCAGTTCCGGCCCTATGTCGAAGGCGATTCCTCGCGCATTGACTGGCGCCGTTCCGCCCGCGACGACCACACCTATGTCCGCGACCGTGAATGGGAGGCCGCCCACACGGTGTGGCTGTGGGCCGACCCCTCGCCTTCCATGCTCTACAAATCGACCGGAGCCGGCGTTTCCAAGGAATCGCGCGCCCTTGTGCTGACGCTGGCCATGGCCGAGCTTTTGTCGCGCAGCGGCGAGCGCATTGCCTGGCCCGGCCTGACCGACCCGTTCACCGCCCGCAATGGCGCCGAGCGCATCGCGGCGCAACTGATGCACGCCGGCGACCTGCCGGCAAAGCCCGACCTGTCCGGCATTCGCCGCTTCTGCGACATCGTCCTCGTCAGCGATTTCCTCGACCCGGTCGAGGACACCATGGCCTGGCTGGACGTGCTCGCCCGCCACGGCGTGCGCGCACATCTGATCGAGGTCGCCGATCCGGCCGAGGAAAGCTTCCCCTATGCCGGGCGCACCGAATTCACCGATCCTGAGACCGGCGACAAGCTGACCGCCGGCCGCGCCGAAATGCTGGGCGAGGAATATCGCCTGCTTTATGCCGCCCGCCGCCAGGAACTGGCCGCCTGGTGCAAACGGCTTGGCTGGAGCTTTACCGTCAACCATACCGATCGCCTTGCCTCCGAGGCGCTGGTGCGCATCCATATGGCGATGACCGCCGAGGGCAGCTTTGCCGGGAGGGCCCGCGCATGAGTTGGCTGCCGCTCTCCTTCGGGGCGCCGATGGTGCTGTGGGGCCTGCTGGCGCTGCCGGTGATCTGGTGGCTTCTGCGGCTGACCCCGCCCAGGCCGCAAACCGAGGTGTTTCCGCCGCTCAGGATTCTCGCCCGCGTGTTGAGGCGCGAAGAAACGCCGCAGCAGAGCCCTTGGTGGCTGACGCTGCTCAGGCTGCTGATGGCCGCGCTTGTCGTGGCGGCACTTGCCGAACCTGTCTTCAACCCGCGCGAAAAGCTGCCCGCCGAGGGCGCCGCCCTGGCGCTGGTGATCGACAATGACTGGGCAAGTGCCGCCGACTGGGGCAAGCGGGTCGCTACCGCCGAGCGGCTGATCGCCGATGCCAATTCGAATGGCGTGCCGGTGCTCATCGCTTTCACCGCCGAGAAGCCGAATGCCGAGATCGGTCCCTTCGATGCCGCTGCCGCGCTCGACCGGCTGCGCGCGGCAAAGCCGCGGCCGATCCCGACCGACCGCCCCGCCGTCTACGCCCGCGTCGCGTCAGCCCTGGAGTCGCTGCCGGGCGCCAGCGTCGCAGTGCTCGCCGATGGCTTGGCGGCGCAAGGCGACGAAACCGCCTTCAACACGTTGTTGTCAAAGAACGCGGCACGTATTGTCTGGGCCGTCTCCGACCGGCTGTCGCTGACTGGCCTGACCGGCGCCGACAACCAGGTCGACGGCTTCGCCTTGACCGCCATCCGCGCACCGGGCGACCCGGCACCTGCACAGGTGACGGCCGGCGCGTTCGACGACAAGGGCCGCCGCATTGCCGACGCGATGCTTACCTTTGCCCCGGGCGGAACCACCGCGACCGGCACGATGGCGGTGCCGTTCGAACTGCGCAACGACTTCGCCTATATCGCGCTCGATGGCGAGCGCCAGGCCGGTGCCGTCCGCGTGCTCGATGAGAGCTCAAAACGCCGCCGCGTCGGGTTGCTGTCGCAGTCCGAGGCCGATCAGGCGCAACCGCTGCTGTCGCCGCTCTACTACATCCGCCGCGCCCTGCAGCCCTTCGCCGATCTCGTCGAGCCGTCGAGCGTCGATCTCGCCGACGCCATTCCGCAACTGCTCGACCAGAAACCGGCGATGATCGTCATGGCGGATGTCGGCACCATTCCGGAACAGGCGCGGCAGAGGCTGGTCGACTGGGTCGACAAGGGCGGCACACTGGTGCGTTTTGCCGGTTCGCGGCTGGCCGCTGCCGGCAATGACGACGATCTGCTGCCGGTCCGGCTGCGCACCGGCGAGCGATCGCTTGGCGGCGCGCTGTCATGGACGGCGCCGCAGCCGGTCACCGAATTCCCGAAAACCGGTCCCTTCGCCGACCTCGCGCCGCCAACCGAGGTCACCGTTACCAGGCAGGTGCTGGCCGAGCCGACGCCCGACATTGTCGAGCGCACCTGGGCCACGCTTGCCGACGGTACGCCGCTGGTGACCGGGATGAAGAAGGACAAGGGCACCCTCGTACTGTTCCACGTCACCCCCGAGGCGACGTGGTCCAACCTCCCGATCTCCGGCAGCTTCGTCGAGATGCTGCGGCGCATCGTGCAATTGTCGCGCAACCAGGGCTCGGCAGTCGCCAATGCCGAGGCAGCCGCCACGTCGCTGGCACCCTATCGCATGATCGCCGCCGACGGCACGCTGGTGCCGCCGACGCCGGATGCCAGGCCCCTAGTGCCCGGCGCCGGCCCGCTGCCGGTGACGCTGGAAAACCCGCCCGGCCTCTACGGCTCGGAAACGGGAGTGTTCGCTCACAATCTGCTCGGTGGCGACAGCGCATTCACGCCGCTGGCCCGGCCTGAAATCACGGTGCCGGTCACCACCATCCAGTATGCCTTCGACGAGCAGCGCAACCTCAAAGGTCCGCTTGTCACGGCCGCCCTGGTGCTGATGGTGCTCGACACGCTTGCCGTATTCTGGATGGGCGGCCTGTTGTCGCGCCGGCCGCGCCGTGCCGGCGCTGCGGCGACGGCAGCCGTCCTGCTGATGGCGCTCGGCGCCTTGATTGGCCAAGCGGACGTCGCGCGTGCCGACGACGCCAAACCGGGAGATACGGAGGCGATCGGGGACATTTCAAAGACCCGGATCGCCTACGTGCTGACCGGCGAGCCGGGTGTCGATTCGATCAGCCGCGCCGGGCTCGAAGGGCTGACCCGCTTTCTTATCGAAAAAACCGCGCTCGAACCCGGAGCACCCGCCGGCGTCGACATCTCGAAGGACGAACTGTCCTTCTACCCGCTGATCTACTGGCCGATCGATCCCTCGGCCCCGATGCCGAGCGAGGCCGCCATCGCGCGCATCGACGCCTATATGCAGCAGGGCGGAACGGTCTTGTTCGACACCCGCGACCAGTTCGCCAATGGCATTGGTGCGGATTCGACCAGCCCGGCTACGGAGCGGCTGCGCGACATCCTCGGCAACCTCAACGTGCCACCGCTGGAACCGGTGCCGTCGGACCACGTGCTGACCAAATCCTTCTACATTCTTCCGGAGTTTCCTGGCCGTTTTGCCGGCAGCCCGCTTTGGGTCGAGGCATCGCTCGAAGCCAGCAACACCGAGAACCGCCCGGTGCGCACCGGCGACGGCGTTTCGCCAATCATGATCACCGCCAATGATTTCGCCGGCGCCTGGGCGGTCGACGAGAATGGCGACCCGCTATTGCCGACGGTGCCTTCGGATCCGATGCAGCGCATCTATGCGCTGCGCGCCGGCGTCAACATCATGATGTACATGCTGACCGGCAACTACAAATCCGATCAGGTGCACGTCCCGGTGCTGCTCGAACGGCTGGGACAGTAGACCATGAACTGGTCGCTCTCCTTCGAACCGCTCATCACCTGGCCGCTGCTCGCAGTGGTCCTGGTGCCGCTGCTGCTGCTGGCGCTGGCCGGCCTTTGGTTTCGCCAGCGCGGTGCGATTTTCCGCCTGGCAGCCCTGATTGCCCTGGCTGCGGCGCTGCTCAATCCGGTGTTCCTCGACGAAGAGCGCGAGCCGCTGAAAAGCATCGTCGCCGTCGTCGTCGACCGCAGCCAGAGCCAGGATATCGGCGACCGCACCAAGCAGACCGACGCGGCGTTAGCCGGGCTTCAGCAACGTCTCGGCCGCTTCAAGCAGTTCGACGTCCGTGTCGTCGAAGCCGGCAAGTCCGAAGCCGCCGACGAGCGCACCGAGACGCGGTTGTTTTCCTCGCTCGAAAATGCTTTCCGCGACGTGCCGCCATCGCGCATCGGCGGCGCCATCATGATCACCGATGGCGAGGTGCATGACGCACCGTCCGGCACACCCGACTTCAATGCCCCGCTGCATGCGCTGATTACCGGCAACGAGCATGAAAAGGACCGTCGCATTCGCTTCGAGAATGCGCCGCGCTTCGGCCTCGTCGGCAAGCCGCTCGACATGACCTATCGAGTCATCGCCACCAACAACGACACCGGCCCGGTCGATGTCCGCGTATCGGTCAATGGCGAGCAGGTATCGGTCGAGCACGCCAACATCGGCCAGGCGATGCCGCTGCAGGTGACTATTCCCAGCGCCGGGCGCAACATTGTCGAACTCGCCATCAACCACGAGCCGGGCGAACTCACCGACACCAACAACCGCGCCATCGCGCTGATCGACGGTATTCGCGAAAATCTGCGGGTACTGCTCGTTTCCGGTGAACCGCATGCGGGCGAGCGCACCTGGCGCAATTTGCTGAAATCCGACGCTTCGGTGGACCTCGTGCACTTCACCATCCTGCGCCCGCCGGAAAAGCAGGACGGCACGCCGATCAACGAATTGTCGCTGATCGCCTTCCCGACGCGCGAGCTGTTCGTCGAGAAGATCAAGGATTTCGACCTGATCATCTTCGACCGCTATCAGCACCGCGACGTACTGCCGATCCTCTATTACGACTATATCTCCGAATATGTCGAAAAGGGCGGCGCGCTGCTGATCGCGGCAGGCCCCGAATATGCCGGCGAAAGCTCGATCGCCCGCACGCCGCTGATGTCGGCGCTGCCGGCAATGCCGACCGGCGAGGTCATCGACAAGGCCTTCTATCCGCGCCTCACCGATACCGGCCAGCGTCATCCGGTAACGCGTGGGCTCGACGGCTCCGCGACCGAGCCGCCGCACTGGAGCCGCTGGTTCCGCACCATCGGGGTCGAGAACCCCGAGGGCGAGGTGGTGATGAAGGGCGCCGACAACCGGCCGCTGCTGCTGCTCGATCGCAAGGGCGAAGGCCGCGTCGGCATGCTTCTGTCCGACCAGGGCTGGCTGTGGGCGCGCGGCTTCGAGGGCGGTGGGCCCCACGTCCAGCTCTACCGGCGCATCGCCCACTGGCTGATGAAGGAGCCCGAACTCGAGGAAGAGCGGCTGACCGCCGACGGCCGCGGCATGGTGCTGGAAATCCGCCGCCAGACGATGAGCGACGACCCCGGCCCGGCGCAAGTCATCACGCCATCCGGCAAGGCACTGATCGTCAGGCTCGAGAAATCCGAACCAGGTGTCTTCCTCGGCAGCGTCGAGACCAGCGAAATCGGTCTCTACCAGGTCGGCAATGGCGACCTGACGGCATTGGCCCATGTCGGGCCGGTCAACGCCCCGGAATTCACCGATGTCGTCTCCACCGAGAACCGGCTGAAACCACCGGCTGAGGCAACCGGCGGCAGCGTTCGCCGGCTGGCTCCGGCCTCGCCACTTGGCAATCTCACCAGCACGGTCACGCTGCCATCAATCGTCCCGGTCCGTTCGTCGGGCGCGGCCTCCGGCAATGACTGGATCGGCCTGCGCACTACCGACGACAGCGTGCTCAAGGCCGTCTCGCGCGTGCCGCTGTTCGGTGGCTTCCTCGGACTCGGCCTGCTTCTTCTGGCGATGGGCTCTATGTGGTACCGCGAAGGGCGGTAGCGGCACCGTCCTTCCTTCTCCCCTTGTGGGAGAAGGTGGATTGGCGCGAAGCGCCAAGACGGATGAGGGGTGCCGGAAGAAATGAGGCGTCGGCGTTCCCTGGAACACCCCTCATCCGACCGAGCTTCGCTCGCCCACCTTCTCCCGCAAGGGGAGAAGGGAAAAGGAGCCCTACTCCTCCGGCTCCGTCGTGAACATCAGCGGGTAGCCCTTGGCCTTGCCGGCATCGGTCGCCCGCGCTGCCTTGGTCTCGGCGACATCCCTGGTGAAGACGGCGACGACGCAGACGCCGCGCCGGTGCGCAGTGATCATTATCCTATGCGCCTGGTCTTCGCTGAGCTTGAACTCGGCCTTCAGCACAGTCACGACGAACTCGCGCGGCGTGAAATCGTCATTGACCAGGATAACCTTGTAGAGCTTCGGCCGTTCGACTTTCGGCTTCGTGCTGGTACGGGGTTTTGTCGCGATTTCAGGCATTGGACCGGCAATTGAGTACGACGGCTTTGCGGTCATTTTGACATGGGCAAAAGCGGTCGTCCATTCAACCGCGCGCGAGCGGCTTCCCGGCGGACGCAGCTCAAAAATCCGTGCCTATGTGGGAACTGCCGTCTGGCGTTCAACGGGGGTGTGGGCCGGGACTGCCCCCTATTGTCTGCACGCTATAAAAAAGACGACCGCTCCAGGCAAATCGCAACTGGAGCGGTCTTCTCATAGGGTAGAAAGATGTCGCTTGATCAGGCCTTCGGAGCTGCCTTGACCGCGTGCTTCTTGTGCTTCTTGACGGTCTTCTTGGCAGCGACCTTCTTCACGGCCTTGGCCGGCGCAGCGGTCGTCGTTGTCGTCGCAGCCGGGGTGGTGGTCGCGGCATTGGCGCTGCTGGCGCCGAGAACCGGCATCGAGACGGCCAGCGCGATGGCGAGACCGAGGGCGGAGAGGAGAGACTTTTTCATGGCTTCACTTCCTTTTTGTGCAGATCGGATTGAGTGTCACTGAACGGGATCGATCGGTGTCACTCCAAGCAGCTTCAAGGCGTTCGCGAGCATCCGGATTCCCTGTGCCTGTTTCTTGTTGGCGCAGAACCGGTTTCCCTTTCTTTGAAGTGCTTTCGCCGCGGTGACCTGCGTTGCCGCGGCATGGGTTTCGAGGGCTTCGTCAAACTGGCGGTTCAGATCGATGCAACGCTCGCTGCGGGTGGTCGCCACCTTTGCATCGGCCGCCTTTGCATTGGCCACCTTTGCATCGGCCAGTTTTGCATCGGCTTGTTCAACCGCAGCCGTGACGAGCGAAATGGAAAGCAACGCACCCATCAGACTGATCGAGAACCTTTGCATTGGTCTATCCGTAATCCCGTAACGCGTGTCGCAGCCGATGACCTGACCGCCACGGCACCACTTATGACCTTGATTTTTTTCGGCAGTTTTTCCGGATTGTAGAATTTTGTTTCTGGATTGTTTCTGGGCAGCCCGGATCGGGCCGCCGATCTTCACTGGCCAACTTATGGCCTGAATTCTATCGTCTGGCTGACGGCCGAAGCACCGCTTGGGCGATCCACAAATGACAGGTTTCCTGTGAAATCCGACCCCCACATACTGATCGTCGACGACGACAAGGGCATTCGTGACCTGCTTCAGGAATTCTTCCAGAAGCGAGGGCTGCATACATCGGTCGCCGCCGACGGCACCGAGATGGAGACCGTCCTGCGCCGCGCCCAGGTCGACCTGATCGTCCTGGACGTCATGCTGCCCGGCAAGAGCGGGCTGGAGCTCTGCCGCGACTTGCGCGCCAATTATTCGACGCCGATCATCATGCTGACCGCGGTTACCGAGACAACCGACCGCGTGGTTGGGCTGGAGATGGGCGCGGACGACTACGTGCCGAAACCCTTCGATCCGCGCGAGCTGCTCGCACGCATTCGTGCCGTCTTGAGACGCAATGGCGCCGCCGAGCCGCGACGCGCCGCCTCGCGGCAGATCTACCATTTCGCCGGCTGGACGATGGACTGTTCGCGCCGCCGGCTAATGGCGCCCGGCGACGTCAGGATCGAGCTGACGATGGCCGAATTCAATCTCCTGCAGACCTTCGTCAAGAGCGCGCAGCGCGTACTGAGCCGCGAGCAGCTGATCGAGCTGTCCGGCGGCGACAGCGGCTACAGCTTCGACCGCAGCGTCGACATTCTGGTCAGCCGGCTGCGGCGCAAGATGGAGGACGACCCGAAAACGCCGAAACTGATCCTGACCGTGCGCAGCGGCGGCTACCAGTTCCTGCCTGAGACGACCTCCGAATGAGACGCATCCTGCCGCAAACGCTGCCGGTCTGGGTGCTGCTCATCGTCATCGCCGGCCTGCTGATCAGCCAGATCGCGACCCTTTACATCGTTTCGCGCGACCGTGCCGCCGCCAATGACGTCGTCGATCTCTATCGGCTGAACGACCGCGCCTTCTCCCTGGTGCAGCTGATGCATGATGCCACCCCAGAACAGCGCAAGGCGACGGCCTCCGGGCTGTTCAACGCCACCTATGCGCTCACCGTCTCCGACACGCCCGCCGTCACCTCGTCGATAGCGGGCGACGACGAGCTGGCCGAACTGGAAGACATATTGGTCGGCCGGCTGTCGAAGTTCGGCATCACCGATGCACGGGTCCGCCGCGACCCGGCAACGCACGAAGCCGACGCTCCCGGTGGGACGGTCGCCGGTCCCGATATCGGCCAGGTCGAGCGCGACCTGCTGGTGCTGGCGGCCGATTTCGCCCAGAGCGACAAGCTGACGGCTTCGCTTCGCTTTGCCGACGGCCAATGGCTGAACTTCACCGAGCCGAACACGCCGGCCGGGCCGATACTGAGCTTCGATAGCCTGCCGCTCTATGCCTTGATCGCCGGGCTGGTGGTGGCTTCCTCGATCTGGTCGCTGCGTCGGCTGACGGCGCCCTACCGGATGATGGAGACCGCGGTGAAGCGGATCGGCGAGGACCTGAAGAGCCCGCCGATCGCCGAGAGCGGCAGCCGCGAGGTGCGTACCGCGGCAAAGGCGGTCAATGCCATGCAGGCGAGGCTGCGCGCCTACGTCGAGGACCGCGAGCATCTTGCGGCCGCACTGGCGCACGACCTGCGCACGCCGCTGACCAGGATGCGGCTGCGCCTCGAACTGCTGAGGAATTCGTCCGTGCGCGCCGCACTGGCGCACGACCTCGCCGATATCGAAGGCATTGCCAGCTCGGTCATCGACTTCGCCACTTTCGAGGTGACCGAGGAGAAGAGCGAGAGGATCGATTTCTGGTCGCTGGTAGAATCGATCGCCGACGGCTTCGACGAGGTCTCCTTCGAGAATGAAGACGGGCGCTCGCGCGGCCTGATTTGCATGGCGCGGCCGGTCGCGCTCCGGCGCTGCGTCACCAACCTCGTCCAGAACGCGGTGACCTATGGCAAGAGGGCGCATCTCAGCCTGCGTCAATCAGGCAAGACAATCACGCTGGCGATCCATGACGAAGGGCCGGGCATACCGCAAGCCGAGCTCGACGCCGTGTTCGGCTCGTTCGTGCGCCTGGAACAGTCGCGCAACCGTCAGACCGGCGGCCTCGGCCTCGGCCTGACCATCGCCCGCAACATCGCCCGCGGCGCCGGCGGCGACGTCATCCTGTCCAATCACCCCGATGGCGGCCTGTTGACGGAACTGAGATTGCCGCTGGCGGTTTAGCTTGCGATATCGGGCTAAGCCGGCGTTCCTTGGCGCGGCGTTTGGTCTCGGTTCTCGCCAAGGAGAAAAATTATCTTCGCAGCACCGCGCTCAGCACATCCCTGACGCCGATGGCGCCGACGAAGCGCGACTGGTCGTCGAACAGCGCCACCGGTGCGGTCTGCGAGCGATGCATGGCCAGCATCACGGTCTTCAGCGAGGTGCCGGGATTGGCCCAGAACACCTGCGCCGTCTCCTCCGGCTGGGCTTCGACATCGGCGCAGGACACCCATACCGCCGGCTTGCCGTCGCGCTCGGCCGCCGCCACCAGCCCATGCTCGTCGATCTTGAAGCGCGTCGTCTTGCGCCGGTCGAGCCACACCCACCCGTCCTCGCCGTGCTCGAGGTCGCGGCGGTCGCGCATGACGTTCCACGCGGTCAGCACCGAAAGCGGGTTCACATTGGCGATGAAGTCGCGGACATAATCGTTGGCGGGCCGCAGCACGATGTCTTCCGGCGCGCCGGTCTGCACGATGCGCCCGCCCTCCATGATAGTGATGTGGGTGCCGATCTTCAGCGCCTCCTCGAGGTCATGGCTGACGAAGATGATGGTCTTCTTCAGCTCGGCCTGAAGCTGCAGCAGCTCGTCCTGCAGCTTGGTCCGGATCAGTGGGTCGAGTGCCGAGAACGGCTCGTCCATCAGCAGGATCGGCGCCTCGGTGGCAAAGGCGCGCGCCAGGCCGACGCGCTGCTGCATGCCGCCGGAAAGCTCATGCGCGTATTTCTTCGACCACTGGTCGAGATGAACCAGCTTCAGTTGCTTATTCACCCGCTCCTTGCGCTCGGCTTCAGGCACGCCGGCGAGCTCGAGGCCGAGGCCAACATTTTCCTCCACTGTGCGCCACGGAAGCAGACCGAACTGCTGAAACACCATCGCCACTTGTTTCTGCCGCAACCGCCGAAGCGTCGCCTCGTCGCAGGTGACGACGTCGACCGTGCCGTCGCCGTCCTTGACCAGCACCTGGCCGCGCGAGACGACGTTCAGCCGGTTGACGGCCCTGAGCAGCGTCGATTTGCCGGAGCCGGAAAGCCCCATCAGCACCGAGATCTCGCCCTCGTTCACGGTGAGGCTGGCGCCGGCGCAGCCCAGTACGTTGCCGGTCTGTTCGAGGATCTCGGCGCGGGTGGCGCCGCTGTCGATCAGCGCCAGCGAGCCTGCCTGGTCGGCGCCGAAGACGATGTCGACATTTCTGAAATCGACGGCGACGGTCATTTCTTGCCTCCCACGCCGATGCGCGTCATTCGGTCGAGCACGATGGCAAGCACGACGATGGCCAGCCCTGCCTCAAGCCCTAGGTCGATCCGGCGCGAACCGAGCGCGCGGTTGATCTCGGTGCCGAGGCCGCCGGCGCCGATAAGGGCGGCGAACACCACCATCGACAGCGACAGCATAATCGACTGGGTCAGCCCCGCCATGATGGTCGGCAGCGCCGAAGGCAGCTCGACCTTCCACAGCAGCTGGCGTTTGGTGGCGCCGAACGCCTCGCCCGCCTCGACGATCGATTTCGGCACCGAGGTGACGCCGAGATGGGTGAGCCGAACCGAGGTCGGAATGACGAAGATGATGGTGACGATGAGGCCGGGCGCATTGCCGAGGCCGAACAGGGTCAGCACCGGGATCAGGTAGACGAAGGTCGGTAGCGTCTGCATCAGGTCGAGCACCGGCAGCATGACGCGATACACCTTCGGCTTGTGCGCGGCCCAGATGCCGAGCGGCACGCCGATGGCCATCGACACGGCGGCGGCGGCGACCACCAGCACCAGCGTCTCCACCGTCTGCTTCCACAGGTTCTGGTTGAGGATGAACAGCAATCCAATGAATACCGCCAAAGCCAGGCCTTTCGAGCGCTGCAGGAAATAGGCGAGCAGAGCGATCAGCGCGATCAGCAGAACCGGCGGCAGCAACAGCAGCCCGTCGACGATGCCGTCGAGCAGGAAGTTGAGGCTGTTGGAAAAAGCCCTGAAGATGGTGTCGAAATTGTCGGTGAGAAAGCCGAAAAACGCCTTCCCCCATGCCCCGATGGGAATCTTGTAACTGACCAGGAATTTGGAGATCGGATCCATCTAGCCCCTCTTCTGCCGGCGCCGTCCTTCGCCGCACGGTCATCTTGTCACAGGATATGAAAAAGGGCAGCCATTTCTACCGTGGCTGCCCCTTGTCTCGTCATGCCAGATGATCGGGTCAGCTTCCGAGCGCCGTTTTCACAGCTGCCGCCGCATCGCCGCCGTCGAAGGTGGTGACGCCGGCGATCCAGGGGGTGATCGCGTCAGGGTGTTTCTTCAGCCAGTCGGTCGCGGCGGTATTGGCGTCGGCGCCCTTCAGGATCGCGTCCATCATCTCGCCTTCCATGTCCAGGTTGAACTTCAGATTGGCGATGAACTTGCCGGCGTTCGGGCATTCGCTCATGTAGCCCTTGCGTACATTGGTATGCACGGTGGCAGCACCAAAGCCGCTATCTCCCATCCCCTCGAGATAGGTGATCTTCATGGCGCCCATCACCGGATGCGGCGTCCAGCCGAGGAAGGCGATCCATTCATTGTTCTTCATCGACTGCTCGGCCTGGGTGAGCATGCCGGCCTCGGAAGACTCGACCAGTTCAAAGCCTTCGAGATTGGTCTTCGGATCCTTGATCATATCGAGGATGATGCGGTTGCCGTCATTGCCGGCCTCAATACCATAGATCTTGCCGTCGAACTTGTCCTTGAACTTGCCGAGATCGGTCAGCGTCTTGACACCGGCATCGGCGACATAGGTCGGAACGACGATGCCATAGCCGGCACCGCTGAGATTTTCGCTGACGGTCTCGACCGAGCCTTCGGCGGTATAGTCCTTAATGTCGTTGGTCATCGACGGCATCCAGTTTCCAAGGAACACGTCGAGGTCTTTGTTCTTCAGCGATGCATAGGTCACCGGCACAGAAAGCTGGATCACCTGCGGCTCGTAACCGAGCGCCGTGAGCAGTACCGAGGCGACGCCGGTAGTCGCCTGGATGTCGGTCCAGCCGACATCGGACAGCCGCACCGTCTTGCAGGTTTCCGCATCACCGGCGAAGGCCCCAGTCGTGGATAGAAAAGCCGCCAGGCCGAGGCCGGCGACGAATGAACTCATGCGCGACATAGAAATTCTCCCATTTCAGTTCTCGGTGAAGCGAAGTGGCGGTTTTATCTCCACCTTTGTTCCGTCAGCCAAACACCATTCTGCTGCGGTTTCAAGCACTAAGGCAATCACGAACAACGGCGCAGGCTGGCCGATCGGCGACACGCCCGCCGCTTTACGGATGGAAGTCGTCTTTTCCCGGTGGAATGTAGGCGCTCCCCCTCCCCGCTTTGTTGCAACTCGGCTTAAAAGGACGGCATGGCCAAGCTGTACTTCCATTATGCGACGATGAATGCCGGCAAGACGACGATGCTGTTGCAGGCCTCGTACAATTACCGCGAGCGCGGCATGACGACGATGCTGTTCATCGCCGGCCACTACCGCAAGGGCGATACCGGGCTGATCTCGTCGCGCATCGGCCTGGAGACGGAGGCCGAGATGTTCCGCGACGGCGACGATCTGTTTGCCCGGGTCGCCGAGCATCATGACCACGCCACGGTGCATTGCGTCTTCGTCGACGAGGCGCAGTTCCTCGAAGAGGATCAGGTCTGGCAACTCGCTCGCATCGCCGACCGGCTGAACATCCCGGTCATGTGCTATGGCCTGCGCACCGATTTCCAGGGCAAGCTGTTTTCCGGCTCGCGCGCCTTGCTGGCGATATCAGACGACCTGCGCGAGGGGCGCACAATCTGCCGTTGCGGCCGCAAGGCGACGATGGTGGTACGCCTAGGGGCCGACGGCAAGGTGGCGAAACAGGGTGAACAGGTGGCGATCGGCAAGGACGTCTATGTCTCACTCTGCCGCCGCCATTGGGAAGAGGAAATGGGCCGCGTCATGCCCGACGATTTCATCGGCTTCATCAAAACCTGACCAGCGCGTTGCGTCCATCCGACCGCCCAGCCAACATTCGTTCGGCAATCGCGTCATCGTGCGGCGCTTGTTAAGGCCTGCTTCCTATTTTCAAAACCTCTCAGCCAGAGCCGTCGGGGAGTTCCCATGTTTCGAGCCATCTCATCTGCAACTGCTTTCCTCTTCGTCGGCGCTCTTGCCGCGCATGCCGACGGCGATGCCGCTCTCGGCAAGAAGGTCTTCAACAGATGCATGGCCTGTCACGAGGCAACGAGCGAACGCGACAAGGTCGGCCCGCATCTGCTGGGTGTCGTCGGCCGCACCGCCGGCACCGCGGACAGTTATCTCAGCCGCTACTCGCAGGGGATGAAGGACGCCGGCGCCGCCGGCCTGGTCTGGGACGAAATAAACCTTGCCGAATACCTGCGCGCGCCGCGGCAGAAGGTCCCCGGCAATAAAATGACCTTCCGGCCTGACCAGCGACGAGGACATCGCCAATGTCATCGCCTACCTCAAGGCCGATCCCAAGCCCTGAGCGTGACCCCAGTTGCCTCGTTTCCTGGTGTCGCCCGTCTTCCGTCTTTCATTCGCCAAACCCGGCACATATAGTCACGGCGGTTTGCGACACGAAAACCGATGCCGAAGCGGGAGGCCCCAATGGCGACATTGCAGAATTTCGATGCCGAGATTGCCAAGACCAAGCAGGTCGTAGAGGACATGCGCACCAAGATCGAGCAGTCCGGTAGCGTGCTCGACACGCTCGCCACCGCCGACAAGAAGATCGGCGACGCCAATTTCGACATCGAGAATGCCCGCATCGAGGACGTGCTGAAGCAGCAGAAGGTGATGGAAGGCAATATCGCCGACCTGATCATCGGCCTGGAGGACGCCACCAACGTCTTCGGCGCCGAATTCGAGAGCATGAAGAACTACACCGGCTGGGAGAATTTCGTCGGCGTCTTCTCTAGCCAGCGCAAACAGCGCATGCGCACCGACCGCGTCCGCAACATGTCGCTGGCCGGCAATTTGCAGGAGCTGTTGGCGAAATCCGACACCATCGTCGGCATCCTCAAGGCGCAGAAGCAGGTTCTCGACGCGCGCTACAAGACCTCCGAGGCCAGCCTGTCGCAGGTGATCGAGCGCCGCAAGACAACCATGTCCAATCTCGAGACCGTGCAGAAGCGCATCGAGGAACTCAACCCGATGCTGCTCGACATCGAGAACAAGATCGCCGCCTCGACCAGCCAGAAGGAGCGCACGCAGCTTGAAGGCGAACGCTCGAAACTGGCCACGGAATACAACGAAAAGCAGGCCAAGGAGCAGGAATTGCTGGCCGAGAGCCAGACGCTGGAGCGCTACACCTCGATGTTCCAGACCTTCGTCGATTCGCTCAACAATCAGATCGCGGCGCAATCGACGCTGATCAACAAGCTGACCATCGATACCGAGCAGCGCATCGTGCTGTACAAGGCCCTGGAAGATTCGCTGAAGACCGCCGCCCAGCAGGATGTCGCCCACAAGATCAACACGCTGGGCAGCCAGGTCGACAACACCGCCGAGGAGACCATGGCCGGCATTGGTGCCGCCTCGCAAAAGCACATCGGCGATCTGCTTGAAATGCACGAGAAGAACATGGTCGCCACCGCCGACATCCAGCGCCGCAAGAAGCTCGCCGACGATGCCTTCGCCCGCCGCTTCGACGATGTGATGAAGAAGCACAATTCGGCAAATTACGTGCAGTCGTAATTGCTGCACGTGCACTGCTCCCAAGGGCTGGCAGCATGACTCCCGAAAACGAAGCCGCGGCGCGCTATTTCTCGACGATCGCGGCGGCACTTGGCGGCCTCGAAGTGTTCATGCGCGACGATCGCTCGCCGCTCTATCGGCACGGCATCGTCGCCAAGGTCGTCGCCGAATATATTGCGCGGCTCGACAAGTCGTTCTCGTGCTGGCGCAACCGGCTGGGTTTCACCGAGACGTTCCGCATCTCGCGCGCCGAAAGCGGTTTTCCGGTTTTCCAGAACCTGCTCGAGCTGGAAAACGACCGCCTCCAGGCCGACAGCCGTCTCGCCGTCATCCCTTCGGCCAGCGAGCTGCGCGAGGAAATGGCCGACTTCATTCTGCGCCACAAGGAATTTCCCGAAGCGTTGCAGAAGTCGATGGCCGAGCGGCTTTACCTTGAAGACGTCAAGAGCGGGACCACCTTCGGCCCGTTCACGCTGGCGCAGACGGCCAAGGTTTCGGTCAACCCGAAGACGCTGCGGCCCTATTACCTGGTCCACTGGGCCTGCTTCGACGGCAGCGCCAACCTGCCGCTGGTCTACATGGCGACGGTCGAGGATTCCTCCGACGACATGATCCGGCAGCTGGTCGATAGTAGCGGCAAACTTAATGAGAGGGTCGATATTCCGCTGCCGGTCGACGGCTTGCTCAATCCCGAGCTTGCCCACCGTTTCGACGATTTCACCGAGAAGAATTCCGCCTACACGCTGTCGCCGGCGACGATCGCGGTCAACCTCGACAAGGATTTCGAGACGCTGCATCCCAAGCAGCTGCGCCGCGTCGTGCTCGGCCCGTTCTATTCTGCCGGCATTACCGACAACAATTCGACGGTGAACGAAGTGCTGGCCAAAGTGCGCAAGCCGGAAAACGCCTGGCTGCTGACCTGGACTATCCAGGAGGTCTTTTCCAAGGCCGAGAAGCCCGGCCGCAAGGGGCTGTTTTCGAGCGAGAAGACGACGCAGGAATTCTTCATCAACACCGACGATCTCGAGGCCGCACGCCAGGGCGTGTCGAGCTACGAGAACCACGCGCTGATTCCGCATGAGGCCTATCAGTCGCTTTACGCCGCCGGCGAGGCGCAGAAGATCTTTTCGGGCTACAAGGTCCATATCCTGTCCAAAGGGCAGGTCATCAGCGACGTCTGACCATCAAATCGCGGAGCATCCTCCATGGACACCGGTCTGACCACCATCCCGGAATCGGCAATCGAAAAGCACCGCGCCACTGCGCAAAGTTTCATCACCCGCATCGTCGTGCTGGAGGACCCATCGCGCGAATCCGGTACCGCGCTTGCCGGCACCAACCGCCGCTTCGTCTCGACCGTTTCGGTCGGCTCGGTTCGCCGCACGCGCGAGGTCGAGCTCGCCAAAACCGTCGCTGCCGTCCATCCCGACGACCAGCTGCTGACCATCCCGCAGCACACGCTGCTGTTTCGCGCCCGGCGTGGGCTGGCCATTGCGTTGGCAATATCCGATGTCTTCGCCGAAGGCTCTGACCTCGAAAGCCTGCAAGCGAAAAACGCCCGCGCGCCGCTCGAAGGCGACGAAGCCGCCACATTCAAAAAGCTGCTGTCAGCTTCGGCCTATATTTCCGCCTTCAGCTTCGCCTCCTATCTGTTCCAGCTGATCGATAGCGACGGCGAGGCGCCGAACGACACGCCCGAGCCGGACTTTCTGTTCGACACGCCCCAGGACGCGGTGAAATCGATCGTGGCCGGCCTCGACAGGGCGATATCAGGCGCGAAGGACGACGCCGACCTGATGACCCGGGCGCGCGCCTTTGCCCGCATTGCCATCGATGGGCTTTTGGCGCGAAAAGGCCGCTTCGACGGCATCGGCCCGTTCGAGAACGCGCATATCCGCATCGACGTCGACGATTTCACGCTCGATGGTTTCGACGTCGCGCCGGGCAAGCGGGCAAAACCGTTGGTCATGACCTTCAAAAAACCAGAAGAGGTCGTCGGCAACCACATCGCCAAATACCAGTCGGTCAAGCTCGCCAAGATGCTGATGGCCTACGACTTCGAGCGCGAGTTGAACCCGTTTGTCGAGCTCGGCGGCTTCCTGTTCACCTTCATCGGAGACGGCGCGCCCGGCACCGGCAAGACGACGCTGATCCAGATGATCGCCGGTCTCGTCAACGGCTACTGCCAGGTCGCCGGCTATCCCTTCGCCTACGAGAATTTCGGCGTCGACCAGATCTCGTCCTACCAGGGCAAGTCCGGCCAGAACTGCCGTCAGTTCATCAACAATGTGCTGAACCCGCGCGTCATCGGCTTCGGCACCATCGACGATATCGACCAGGTCGCCGCACGCCGCTCCGACGATCGCGCCTCGGCCGGCCAGCAGGAAATCACCGGCGTCCTGATGGACGCGTTCGGGGGTGCCGGCACCGTGGTGCGCGGCAATTGCTCGTTCGGCATGTTTTCCAACTATCCCGAGAACGTCGACGACGCATTGCGCCAGCGCGCCGGCGCGCGCTGGCTGGTCGATGGCCCGCAGAGCCGCGACGACTACATCGACATCTTCGTTCTGCTCGCCGGCAAGAACCACAAGATCCCGCTCGGCGAGCACAAGCTCTACGCTGCCCAGGAAATCCAGCGCGCGGTGATGGAGGCCTATGAGGAACATGAAAAGCCGCAGGAAGACGGGCTGATGAAGGTCTACGAGCGCTATATGAAGGAGAACGGCGCACCGAAGACGATGGCCGACATCGGCACTTATCTGCACATGATCAAGGATGCCGAGCCGCGCTTTACCGGCCGCGCCATCAAGAACGTCACCGACGCGATCAAGATGCGTGCCATGGACATCGAATTGCCCGACGAGTGGTTCGAAAAGCCGGAAGCCTTCATGCACAAGGGTTACGACGACAAGAAAGCCATGATCGAGGAACTGCGCGGGCCATTCTCGATGGACATGGTCATGCAGGAGATCAATCGCTATGCGGATTCCGAATTCCGTTATTCCGACAAGTCCGACGATGCCGCGGTGAGCAAGATGATCCGCGATACTCGGCTGCGGGAGCGTGCCGTCCGCGAGATCGAGGAGATGAAGAAGAAGGGGCTGTGGAATGCGTGAGATGCGCCGACGCCCCCTTCTCCCCTTGTGGGAGAAGGTGTCGCCGAAGGCGACGGATGAGGGGTATTCGTCAAGCTGGAACACCCCTCATCCGACCGAGCTTCGCTCGGCCACCTTCTCCCACAAGGGAAGAAGGAGCGTTCGCGCTCCTCATCCGCCGTTCGGACACCTTCTCCCCGTGAACGGGAAGAAGAAAGCATGAGCCCCGCCAACAAGCCCAATCTGTTGCGCGACAACGAGCTGATCTACGGCCGGCTGCTGACGATCGACGAGCCGCACCTGATCCAGCGCTACAACAAGGCGATGATCGCGTTCGGCTTGAAGCCGACCAAGTTGAAAAGCTTCGAGATCGATCGCACTGGCTTCTCGCCGCAGGTCGCCGAGGAATGCGGCGACTACAGCTACCTCGATCCGAACGAGGTCAACCGCCGCTTCATCATCCTGACGCCGTCGCAGATCGACCTGCCGGTGGTGCACACGGCATTCTCCAACACCTCGCTGCTGATGTACGAATTCATGTCGAAGAACCAGCGCGCCATCGATGCGCTGACGATCAAGGACGTCATCTACGGCGAGATCGAGGATTCGGTCCCCAAGGTCGACGACATCGAGGACCTGCTGTCGATCAACCAGGTCGAATTCAAGGTGCTCTCGGCCGAGGATGTGCTCGGCAAGGCCGCCGAACTCGGCAAGCTGGTCGATCGGCTGAAGCAGGAGCCGGATGCCTGGCGCGACAACGCCATGCTGGCCCACATGGTCGAGCTGGCGAAGATCTGCGGCGACATCCGCGAGAATGCGCTGGTGCCGGACCAGGTGATCTTCCGTCACAATGCCTATTGGACCAGCCATTTCGGCGGGCTCTATGTGTTCGTCGATCCCGACGTGACGACGGTGATCAGCGACCCGGCAGCGCCCGGTTTCCGCCGCTCGCGGCCGTGGCAGGTGAGTTACCTTTCGATCCACGATGCCGACAAGGTGTTCAAGTTCCTCGCCTCGACCGGCCGCATCGAGCTGCCGCGCGCCTCATGGATCGAAACCTCCGGCTATCTCGAGCATCGCGCCGAAATGGTGGTGCGCGCGATGATCCGCGACGCCGAGCCCGACCGCAATCTGACCGATGTCGACAAGGTCTGGCTGCAGACCTGGATCCACGGCCATGCCGATCTGATCACCAGGGACGGCAATTTTCCCTTCCTCAACGCCGCCAAGCGCGAGATCGCCCAGCTCGGCCATCTCAAGATCGAGGATGTGTTCCCGCAGCAGCGCTTCCTGGTCATCCGCGCCAAGCCGGACCATCCCGACGCCTGGCTGACCAACCAGCTGATCTCGGACTTCGTGCCGCAGGACTTCGTCTCGCGTTACGTCTTCAACAAGCCGGGCTTCTACAGGGATTATGACGGCTTCAGCGACGCCTGGCGATCGCATGTTGTGGACGTTCTGAAAACCACATATCTGAAGGACAAGGTGGCGTTTCGCACACGCCTCTACGGCTTGACTGACTGAGGGGGGTGACATCGCCATGCTTGATCCGATCGTGAATTTCTTCACCCGGATTTTCCAGTGGATTGGCCGCGGCATCGGCCTGCTCATCGGCGCGATCCTGTGGCCGTTCCTGTGGGCGGGGCGCTGGTACACGCAACGCGGCTGGATCCTGAAGGCGGTGCTCGGCCTGGCTGTGCTCGTGCTGATCGGCCTCTATGTCAATTTCTTCTATGCCACGCAGTGGTGGAACAATTTCGACCCGAATTACGTCGACAAATACACTTTCGAAAAACGCAACAGCTCCGCCGGTGAACAGGTTTCCGCCGGCGCCGGCACCGACACGGCCAAGACCTGCGGAAATTCAGCCATTGCCCAGGTTGCTGCCGACCTGACCGACTTCAACGTCAACCAGAATGCCTGGGTGTCGTCGATGATCCTCTACAAGCTCGGCCTGTTCGGCATCGACTGGGACCACACGCCGTTCATGGACAACAAGGCTTCGTTCCAGCGCGGCATCAACCAGGCGGTGCGGCGTACGGCGACCGAGCTTGCCGATAATCTCGGCCGCGTCCGCACCACCTCGCAGATCGACGCCGACCTGCAGGACGCCCGCGGCAATCTGCAGTTCGATGAGGAAACCTGGTATTTCGGCTTGAACCCGTTCGGCCCCAAGACGCCGACGCCGAGCTACTATCGCGACGCGGTGCGCAAGCTGCGTTCCTTCAACGCCCGCCTCGCAGCCTGCCAGGCGACGTTCGATGCCCGCGCCGACAATCTCAAGCAGTATATCGACCGCATCTCGTCCGATATCGGTTCGACCTCGGCGATCCTCAAGGAGCGTGCCGAAAACCACAATAATGGCTGGTTCGACACGCGCGCCGACGATCGCTTCTGGTTCGCCTATGGCCAGCTCTATGCCTATTACGGGCTGATGAAGGGCGCACAGGCCGACTTCGAGGACGTCATCAAGGAAAAGCACCTGCAGAACCTGTGGGATACGATGGACGCGCAGTTCGTCTCGGCGCTGCGCATCCAGCCCTTCATCATCGCCAATGGCCGCGAGGACGGCTGGCTGTTGCCGACACATCTGACGACGATGGGTTTTTACATACTCAGGGTGCGCTCGAACATGGTCGAGATCAGCAACGTGCTGACGCAGTAGCGGATCGTTCCGCACAGCCGGCGCTGGTGAATTTGCGCCGTTGCTTCTGTCGCTTTTCGCGTATTAGGCGGCTGTTTTGAGACGGCGGAACCGCCCCTGCTCTGGCTTCTATACGGCGCTGCAACCGGCGCAAAAAAGAACCTGTAGCAGAGCGGCCGGCGGCAGAGGTATTTTCTTTGCAGGAAACATAGTTGCATGAAAGTTGACGCCGCGGCAGCGACAGGGGTAGAACATGCTCGCGCCTGCAACGCCGGGCTGTTCTTGCGACCACACTAGTCAAATCCGTCCAATCCAGAGGGAAGCCGTCATGGCCGAAGTGAAGTCCGACATCGAGATCGCGCGGGGCGCCAGGAAGAAGCAGATCCAGGAGATCGGCCAGAAGATCGGCATTCCGAGCGAGCATCTTCTGCCCTACGGCCACGACAAGGCGAAGATCTCGGCCGAGTTCATCAAGTCGGTGAAGGGCAACAAGGACGGCAAGCTGATCCTCGTCACCGCCATCAACCCGACACCGGCCGGCGAAGGCAAGACGACGACGACGGTGGGCTTGGGCGATGGCCTCAACCGCCTCGGCAAGAAGGCCATCGTCTGCATCCGCGAGGCTTCGCTCGGACCGAATTTCGGCGTCAAGGGCGGTGCCGCCGGTGGCGGCTACGCGCAGGTCGTGCCTATGGAGGACATGAACCTCCACTTCACCGGCGATTTCCATGCCATCACCACTGCCCATAACTTGCTGTCGGCGCTGATCGACAACCACATCTATTGGGGCAACGAGCTCGGCATCGACACCCGCCGTGTCGTCTGGCGCCGCGTCATGGACATGAACGACCGGTCGCTGCGCGAGATCATCTGTTCGCTCGGCGGCGTCGCCAACGGTTTCCCCCGCGAGGCCGGTTTCGACATCACAGTCGCCTCGGAAGTTATGGCCATCCTGTGCCTGTCGACCGACCTGAAGGACCTGGAAAAGCGCCTCGGCGACATCATCGTCGCCTATCGTCGCGACAAGTCGGCCGTCTATGCCCGCGACCTCAAGGCCGACGGTGCAATGGCCGTACTCCTGAAGGACGCCATGCAGCCCAATCTCGTGCAGACGCTGGAGAACAACCCGGCTTTCGTCCATGGCGGCCCCTTCGCCAACATCGCGCATGGCTGCAACTCCGTGGTTGCCACCACGACGGCGCTGAAGCTAGCCGATTACGTCGTCACCGAAGCCGGTTTCGGCGCCGATCTCGGTGCCGAAAAGTTCTTCGACATCAAATGCCGCAAGGCCGGCCTGAGGCCGGCAGCGGCGGTCATCGTCGCCACGGTTCGCGCCATGAAGATGAATGGCGGCGTCAAGAAGGAGGACCTCGGCAAGGAGAACGTCGAGGCGGTCAGGAAGGGATGTGCGAATCTCGGCCGCCACATCGAGAACATCCGCCAGTTCGGTGTGCCGGCTGTGGTCGCCATCAACCATTTCTACTCCGACACAGCGGCCGAGATCCAGGCGATGAAGGACTACGTCGCCTCGATGGGCGAAGAGGCGATCCTGTGCAAGCACTGGGCCCAGGGATCGGCCGGCATCGAGGAACTGGCCAAAAGGGTCGTGGCATTGGCCGAATCCGGCGCGTCGCAATTTGCCCCGCTCTATCCCGACGCCATGCCGCTGTTCGAGAAGATCAACACCATCGTCCAGCGCATCTATCGCGGTTCCGAAGCGATCGCAGACAAGTCGGTGCGCGATCAGCTCCACGCCTGGGAGCACGCCGGCTATGGCCACCTGCCGGTCTGCATGGCCAAGACGCAATATTCCTTCTCGACCGATCCGAATCTGCGCGGCGCGCCGACCGGCCACACCGTACCGGTGCGCGAGGTCAGGCTGTCTGCCGGCGCCGGCTTCGTCGTCATCATCTGCGGCGAGGTCATGACCATGCCCGGTCTGCCCAAAGCGCCATCCTCGGAAAAGATCTTCCTGAACGAAATCGGCCAGATCGAAGGCCTGTTTTAGGGATAATCAGTGCTCGTACGGCAAAGGGCGCCGCAACGCTGCGGCGCCCTTCTGCCTGTCCGCAATGGTCTCCTACGCTGCGCTCCGCGCCAGCGCGCGCTGGTTGGAGGCATAGGGTGTGTCGTGCTGGGGTACCGCGCCGGTCTTCAGGCACTCGATCCATTCGGCGGTTTTGAGAACGGCCGCGAAGCGCGATTGCAGGACGATCGTCATGACGCGATGGATTTCCTCCCCCGACGCGTAGCCGGCGCTGTTGGCGTAGGGCAATGACCCCGTTGCGTCCGATAGGAACTCCACCTCGAAGCCCATATGCACGGCGTGGATGACCGTCGAGAGGTCGCAATTATGTGTCATGTAGCCGATGACAGTGATCGTATCGATAGAGTTGGCGCGCAGCCACTCCTCGAGGTCGGTCCCGGTGAAGGCGCTTGGCAGGTGTTTTTCGACATAGTGGTCGCGGTTTCGCCTGGCGATTTCCGGGTGCAACTCGGCGCCGTGGCTGCCCTTGGCGAAAACCGGTGAGGTTTCCGGTGCCAACTGCTTGATGACCACCACCTTGACGCCTGCCTCGGTGGCCGCATCCATCGCTCGCGCCACATTGACGACGCTGTCGCGGAAGGGCGGATGCTGGATGGCGAGGTTGCCGCCGTCATAGTCGTTCTGAACATCTATGACGATGAGGGCGCGGCGTGGAGCTTTACCTGTGGCTGGTTGCGACATGGGGTTTTCCTTTCCCGTTGGACAGTGATGGATGGACGATAAGCTCGCCACGGGAACGCAAAAAGTGTCCCAATTGACATTATTCGAAAGAATTGGGACAATCGCCTCACCCGTTGCTGGAGCTCCCATGACCGATCCTGCCGTTGCCGCCATCGCCTTCGATGGCATCAGCCCGTTTCATCTCTCCGTGCCGTGTCTCGTGTTCGGCGCGGATCGCACGGAACTCGGACTGCCGCGCTTCGACTTCCGGGTCTGCGCGATTGAGGACGGGCCGATCCGTACCGATGCTGGGCTGACCATCAGCGTCCCGCACGGGCTTTCCGCGCTCGATGACGCCGACATCGTCATCGTGCCAAGCTGGAAGGATCTCAGGAGCTCGCCTCCAGCCGCATTGATCGACGCGTTGCTTGGCGCGCACGAGCGCGGCGCGCTGATCGTCGGACTGTGCTTGGGAACGTTCGCTGTTGCGGCGACCGGACTGCTTTCGGGGCGGCGAGCGGCGACGCACTGGGCCTACGCGGATCAGCTGCAGGAACTCTATCCCGACATTCTCGTCGAACCGGAAGTGCTCTACATCGACAATGGCGATGTCGTGACATCCGCCGGCGTCGCCGCCGGGCTCGACTGCTGCCTGCACGTCGTGCGGGCTCGTTACGGCGCGGAGGCGGCACTTCGCCTGGCCCGGCAGATCGTGCTTTCTCCGCATAGGCAGGGCGGGCAGGCTCAATTCATCGAACGTCCCATCGCCAGGACCGGCATTGCGGACCGCTTCACCCAGGCTCTCGAAGCGGTGCGCAAAACCCTGGGTGAGCCGCACAGTCTGGACAGCGTTGCCGGTCACGCCGGCCTCACCCGCCGGACGTTCACGCGCCGTTTCCAGAAAACGATCGGCACCAGTTTTGGTGACTGGCTGACCGACCAGCGCGCCCAGCTGGCGCAGCGGCTGCTGGAGGCAACGGAGAAATCGATGGACACGGTTGCCTTCGAGGCCGGTTTCGGCAGCGCCACCTCGCTGCGCCAGCATTTCGCGGCGCGGCTCAGAACCTCGCCGGCGCAGTACCGGCGCGAATTCTCGAAGAGTGCTCAGGAGGAGCGCGTGGCGCACATGCCGAGGTGAAATTCGGCTCGCGCTCGATTCCAGGGCAATCGCTTCAGTGCCGACGTTGGACTGCCATCCGGCCCGAGCAGGCTATCTTTTTCTCGGAGCATTTGCCCTGCTCTCGATCCTGTCGTACTTGAAAGGCTCTGCGTCATCTGTCATATATTAAAGCGACAGATGACGCGAAGAGGGCTCGCCGTGGCGATGGCATTGGAAAAGGCTGCGCCAGCAGCAAAAAACAATGAACTTCAGAAGGTGGCGAAATTGCTAGGCGGCAGCCGCATTCTGGCAAGGCGCCTCAGCAGCGCTTTGGATGCCCACGAGTTGCTTCTGCACGGCCTGCCGGCTTCAGCGCTGGACCATCTTATCGGGCAACTCGTCTTCATCCAGAAGACTGATTCGCTGGAGAAGGCCGTCGGCATGAGCCTACGCACCTACCAGCGCCGCAAGGATGCTCCTTCCAAGCCTCTCAGTCAGGACCAGAGCGGACGAACCTGGAAGTTCGCGGAGATCCTGTCGAAAGCGACCGACGTGTTCGGTTCGCAGGTGGAGGCAGAGCAATGGCTGGAGCGCCCGGCGATTGGGCTCGACCAGCGTCGTCCAATCGACCTTCTGGCGACACCGGCGGGGATCGAGCTTGTAGAAGACTATCTGGAACGGCTTGAATATGGCGTTTATGCATGACGCCGCTGCCGGCGGCGCTTGGTGGCTCCGACCTCATCGGATGGCGCCTCGATCAAGCCGCGTTTGCGCCTGCATGGGATAGTGGCGAGGGCGCATACAGGGTGGGCGGACGCTGGAACAGCAAGGGCGTGCGCGCCGTCTACTGCTCGATCGATCCGTCGACTGCGATCCTCGAAGTTGCGGTCCATAAGGGCTTCAGGGCGCTCGACACGATAGCGCATGTCATGACGGCAGCGATCGTCAGCGATGTCGCGGATGTGCATATCGTCGACCCTGCGGCCGTGCCCAACCCCAACTGGTTGCGCCCGGGCATTCCGAGCTCCGGACAACAGGCGTTTGGCGACGATCTTCTGCAACGGCACCGCTTCGTTGTGATTCCGAGCGCCGTATCGCAGCATAGCTGGAACCTGATCTTCGACGCGAGCCTCGCCAGAGGGGCATACGCCATGAAGACCCAGGAGGCGTTTGCGCTCGACACACGGTTGCATCCACCTCCGGCCAAGTGACACAGCCGCCCCCATGTCCACCAGAACGACGACATGACCGGCGACGGAAGCACAGGTGCTCAGCCGTTCCTGATTATCCGTGCCGGATTACCAACCACCGTGGTGTTCGCCGCGACGTCGCGCGTCACCACGGCACCGGCGCCGACGATGGCGCCGTCGCCTATCCTGACCCCGCCGAGGATGATGGCACTGCCGCCGATCCAGGCATTGTCGCCGATCTCGACGGGCCTGGCGATTTCCAGCCCTGCCTGCCGCCCAGCAGTCTCCCCGTGGTGCTCGGCGCAATAGATCTGCACATTGGGGCCGAGCAGTGTTCCCTTGCCAATGCGGACTGGCGCCGTATCGAGAATGATGCAGCCGGCATTGAGGAAGCCGCGGTCGCCGAGAAAGATGTTGAAGCCATAGGCACAGTGGAACTGCGCTTCGATCCGGGCGCCCTCGCCCGCAGCGCCGAGCAGCGTCCGCAATCCAGGCCCGATATCGCCACGCTGCCGCGGTGGCAGGCTGTTGTGCTCGAACACCGCGTCGCGCGACGTAATGCGCAGCGCCTCCAGTTCCGGATCGAGGCAGCAATACCACTCGCCCGCCGCCATTTTCGTGCGTTCGCTCGCCGTCATGGCCGCAACTCCAGTTTCAATCTCTGCCAAAGCACAAGTGTTGCAAATACGGGAAGCGCCGGCGGCGACACCACCTCTGGTCAAATACCGGACCTATGGTAGCCTGCCCTCTCGGATATGTCCCAAGCCGGCCATCGAGGGATCAATCATGCTGTACATTCTTGCACTCCTGATTGGCATCGTTGCCGGGCTTCGCGCCATGACCGCGCCCGCCGCGGTCGCCTGGGGCGCCTGGCTTGGCTGGTTGCCGGTTGCCGGCACCTGGGCGAGCTTCATGGGCCACTGGATCGCTGTCGGCGTCTTCACCATCCTGGCCATCGCCGAGCTGGTCACCGACCAGCTGCCATCGACGCCGAGCCGCAAGGTGCCGCAGCAATTCGGCACGCGCATCGTCCTGGGCGCTTTCACCGGCGCGGTGATCGGCGCCACGGACGGCGCCACCATAGGCGGCCTGATCGCCGGCGCCGTTGGTGCGGTGATCGGCACGCTGGGCGGCGCCGAGGCGCGCAAACGCCTGGCCACCGCCTTCGGTAAGGACCCGCCCGCCGCCTTCATCGAGGACGCGGTGGCGATCGTCGGCGGGCTTCTGATCGTGGCGGCGGTGGCATGATGGCAAAGGCATTCGACGCCATCATCATCGGTGCCGGGCAGGCCGGCCCACCGCTCGCCGGCCGGCTGAATGCGGCCGGCATGAGCGTGGCGCTGATCGAGCGAAAGCTGGTCGGCGGCACTTGCGTCAACACCGGCTGCACGCCGACCAAAACGATGGTGGCAAGCGCCTATGCCGCGCATCTCGCCCGCTCCGCCGCGGATTACGGGGTGACGCTCTCCGGTCCCGTCGGGGTAAACTACAAGGCGATCAAGGCGCGCAAGGACAAGGTCTCCAACGACGCCCGCGGCAATCTCGAAGACTGGATTGCCGGCATGGACAAATGCACGCTCTATCGCGGCCATGCGCGCTTCGTAAGCGCCAACACGGTGCGCGTCGGCGACGATCTGCTGAGCGCCGAAAAGATATTCCTCAACACCGGCGGGCGCGCCTCCGTGCCCGACCTGCCCGGCATCGACGGCATTTCTTACCTGACCAACTCGTCGATGATGGATCTCGACGAGCTGCCGCGCCATCTTATCGTCATCGGCGGCAGCTATGTCTCGCTCGAATTCGCGCAGATGTTCCGCCGCTTCGGTTCCGAAGTCACGGTCATCGAAAAAAGCCCGCGTCTGATCGGCCGCGAGGACGAGGACGTCTCGGACGCCATTTTGTCGATCCTCGAAAACGAAGCCATTGCCGTCCATCTCGGCGCCGACGACATCCGCTTCGCCAGGCGAGGCAACGAAATCGCCGTGACCTTCGCGCCAGGCAAGGCGGCTGCGGTCGGCTCGCATGTGCTGCTGGCGCTCGGCCGCACGCCAAACACCGACGATCTCGGCCTCGACAAAGCCGGCGTCGAGGTCGACAAACGCGGCTTCATCGTCGTCGACGACCAGTTGCGCACCAGCGTGCCCGGCATCTGGGCGATGGGCGACTGCAACGGCAAGGGCGCCTTCACCCACACCTCGTACAACGATTACGAGATCGTCGCCGCCAACCTGCTCGACAACGATCCGCGCAAGGTCAGCGACCGCATCGAGGCCTATGCGCTCTACATCGACCCACCACTCGGCCGCTGCGGCATGACCGAGACAGCGGTAAGGAAATCCGGCCGCCGCGCCTTGGTCGGCCAGCGGCCAATGACCCGCGTCAGCCGTGCAGTCGAAAAAGGTGAGACGCAAGGCTTCATGAAGATCCTGGTCGATGCCGACACCCGGGAGATCCTCGGCTGTTCGGTGCTCGGCCCGGGCGGCGACGAGGCGGTGCACTGCGTGCTCGACCTGATGTATGCCAAGGCGCCGGTCAGCACGCTGGCGCGCGCCGTGCACATCCACCCGAACGTCTCGGAGCTTCTGCCGACCATCGCCCAGGAATTAAAGCCGCTGGTGTGAACCGGGCGTATCGCGCGACCCCTCGCGCATCCCGCAGGGAGGCTCATTGCGCCCATAGCACCGCTGGCTGGACCAATCGACAAGCGCGCCGGCGACGGGCATGTCTTCCGAACTCTTGACGGAGGACAGCATGCAGAAGTCCATCGAACGCATCGCCGGCGACAGCGAAGGCGTTTCCTACGAATTCCCCGTCTTCCGCTTCGCCGGGTCGGACAAGACGGCGCCTTCCGCCTATCTGCAGGCGGCGCTTCATGCCGGCGAATTGCCGGGCGTCGTCGCTATCGACACGCTGATACCGATGCTCAGCAAGGCGGAAGCCGAAGGCCGTGTCAGCGGCAATATCACCATCGTGCCCTGGGCCAATCCGATAGGCCGCGCGCAATATCTTTACGGTGACCATCAGGGCCGCTTCCATCTGGGCACGCGCACCAATTTCAATCGCGGCTTTCCGCGGCTCGCCGCGCCCGACGTCGCCCTGCTGCCGACGCACGGCACGGTCGACCAGCGGCTGAAAACGCGGCTGCTGCAGCTCTCCATCGGCCACGACATCGTGCTCGACCTGCATTGCGACGATGAGGGCCTCGCCTATCTTTACGTCCACACCAGCCTGTGGCCGGCCATGGCGGATTGTGCAGCGGCCATGGGCGTCGATGCGGTGATGCTGTGGCACGAAGACGCCGACGGCACCTTCGAAGGCGCCTCGATCATGCCATATCAGAACGCTCCAGCCGACGTGGCGCGCCTGGACCGGCGCGTCGCCACCACGGTCGAATATCGCGGCGTACTCGATGTTGACGGCGCCCTGGCCGGCGCCGATGCCGAAGGGCTCTACCGGCTGCTGGTGGCGCGCGGCGTCATCCAGGATCAGGCGCTGCCCGCGCTTGGCAGCTTCGTTGGGCCAAGTTTTTTTACCGGTATTGTCGCGCCGCTCGAAAACATCGAGATGATGCCGGCGGCCCGCTCGGGCGCGATCCTCTACGACGTGAAGCCGGGCGACCGCGTCACCAAGGGTGCACGCCTTGCCACCATCGTCCACGCGCCCGGCGAGCCCGACGGCCGCACAGAAGTGTTGGCGCCGCAGGCGGGCCTCATCCTCACGCGGCGCTCCCGCCGCATCATCCGCGCCGGCGAAGACCTCTTGAAGCTGGTCGGCGACGGGACGAGCGCCGATGCAAGGTCGGGAACGCTGGAGGACTGAGGCCTTCATTTGAATCCAGTTGCGCGGCCGGCCAATCGCCGCTATGGGAATCGCCATGAATATGCGTTCGATCAAGACCATTTGGTGGTGGGCTCGCTGACAGCGGCCTGTTCGAACGCGTTCGCGTGACAATAGAGGGTGGCCGCAGCGGAATGTCCGGGCGGCCATTTGTTTTTTCAAGCCATTCCCGGGTCCGTTGCCCCAAAGACGCTGATGGAGACGGCAATGACGACGAAAATTCTGGAGAATGGAGCCGAGCGCTTCGTCACCGCCGGCGGCGTGGCGATTACCCGCCAGCGCCACGACCGGCCGTATGAGGGAGCGATCGATGGCTATGTCGACGGGCTGAATTCGCGCCGCGGCGCTGTGTTTTCCTCGAATTACGAATATCCCGGCCGCTATACGCGCTGGGACACCGCCATCATCGATCCGCCGGTGGTGATCTCGGCACGCGGCCGCGCCATGCGCATCGAGGCGCTGAACCGCCGCGGCGAGGTGCTTTTGCCGGTAATCGGCACGGTGCTTGCCGACCTTGACGATGTCACGATCGCCGAGACGTCGAACAAACTCGTCCGCCTCGAAGTCGCCAAGCCCGGTCGTGTCTTCACCGAGGAGGAACGCAGCCGCGTTCCCTCCGTCTTCACCGTTCTGCGTGCCATCACCGCCTTGTTCAAGACCGAGGAAGATGCCAATCTCGGCCTCTATGGCGCCTTCGGCTACGACCTCGCCTTCCAGTTCGATCCGGTCGACTACAAGCTCGAGCGCAGGCCAAGCCAACGCGATCTCGTGCTGTTCCTGCCCGACGAGATCCTCGTCGTCGACCACTATTCGACCAAGGCCTGGACCGACCGCTACGACTATTCCGGCGATGGCTTCTCGACCGAAGGCCTGCCGCGGGACGAAATCGTCGAGCCGTTCAGGACCGCCGACCGCATCCCGCCGCGCGGCGACCACGAGCCCGGCGAATATGCCAAGCTGGTGCGCAAGGCGATGAAGAGCTTTGAGCGTGGCGACCTGTTCGAAGTGGTGCCGGGGCAGATGTTCTACGAACGCTGCGAAACCCAGCCCTCCGAGATTTCCCGCAAGCTGAAGAGCATCAACCCTTCGCCCTATTCCTTCTTCATCAATCTCGGCGAGGGCGAATATCTGATCGGCGCCTCGCCGGAAATGTTCGTGCGCGTCAACGGCCGCCGCGTCGAGACCTGCCCGATCTCCGGTACCATCAAGCGCGGCGACGACGCCATCTCCGACAGCGAGCAGATCCTGAAGCTGCTCAATTCGAAGAAGGACGAATCCGAACTCACCATGTGCTCGGACGTCGACCGCAACGACAAGTCGAGGGTCTGCGAGCCGGGCTCGGTGCGCGTCATCGGCCGCCGCCAGATCGAGATGTACTCCCGCCTGATCCACACCGTCGACCACATCGAGGGGCGGCTGCGCGAAGGCATGGACGCCTTCGACGCCTTTCTGTCGCATGCCTGGGCCGTCACCGTTACCGGCGCGCCGAAATTATGGGCAATGCGCTTCATCGAGCAGAACGAGAAGAGCCCGCGCGCCTGGTATGGCGGAGCGATCGGCATGGTCAATTTCAACGGCGACATGAACACCGGCCTGACGCTTCGCACCATCCGCATCAAGGATGGCATCGCCGAAGTGCGCGCCGGCGCCACGCTGCTCTTCGACAGCATTCCCGAGGAAGAAGAAGCCGAAACCGAACTGAAGGCATCCGCCATGCTCTCCGCCATCCGCGACGCCAAATCAGGCAATGCCGCCAGCACCGAACGCAGCACCGCGCGTGTCGGCGACGGCGTCAATATCCTGCTGGTCGACCACGAGGACAGTTTCGTCCATACGCTGGCCAACTATTTCCGCCAGACCGGCGCCAATGTCTCGACGGTGCGCACGCCGGTGCCGGACGAGATCTTCGACCGGCTGAAGCCAAACCTGGTCGTGCTGTCGCCCGGTCCCGGCACACCGAAGGACTTCGACTGCGCCGCCACCATCAAGCGGGCCCGTGCGCGCGACCTGCCGATCTTCGGCGTCTGCCTCGGGCTGCAGGCGCTGGCCGAGGCCTATGGCGGCGAGCTGCGCCAATTGCACATCCCGATGCACGGCAAGCCGTCGCGCATCCGCGTATCGAAGCCAGGCATCATCTTCTCCGGCCTGCCCAAGGAGGTGACCGTCGGCCGCTACCATTCGATCTTCGCCGATCCGGTGCGGCTGCCCGATGGTTTTGTCGTCACCGCCGAGACCGAAGACGGCATCATCATGGCCTTCGAGCACCGCAAGGAGCCTATCGCTGCGGTGCAGTTCCATCCGGAATCGATCATGACGCTCGGCCACAATGCCGGCATGCGCATCATCGAGAACATTGTCGCGCACCTGCCGCGCAAGGCCAAGGAAAAGGCCGCTTAAATTCGAGGGCTCAGTGTTGGGATTTCTTCCCCAGTGACCGCGGTGGATAACAAAGCCGCCGCCAGGCAGAAGGTCGCCAGCCTCGCCTTCTGGTCGATCGTCGTCGCCTTCGTCGTGCTCGGCCTGAAGCTGGTGGCCTGGTACGTCACCGGTTCGGTTGCGCTTTATTCGGACGCGCTGGAATCGATCGTCAACGTCATTGCCTCAGCGGCCGCCTATTGGGCGATCCAGGTCAGCTACAAGCCGGCCGACCAGGACCATCCGTTCGGCCACCACAAGGCCGAGTATTTCTCGGCCGTCCTGGAAGGCGTGCTGATCGTGCTTGCCGCGCTGCTCATCCTCAACGAGGTCTGGTGGTCGTGGCAGCATCCGGCCCCGCTCGAACAGCCATGGACCGGCCTTGCCATTAACGGCGTCGCAACGGTCATCAACGCCGTCTGGGCCTTGACACTGATCCGCACCGGCCGAAGCGAAAAATCACCGGCGCTGGTTGCCGACGGCAGGCATATCATGACCGACGTGGCGACCTCGGTCGGTGTGTTCATCGGCCTGGTCGGCGCCGTGCTGACCGGCTGGCAGGTTCTCGATCCGGCTCTTGCCGTGATCGTGGCGCTCAACATCCTGTGGCAGGGCTGGCACGTCATCGGCTCGTCGATGAACGGACTGATGGACCGCGCCGTCGATACCCAGGAACATATCCGTATCCGCGACATCATCTCGGCCAATTGCAAGGGCGCGCTCGAGGTCCACGACCTGAAGACGCGCATCGCCGGCCGCGCCACCTTCATCGAGTTCCATCTGGTTGTCGACGCCGACATGTCGGTCGGCGCCAGCCACGTCATTTGCGACCGCATCGAAGACGCGCTGAAGGCCGAAATCCCTTCCGTGCGGGTCATCATCCATGTCGAACCCGACGACGAAGCGAAACTGCCCAAGGGCACGACGGCCGTGCCGTTCGCGTGAGGTGGCGTCGCAGAGAAAACATCGCTCAGTCGTGATCCTTCGCGCCCCCCTCTGTCCTGCCGGACATCTCCCCCTCTAGTGGGGAGATTGGATGTCGCTTCGGGCTTCGCCAATCTCCAACGACAAGCGCTGTCGGCGAAGCTGCCGATCTCCCCCCTTGAGGGGGAGATGTCCGGCAGGACAGAGGGGGGCGCTGTCCCGCCGGCATCGCGGTTCTCAACTGCTCAAAGCCCGCAGGCAGCCTGCTGCATAGGCTGCAGCCGGTAGACCTTGTCGTCGGACATTGTGTCGCCTGCCGCCGCTTTCGAGCACAGATCGACGATCGGCAGGCCGCTGTTCGGGTTGGCCAGCATCATCGTGCCGTTGGCGCCGCGGCGAAGGAAGACCTCCTTTTGCGCGATGTCGCAGGAGGCAGCACCCGTCTTCGCGCTCGCCGCGCAGCGCCACTGGTCGCCCTCGCCCTGGCAGTTGTAGACCTGCGTGACCTTGGCCGATTTCTGCCGCGTGGTAACCGAAACGGCGATGTCGGCGCCGCTTGGCCAATTGGCCGGATCGCCCTCCTTGGCGAAAGACGCCAGCTCGACCGGTCCGCGGAAAACCCTGATCGACTGGGTCAGCTGATCGGGATGCGAGCCGAGATGCGCGGCGTCGTAGTCGCGTCCGTAGCAGAAGGCCTGGTCCGGCTTCAGTCGCTCGCGCAATGGCGGGCCAAGGGCCGGGTCGATCGGGTCGATGCGCGCGAACTCCGCCTTGCAGGTCGCGGCTGGCATCGGGTCGAGCCTGAAGCCGTTATCGTCCTTGCCCAGCGCCTGCCTTTCGTACTCCGCCTTGCCGAGCTCGTCTTCCGAGCCGGCGTCGAGATAGAGGTCGGGCTGCACGTCCGAGACAATCAGCCGGCCTTTGTCGTCGACCTTCAGCGAAGCCATGGTGCGATCGCAATCCATGCCGCAGCGGATCGGGCCGGTCTTGCCGTCCTCGGACTCATGGCTGCACCAGCCACCGAGCCATTCCGGCGCCCCGGCGCCGCGCACCGTCGTCGCCATGAAGCCATTGTAGGAGGAGTCGATGCCGGCGCTTGGCTCCTCGTTCGGCCGGCTGACCGGGTCGCGGCCGTAGTAGAAGAAGATGCGCGCCACCTTCTGCTGCGGATGCGACTTGAGATGCGCGGCATCATAGACGCGGCCGAAGCAGGCGTCCTTGCCGTCGGGGCTGAGCTCGGTGAGTTTGAGCGTGTCATCGGCGAAAGCAGAGCCGGCGACGGCGGCGAGCAAGGCAATCCCAACTCCGGCGCCCACAATGGTCCCCATTATGGTCCTCGACGTCATGCTACCCCTCCATTGCCCCGACAAGACGTGGCGTCAATTTATGCTAGGATCGCGGCCGAGGCCACGCAATTTGCGCCGGCCGGCCAAATGGGAGATGAAGCCATGCGACGCCGCGATATTTTCCGCGTCGGTCTTGCCGGAGTTGCCGGGCTTTTCGGGCTGCGCCCGACCAAGGCGGCAGCCATTGAAGTCAAGGCTGTCGAAGAGGAAAGGCAAAAGGTCGCCTATCACCTCAGCGACCTCGACAAGGTCAATTTCGTGCTCGGCAACATCAAGAACCACTTCGAAGGCACCGACGGCAATGCCGACATCGCGCTTGTCGTGCACGGCCCGGCACTTGCCGCCTTCAAGTCGAAGGGCATATCCGCCGCCATTTCCGGGCGGTTCGCCGGCCTTGTCCAGGACGGGCTCAGCCCGCACGCTTGCGCCAACACCATGCACGGCATGGATATCGGCCTTGCCGACCTGCTCGACGGCTTCCATGCAGCCGACAGGGGCGGCGTCGTCAAGCTCGCCGAATTGCAACGCCAGGGCTACGCCTATCTCAGGCCATAGGGCAATTCCAGGAAAAGTGTGAAACGGTTTTCCGTCCGGAATTGCGTCAAGACAAAGAGGGAGCGGTTCGCCGTCTCCGTGAAACGGTGAACCGCTCTAAACTTTTACGGACTTGAATGCGAGGACTGCGAGGGCCTACGAAGAGCAGGCAGAGTCCCCCGGAGGAATAGACGTGCCAGCCACCACCGCCCTTGTCAGCCCCTCTCTGGTCATCCCCGACCTTGCCGGAAAGGCGGTGCTGGTCACCGGCGCGTCGACCGGCATCGGCGCGGCGCTTGCACTTGCCTACGCCGCGCAGAAATGCCGCGTCGCGCTGCATTACAATTCGAGCCGCGCGGCTGCCGAAAACCTGGCCGCGACCATTCGCAACGGCGGCGGCGACGTGTTCCTCGCCCAGGGCGATTTCTCGATCCCTGCCGATGTCGAGCGCGTCGTCGAGGACAGTGCGCAACATTTCGGCCGGCTCGACGGCCTCGTCAACAATGCCGGCGGCATGCTCGGCCGCGTGCCCTATGCCGAGCAGACCGAGGCGCATTACGACGCGGTGATGGACCTCAACGCGCGCTCGGTGCTGACGGCTTCGCGCAAGGCGATCCCATGGCTGAAGCGCCAGGGCGGCTTCATCGTCAACACCTCCTCGATCGCCGCGCGCAACGGCGCCGGTGGCGGCGCCGGCCTTTACGGCTCGGCCAAAGCCTTCGTCTCCAACGTCACGCGCGGCATGGCCAAAGAGCTGATCGGCTTCAACATCCGCGTCAACGCAGTGGCGCCCGGCACCATCGCCACCCCTTTCCACGAGCGCTACTCGACCGACGAACAGATGAGAAGCATGATCGCCACCATCCCGCAGGGCCGCGCCGGCACGGCCGAGGACTGCGTCGGCGCCTATCTGTTCCTCTCCTCCGATCTGTTGAGCGGCTACATCATCGGCCAGGTGATCGAGGTCAATGGCGGGCAGTTGATGCCGTAGACGGCGAACTGCATACTCCTGGTTGCGTCATCTTAACGGAGCAAATCGAATGTACGGACTGATCGGCAAGATGCGGGCGATGCGCGGCCAGCGTGACGCAATGATGGATATCCTGCTCGCCAGCACCGGCGCCATGCCCGGCTGCCTGAACTACATCATCGCCACCGACCCGGCCGATGCCGACGCGATCTGGGTGACCGAAGTGTGGACCGACGCCGAAAGCCACAAGGCTTCGCTGCAGCTGCCCGAAGTCCAGGCGGCAATCGCCAAGGCACGGCCGATCATCGCCGGGTTCGAGTTCCAGGTGGAGACGCATCCTGTTGGCGGGTTCGGCTTGCCAGCGAAGGCGGAATAGAGGGAGAGGCCGGCGGGACAGCGCCCCCCTCTGGCCTGCCGGCCATCTCCTAGTGCAGTCGTCACCCAAGGCCAACCCCGCAAAAAGGGTTCGCATTTTTTCGCGGCCGGTCTAAGAGCCCATCTATGGATTCTTCCCCGAACCCGCCGGCCATCGAGCACCTGGCGCGGATCCACAAGGCCTGGCAGTGGCCGGTCCTGGTGGTGGTCTCGGTGCTGTTTGCCGGCGCGCTGGAACTCGCCGCCCTGCCGGCCGCGCTCTTGATCGGACCGATGCTGGCGGCCATCGTCGCCGGCACCAACGGCGCCACGGTGCGCGTGCCGCGGGTTCTGTTCGGCTCAGCCCAGGCGATCGTCGGCTGCCTGGTCGCCAGTTCCATCTCGGCCGATATCTTTCCCGTCTTCTACAAGGAATGGCCGCTGTTCCTTGGCGTCGTGATGGCGACGGTCGCGGCATCCAGCCTGCTCGGCTGGCTGATCAGCCGCTGGCGCATCCTGCCCGGCACCACCGCGGTCTGGGGCTCGTCGCCGGGCGCCGCCACCGCCATGGTGCTGATGGCCGGTGCCTTCGGCGCCGACCAGCGCCTCGTCGCCTTCATGCTTTATCTGCGCGTCATCTGCGTCTCGATGACGGCAGCCCTGGTGGCCAAGCTCTGGGTCGACACCTCGGGCATCGAGGTGCCAGCCATCGTCTGGTTCCCACCGGTCGACCCGCAAGGCTTAGCCGCGACTTTCGGCGTGGCGCTGGTTGGCGGCCTCGCCGGCAAGATTTTCCGGCTGCCGTCGCCGTTCTTCCTCGGCACCTTCATTTTCGGCACCGTTATCCATCTTGGGCTCGGCGTGACCATGCAGTTGCCGCCCTGGCTGCTTGCCTTGAGCTATACGACGATCGGCTGGAGCATCGGCCTGAATTTCACCAGGGCCATTTTGCGCCACGCGGCCCGCGCGCTGCCGCAGATCGTCGGCTCGATCATTGCCCTGATCGGCTTTTGCGGCGGCCTCGCCTTCCTGATCAGCCGCCTGCTCGGCATCGATCCGCTGACCGCCTATCTGGCAACCAGCCCGGGCGGCATGGACAGCGTCGCCATCATCGCCGCCGCCGCGCAGCATGTCGACATATCCTTCGTCATGGCGCTGCAATCGGCACGCTTCCTGATCGTGCTTCTGGTCGGCCCAAGCGTGGCGCGGCTGGTGGCGAGAAGCCTGCGGGAGTAAAGCCCAGCTGGGCTGCGTCAGCTGATCACCAGGCTCGATATACGCTCGCCGTCCAGCGTGAAGACCATATCGCCCTCGCCGTTGAAACCGTTGCCTTCGACGGCGATGCGAACGCGGCAGGTGCCGTCCGCTGCTGCGATGCCGAGGATGCTGAACCTGGACTGCACGCCGATATTGTCCGACTGGTTCCAGCGCGCAATCTGCTCGCGGCCCCGGAACGACCGGCCCCAGTCGCTCAGAAAGGCATCCGGCGTGAAACTGTCCAGGAAGGCTTCGGTGTCGCCGGCATTGGTGGCTTCGACAAAGCGGCGGATGGGATCGGGCGTGTCCATGTCTTTCCTCCTGGACCGGATTCCGGTGCTCTGGAAGGAGCGGCCGGATGGGACGATAGGGTAGTCCTCGAAGCATGACGCCGAAAATAAAAAACCCGCCTCGGGAGGCGGGTCGTTGGAGCCAATTAGCACCATACCCAAATTAGTAGCATAGTTGCCGGCACAAAGCAAGAACAAAATGTGGCTACCCGGACAATCGCGACAGGTCTGCGCCGCCCCGAGTGAGGGGCAGCGCCAGCATCGGTCATCCGTTTGATTGATTTCCCTGGCATCGAACAGCCCCAAGCCGACGGGCGTGCTCCCACTTGCCTCGCTTTGCCCGCTCCTGTATGAAAACCGCCATGAGCCCGCGCGCCACCTCTTTTGCGTCCCGTCCGACCGGCATTGCCGGCCAGACCGTTCGCGCGCTTGCTTCCACCCTGCTGCTTCTCGGCCTTATCGGCGATCGCCGGGTTCGCTGAAGGAGCGCCCGGCGGTCGAATTCGCCGCTCACGCGCACGCTCCTTGGCCAGTCTGCAAATTGGCACGTCACATCAAGCGAACGAAATTCTGGTAAAGGCGCCGCTCGCCACCAATCCGCCTGAAGCTGGATCCGCGAGCCGCCGGGAGAAAAGACGATGAACGCACGAGAAGATATCCGTCTGAACGTAGAGGAAACCACCAAGCCCGCGAAGGGCATGCCGGACGCTGCCCGCAAATACCAACCCTATCCGACCGTCGGCCTTGCCGATCGCACCTGGCCTTCGAAAGTGATCGACAAGGCGCCGATCTGGTGCTCGGTCGACCTGCGCGACGGCAACCAGGCGCTGATCGATCCGATGGGCCAGGAACGCAAGGCGCGCATGTTCGCCCTGCTGCTCGACATGGGCTTCAAGGAGATCGAGATCGGCTTCCCGTCGGCCTCGCAGACCGACTTCGATTTCGCCCGCTGGTGCATCGAACAAGGCAACGTGCCCGCCGACGTCTCGCTGCAGGTGCTGGTACAGTGCCGGCCGGAACTGATCACCCGCACTTTCGAGGCGCTGAAGGGCGCCACCAACCCGATCGTCCATTTCTATAACTCGACCAGCGAGCTGCAGCGCCGCGTCGTCTTCGAGAAGGACGTCGCCGGCATCAAGCGGATCGCCACCGATGCGGCCAAGATGATCACGGACATGGCGGCGAAGGCCGGCGGCGGCTACCGTTTCGAATACTCGCCGGAGAGCTTTACCGGCACCGAGCTCGAAGTGGCGCTGGAGATCTGCAACGCGGTCACCGAGATCGTCAGGCCGACGGCGGAAAACAAGCTGATCATCAACCTGCCCTCCACGGTCGAGATGTCGACGCCCAACATCTATGCCGACCGCATCGAATGGATGTGCCGCAATCTCGACAATCGCGAGAACCTGTTGATCTCGCTGCACCCGCACAATGACCGCGGCACCGGCATCGCCACCACCGAACTCGGCCTGATGGCGGGCGCCGACCGCGTCGAAGGCACGCTGTTCGGCAATGGCGAGCGCACCGGCAATGTCGACATCGTCACGCTGGCGCTCAACATGTACACGCAAGGCGTCGATCCCAAGCTCGACTGCTCGGACATCAATCGCATGAAGGACGTCTACGAATACTCCAACCAGCTGAAGATCCCCGAGCGCCATCCCTATGTCGGCGAGCTCGTCTACACCGCCTTTTCCGGCTCGCACCAGGACGCCATCAACAAGGGCATGAAGGCGCTGCGCAAGGCCAACACGCCGCACTGGGAGGTGCCCTACCTGCCGATCGACCCAGCCGATGTCGGCCGCAGCTATGAAGCCATCATCCGCATCAACTCGCAGTCCGGCAAGGGCGGTATCGCCTATGTGCTGCATGCGGATTACGGCCTCAACCTGCCGCGCAACCTGCAGATCGAGTTCAGCCAGGCCATCCAGGCGATCACCGACGCCGAAGGCAAGGAGGTGCCGGCCAGGCGCATCTACGAGCGCTTTCTCGACACCTATGTCGACCAGCCCGGCGCGCGGCTGAAATTCCTCGACCACCACACCTACCCCGACACCGAGGTCAAGGGCCGGCGCGTGGTCGAAGCGGTGATCCTCGACAAAGGCAAGGAGGTGACCATATCAGGCACCGGCACCGGCCCGATCGACGGCTTCGTCGATGCGCTGTCGCGCCATGTCGGGGTGCCGATGTCGGTGCTGGATTATTCCGAGCATTCCATGCAGCGCGGCTCGAATGCCTCGGCCATTTCCTATGTCGAGATGGAACATCCGGGCGGCAAGCTGTTCGGCGCCGGCATTAACACCAACATCGTCGCCGCCTCGCTCGAAGCCGTGGTTTCGGCCGCCAACCGCATCGTCGGCCGAAAGCTCGGCTAGCCGAGACTGCCAGACTCGCGCCATCGGCCCACCGGACTTTTATCCGGTGGGTACGCTATCGCACCATAAGCACACGCTTGTAAGGCGCCGCCAGCGCTATATGATTGTACCTCAACCTGTGCCGAATTCGAAGGGATCGACACTTGCAGCATACCACGCCTGCCGCCCCCGCAGTGCGCGAAACGCTGGAGCGATTGCTTGCCAGCGAAACGTTCGGACGATCCGAGCGCGCGCGCAAGCTGCTCCGCTATCTCGTCGAGCGCGAGCAGGCAGGCGAAGCCGACCGGCTCAAGGGCTTCTCCATAGCGATGGACGTCTTCGGCAAGGACGGCGATTTCGATCCGTCGACCGATGCGGTGGTGCGGGTGCAGGCCGGCAGGCTGCGCGAGCTTCTGCAGCAGTATTTCGCCAATGAGGGCGTTGCCGAACCGGTCCGCATCGCCATTCCGCGCGGCGGCTATGTTCCATCCTACGAACTCAATGCCATTCGCTTGCCGGCGGAGGTGGAGGCAAAGAGCAAGCCGCAGCCGGCGACAGAAGAGGCGACAAACGCCCCGCCCGGATCGCTGGAGGACGCCCGCAACCGGACACATCCGGCTGCATTGCTGAGCGTTCCAGCCGTCACCCCTGCTGCACCTTCGCTGCAGCGGCATTTGCAATTCTTCTGGCTGGCGATCGCGCTGGTCATTCTCATGCTGGGTGTGCTGATCCTTCGCCAGGGCAGCGTGGTATTGCTGACCGGCGGCGACACGGCGGTCGAGACCGCGGTGGCGACCGCCAGCATTGCAGCGCCTCCGGTCGAAAACCTTCCCCAGGTCTACATCGCCATCAAGGCCGACAGCGACGTGGCTCGCCGTGTCGCCGCATCGCTGCGCGCCGGCCTTAGCGGCTTCGACACCATCAATTTCATCGGCCGTGATGCCGACAGCCCGCCCGATCCAGTTACCGACGCCGCCAGCTTCGTATTCGATGTCCTGCCCGGGCCGCGCAGCGGCGACATCATGCTCGAGCTGCAAAGCGTGGCGACCGGCCGCGTGCTGCTGTCACGCAACCTGACCGCCGGCGACAGCGCGAACACCGCCATCGAGGACCAGATCTCCGGCATTTTGAGCTCGGCTCTTCCCGCCTCGGGCACGATCTACAACTACATCGAGCAGAGCGGCATCCAGACCGGGCTGACGGCGTGCCTGGTGCTCAACGGCAAATATTATCTCGACCAGAACGCCCAGACGCACGAAGCCGCCTACCGCTGCCTCGAAGATCTTGCCAACGGGAAGGCGAAGTCGTCGCTCGTCTATTCGGAGCTCGCGTCCTTGCATCTTGAAGCGGTCACCGACCACTATCCCTACCCCGCCGACGCGACGATCGAAAAAGCGATGACGTTTGCCCATCGCGCCATCCAGATGGGCCCGACCAGCCCCTACGCGCACCGCGCCCTTGGTTATCTCAACTCGCGCATGGGCGATTCCGCGGAATCGATCCGCTGGATGCGCAAGGCCTATGAGCTCAATCCCTACGATCTCGCAATGGCCGCCGCCTATGGCTACGGGCTGGTTTTCGCCGGCAGGTACAGCGAGGGCACCCCGATCATCGCTCACGCGGTGGACATCGCCAGCGCCCATCCGACATGGTGGGATTACGGGCTGTTCGCCGGAGAGTTCATGATGGGCGACATGAACAAGGCGACGCTTGCCGGCGACGGCTTGCGAACGACGGAAATGAAATCGCATTATCTGGCCGCGCGGCTGATCGGCGCCAAGGCTGCCGGCCGCGAGAAGCTGGCGAGCAGGCTGCTGCAGGAACTGACCACCAAATTCCCGAAATTCGCAGCCGATCCGCGCGCAACTTTCGTCGAACGAAGATATCCCGCCGATCTGACCAACCGGCTGGTGGAAGCCCTGCGCGCCGCCGGGCTTGGCGGCGCCAGCTGACGTCTCCCGGCGCGTGCACGACGTCAGGTGATCGCGAAGATTTTACTGGCCATCCGGACGGCCAAAGCGCAATTCAGACACAATTTGAACCGGCCAATCTGATCCCACATAGGTCTTATCGCGCATAAGACTAATCTCCGCATAAGTCTGATCTCCCGCAAAGACTGATCCTCGCATAAGACCGCCCCCGGGCATCTGATCCATAAAGTTTGCATGAGCCCATCTCTTTACGCTGCCGAACGGGGCACCGGCCCGACAACCATCGCCTTGCTGCATGGTTTCGGTGGCTGCCACGACGACTGGCGCGAGGTGGCCGCGTCCCTGGCACTCGGCGCGCGGACGTTGGCCTATGATCTGCCGGGGCATGGGCTGTCGCTCGATTTTCCGGGCGGCGGTCCGGCCAGGATTGCAGCCAGTGCCGTCCTTGCGGATTTTTCCGCTCGCGGGATTAAGCGGGCCCATCTCGTCGGCCACTCGATGGGCGGCGCCGTGGCCGCCCTGATGGCATTGAACGAGCCGGAAAAAATAGCCTCGCTGACGCTGCTGGCGCCGGGCGGTTTCGGTCCTGAGATCAATGGTCCGCTGCTGCGTCGTTACGCCGCCGCTGCCGGCACGGATGAAATCCGCGCCTGTCTTGCCGACATGTCGGGACCACAAAGCCGGCCTTCGCAGCATAGGGTCGATCTCGTCAACGAGATGCGGCAGCGTCCCGGTCAGCTACGGACACTTGTCGAGCTCGGGGCCGCCATGACCAGGGCTGATCGGCAAGGCGTCATCCCAAGCGAGCGGCTTGAAACGCTGAATATGCCAATCATGGTGGTTTGGGGAACCGACGACGCGATGCTGCCCGTCAGCCAGGCGGACGGCTTGCCGAAGCATTTTCATCTGCACCGCGTGTTGGAAGCCGGCCATATGCTGGTCGAGGAAGCGCCCGGCCTGGTCGTCGAGGCTGTCCGTCGCAACATCCGGCGTCGCAGCAGGCGGCTTCGTCCAGAATTGGCTGCGGCGACGAGCTGATCCGTCCTCGCGCGGGACGGCCGCGGCGCAGGTGCTCCTTCCACCGAACCCTTGCCGGCCCGTCGATCTGGCAAGTGCATTTTGCCGGCGGCTGTGTTAATTCGGTGTTAACCAAACCCGCGAGGCAACGCCGATGAAGGACGCAGGCGAGAACATCACCCAGATCGATCAGTCGCGAAAACTGTCCGATGCCATTCGCGACGTCAAGAACGCCTTCGCCGACCGCGACGACGTCGTCGTCGACATGCGCGAAGCGCATCGCATGCGGCTCGATCTGCTTGCCGCCGAACTCGCGCCGGTCTTCGGCGACGTGCCCACCGACATGGACAGTTTCGACTTCGCCGTCTCGTCCGGCCTGCAGCCACGGCTGTGGATCGACGCCGTCAGCCATGTCGCCATGGGACGCGACCGCCGCACCTACCGCTTTCTCAAGGACACGCGCATCGGCCGCGTCGTCCTCGCCGAATCGACCGACATGAAGGTCGTTGCCGACCAGGTGACGCGCTATGTCGCCGAGCGCGTTGTCGAGCGCCAGAGAATGATGGAAGGCGGCATCGAGCAAGCCGTCGCCGGCCTTAAACGCGCCCTGGTGGCGGAGGCCGAGCCGCCGCTGCAGATCGCCGCGCGCAGCAACGGCTGGTCGGCGTTCTTTTCCGGCCTCGGCCTGATCGCCGCCGGCGCCCTGGTCGGCCTGGCGATTTCGCTCGTGCTGTTCTGGGATCGCATCGTCGCGATGAAAATAAGCTTCTAAAGCGGTTCAGCGTTTCACCGAAACGCTGAACGGCTCTATCTCTTTGTTTTGATGCAATTCCGGACGGAAAACCGCTTCACACTTTTCCTGGAATTGCTCTAGCCATCGACGCCTCGGCCTCGACGCCAAGCTCCAGCGTCTGCAGGTCGCTGGGCGGCAATGCCGGCCCGGTCAGGCCGCGGCGCGTCAGCTTGATCCGCCAATTGTTCTTTTCACCGTCGATGTCGAGCAGATTGTATTGCGCCGGCGCATGCGAACTGCCGGGGGCCTGCCCGGCGGCGGCGACCCCGACCACCGGGATTTTTGTCTTGCGGGCGCCGATGAAGAACAGCGACGGCACATGCGAATGACCATGCAGCACAAGCTCGGCGCCGTGCCGGTGAAGAACCCTGTGGAAGCGCGAGATGCCGAACAGCCGCTTGTTCTGCGAAACGGCGCCGCGCATCGGCGGGTGGTGGATCATGATCACCCGGAACAGGCCGCGCTTGCCTGTGGCGTCGAGCATGCCGCGCAGCCGTTCCGCCTGGCCTTCCAGAAAGAAGCCGTTGGCCATGAACGGAGCCGTGGCGCGCGCCGTGGAGACGCCGATCAGCGCAACATCGCCGCGTACGCGCAGATACGGAAAGGTGTTGCGGTCGACCGGCGTATTGACGCCGTCGCCGGTCATCCACGCCGCCCACGACCGGCAGGTCTTGTCGAAGGCGCCCGGCACATAGGCGTCATGGTTTCCCGGCACGACCGACACGTCGTTGGGCGAGCCCAGCGTCTCCAGCCAGTGCTTGGCCATCTCGAGTTCACCGTCGAGCGCCAGATTGACCAGGTCGCCCGTGATGGCGAGATGGTCCGGCCCGCTGGCCTTCATGTCGGCGACGATCGTGTCGATGACGGCGTCGTGCATGTGGCGGCGGCGGTTGCGCTGCCAATTGACGTAGCCGACCACGCGCTTGGAGGCGAGATCGCGATAGGTTACATCGGGGAGCGGCCCCAGATGGACATCGGAAATATGCGCGAGCCTGAACATCTTTTCTTCATAGGCGAGGCGCGCGCCGCTTTCCACTCACGGTTTCGCGGACGATGACGACGCCGGATCCGGAGCAAGCCCTGCGCCAGACCGGATGGCCGGGCCTCAGGGCAAGGCTGTTTCACCTGTACTTCGTACTGCGGCGGCCGATGACGCTCGGCGTGCGCGGCTTGATCCACGACCGAGCCTCCAATTCGGTCTTCCTCATCCGCCACACCTATGTTCCGGGCTGGCATCTTCCGGGCGGCGGCGTCGAGCCGGGCGAGACCATGATCGAGGCGCTGGCGCGCGAACTGTCCGAGGAAGGCAACATCGCGCTGACCGGACCGCCGGTGCTGAAATCGCTGCATTTCAACCGCCGCGCCAGCCGCCGCGATCATGTCGGCCTTTATCTGGTCGAGGAGTTCAACCAGAAAGCACCCAAACTGCCCGACCGCGAGATCGCTGAGGCCGGCTTCTTTTCGCTCGATCGTCTGCCGGAGGGCACGACACCGGCAACTTTGCGGCGCATCGCGGAGATTTTTGGAAACGCCGCGGCCTCGCCCCACTGGTGACTTCACAGCAGAGAATTTTCTTGCATTTGGAACTCAAGACTTTATTTTGCGTCGAATTCGGGGGAAACAAATGCCAGTTGACAAGATTGAAGCCGTAAATATTTGGCGTTATGTTGGAATTTATATTTCTGCAACAATAGTATTGTATGTTTCATGGGTAGCCTTTGTGTACCTTCTTCCATCCGTGGAAAAGAGCACGGCAACGGCCGTGAATTTAGCTATAATATTCGCATCATCTTCTTTCTCCTACTCAGCATTCATAAAACGACATGGAAGACTATTTGAGCGAAGTGAGTATTGGAAAATAGTCATTCTTTCAACAGCTGCATCGTTGTTGTTTTCAATCGTTTGCCTACTGTTCTCGGTGCTGGTCGGCGTCGCGCCGACGAGCTTGGAAGATATCCCCGCCGGAGCCTGGATACTAGTTCTGGCAATACTTGCGCTTTTTGGATTTTGCCTCAACGCGATCGGCTTCAACAAGCGACTCGGCAAAATCTTTCTGAAGGCCAGTCGCGCCAGACGAGCCCAACTCGATGCGGAGCCTTTCCAGTAACCAGCTCGCGGTCGGTGGTTTCAAGCCGCCTTCCTGAACCTGTTTCGGTCATGCGGCGCGCCATAGTCGAGCTCTGGCCCGACCGGCACGATGCGCGTCGGGTTGATCGTCTCGTGGCTGCCGTAATAATGCGACTTGATGTGGTGCAAATTCACCGTGCCGGCGACGCCCGGCACCTGGTAGAGGTCGCGCAAATAATTCGACAGGTTCGGATAGTCGGCGATGCGGCGCAGATTGCACTTGAAATGGCCGACATAGACCGGGTCAAAGCGGACCAGTGTCGTGAACAGCCGCCAGTCCGCCTCGGTGATGCCGCCGCCAACGAGATAGCGCTGCTTTGACAGGCGGTCCTCCAGCGTGTCGAGCGACGAGAACAATTCGCCGAACGCCTCCTTGTAGGCTGTCTGCGTGGTGGCGAAGCCGGCACGGTAGACGCCATTGTTGACCGCGGGATAGACCAGCGCATTGACCGCATCGATCTCGCCGCGCAACGGTTGCGGATAGAAATCGAGCTTGGCATCGCCCCATTCGTCGAACGCCGAATTGAGCATGCGGATAATCTCGGAGGATTCGTTCGAAACGATGGTCTGCTCGCGTTTGTCCCACAGCACGGGAACGGTGACCCGGCCCGAATAGCCGGGACCGGCCCTGGTGTAGATCTGGTGCAGGAAATCGAGGCCGTAGAGCGTGTCGCCGGTGGCGCCGTCCTCGGCCAGGAACGTCCAGCCGTCGGCGCCCATGAAATGATGGACGACCGAGATGGAAATCACGTCCTCGAGTTTCTTGAGCACGCGAAAGATCAGCGTCCGATGCGCCCACGGGCAGGCGAGCGAGACATAGAGGTGATAGCGGCCGGACTCGGCCTTGAAGCCGCGTTTTCGCCCTTCGGCCGGCGCGCCGTCGCGGGTCACCCAGTCGCGCCACTGTGACTGCGCGCGCACGAATTTCCCGCCACTCTCCCCGGTATCGTACCAGCGGTCCTGCCATTGGCCTTCGACTAGCAATCCCATAAAATATCCTTTCGCGTTCCTACCCGATGTAGGGCAGCAAGCGGCCCCGCGGAAATCCCCGACGCTGAACAGATCGTCAACGGCTGGGTCGTCGAGTGCGTGTCGGCTGCGCCGGCCGATTGCGGCGGCTGAAAATTGGTGGTAGCGGACATCCGCATGTTTGACTTTGCCGTGATCCGGTTCGACCGACGACGAAAGAGCGCCCGCGCTTGATGAAGCGCTGACTGGCGAACGCTGCCGCTTGCAGCAAACCTTTCCTCGTATACCGGAACGCAAAGACCATGAGCCTTGCCGACGTGAAATACCTGCCGGAAACTCCGGCGCATGATCCTGAAATCGAAGCCATCAACAACGAGGCTTTCGGGCCGGGCCGTTTCGTGCTTGCCGCCTACAAGATCCGCCAAGCTGGCTCGCACGAACGCGCTTTGTCATTCGTGGCCGTCGACGGCGCAATCGTCGTCGCCTCGGTACGGATGACGCGTATCGCCGCCGGTGCCGGCCGCGCGCTGATGCTCGGGCCGCTCGCCGTGCGGCCGGCCTTCAAAAACCTCGGCATTGGCCGCAAGCTGGTGGCAATCGCGCTGGAAGCCGCCGCCAAGGCCGGCGCGCCGGCCGTGATGCTGGTCGGCGACGAACCCTATTACGGCCCGCTCGGCTTCAAGAGGCTGCCGCGCGGGCAGATCTCGATGCCGCGTCCCGTCGATCCCGACCGGCTTTTGGCGCACGAGATCATGCCGGGCGCGGTGGCAAGGCTGGTGGGCGAGGTTTGCCACGCCGACCAGGCAAGGATTGCCGAGCACATCGCCGCGATGGCGTGACCGTGCCGGCGCTGTTGCACGGTGGCTTCGCAACATTAGTCTGGGCCGGGAGGCGAACGTCAAGATGAACCCGAACGGCCAGATTGCGATCGTCACGGGCGGCGGCTCTGGCCTTGGCGAGGCGACGGCGCGCGCTCTTGCCGCCCGTGGCGCCAGGGTTGCCGTCCTCGATCTCGGCATCGACCGGGCGGCCAAGGTGGCGGCCGACATCGGCGGCATCGCCGTCCAATGTGATGTGAGCGACGCGGAGAGCGGTGCCGCTGCTGTCGCGGAAGTGGGTGAGACGCTCGGCGAGCCGCGCATTCTGGTCAATTGCGCCGGCATCGCCATCGGCTTGAAGACGATCGGCAAGGACGGAGCGCACCCACTCGATCAATACCGCAAGGTGATCGAGGTCAATCTGATCGGCACCTTCAACATGATCCGCCTGGTCGCCGACCGGACCGCGAGGCTCGAACCGCTACAGGGCGGCGAGCGCGGCGTGATCGTCAACACCGCATCGGTCGCGGCCTATGACGGCCAGATCGGCCAGGCGGCCTATTCCGCGTCCAAGGCCGGCGTCGTCGGCATGACGCTGCCGGTGGCGCGCGATCTCGCCCGCTTTGGCATTCGCGTCTGCACCATCGCGCCCGGCATCTTCAGGACGCCGATGATGGCCGGCATGCCGCAGGAGGTGCAGGATTCGCTCGGCGCCGCAGTACCCTTCCCTTCCCGTTTGGGCGAGCCTTCGGAATACGCGGCACTTGTCTTGCACATCGTCGAGAACCAGATGCTCAATGGCGAGACCATTCGCCTCGATGGCGCGCTCCGCATGGCGCCGAAATAAAAGCGACGGTGGTGCTTTGGACGAACCCAGGAAAGACGTGATCCGCGCGACCGACGCCGAGGCGATCAGGCTGGCAAAGACGCTGATTCGCAGTGCCCGTTTCGGCGCGCTTGCGGTGCTCGAACCAGGAACCGGTTCGCCGCTGGCCACCCGGGTCGGCGTCGCCACCGACATCGACGGCACGCCATTGATCCTGGTGTCGATGCTGTCCGCCCATACCGGCGCTATCCTTGCCGACCCGCGCTGCTCGTTGCTCGTCGGCGAACCCGGCAAGGGCGATCCGCTGGCGCATCCGCGACTGACGCTCGTCTGCCGCGCCGTGCGGCTCGAACGCGGATCGAACGAACACGCCCGCGCCGAGCGGCGCTACCTCAACCACAATCCCAAGGCGAAGCTCTATGCCGGACTCGGCGACTTCTCGATCTTCCGGGTCGAACCGGAGCGCGCCAGCCTGAACGGCGGCTTCGGCAAGGCCTATCTGCTCGACCGCACCTATCTGGTCGCGACGGGAGCGATCGTCGAAGAGCTTGCCGTCGGCGAGCAATCGGCACTCGACCATATGAACGCCGACCATCTCGATGCGATTGCCCTCTACGCAAGTCATTTCGGCGGGGCCGAGGGCGACGGCTGGATCGTCACCGGGTTCGACGCCGACGGGATGGATCTCGTATCCGGCGACGATGTCTGTCGGGTCTTCTTCCCCGAGCCGCTGGCAGCGGCACGCGACCTCAGGCTTGTCCTGGTCGACATGGCAAAGGCTGCCCGATCGGCAAATTAATCACAGCCGCACAGTTAATCGGCTTGCATGGAAAGCAAGCCTTGAGATTTGAGCGAAATGTTCTACCTTTGCGAGTGACGCTGAATCGCTGGCGTGCATCTATAGGGAAAGTCTATGGAATCCGACGCTATTGCCCCCATAGCGGCGGATGAGCAAGAAGGCATGGGGGATCTATGGTCTCGAACAAACTAGTCGCCAACGCCGGAACCGCGGCTGCGTTTCTGACGCTGATGGGCAACGAAAAGCGTTTGTTGATCATGAGCTATCTGGCCGAGGGCGAGATGTCGGTCGGCGCCATAGCCGAGAAGGTGTCGCTCAGCCAATCCGCCCTGTCACAGCATCTGGCCAAGCTCAGGGCTTCCGACCTTGTCGAGACCCGCCGCGATCGGCAAATGATCTATTATTCCTGCAAATCCGGGGCGGTGCGCGAATTGCTGCATATGCTGGACGGCATTTTTGGCGAAGGTGAACTGTCGCAGATGGCTCACCGGCTGCGTCGCGCCGGGACTTGAGCGGCCGAGGCGGAGAACACCCCGCCAAATCCGCTTTGCCGCCAAATCCGCCTTGCTGCCAAATCCGCCTTGCTGCCAAGTCGGCCTTGCTACTGAACACGCTCGTCGGCGGCCTGCGCCATCTCGTCCTTGAACTCGACCTTGGTGCCCGGCTGCACCATGGAGGCAAGGTCTTCGGCATCCCAATTGGTCAACCGGATGCAGCCATGCGAAAAGGTCGTGCCGATCTTGCCTGGTTCGGGCGTGCCGTGGATGCCGTAGCTTTCGATGGAAAGGTCGATCCAGACCGATCCCACGGGATTGTTCGGCCCGGCAGCGATGGTGAAGGGCCGCTTGGTCTTGACCCCCTTGAAAGCGAAGTCCGGATCGTAGTGATAGGTAGGGTTGTGCACCACGCGCCTGACCTCTGCCATGCCGCTCGGCGCCGGCTTCTCCTCGCTCCCAATCGAGGCGGGGTAGACCGCCAGCCATTTGCCGGCACGGTCGAGCACACGCACCAGGCGAGCGCCCTTGTCGACCTCGATGGTGGCGACGCCGGCGGGAGGGTCGCCCCTGTCGACATCCGGCACCACCAAGGTCCTGCCGGGCTTCCTGAGGCTGGTGCCCGGATTGAGCATTCTCAGCAATTGTTCGCTGACATGGAAGCGCTCGGCCAATCTCTCCACCGCATTGCGGTAGCCGAGCCGCCGCAAGCGAGCCATCCTCTCCAAGCGGGCGGGAATACGCCGGGTGAACGGTCCACGCACATCCTTGCGCATCACCTCATAGGTCGCCAGCACCGGCTTGGCGGAGGTTGCGATGAGTTTGCTCCAGGTCTGTGGACTGAGCTTGCCATCGGGCGGAAGTCCGTTTGCCGCCTGAAACGCGGCGACGGCCTTGGCGAAGTTCTGGGAAAGGCGACCGTCGATCAGGCCCGGCGAGAAGCGGGCGCGATCCAGAAGGATCTGCGCCTTCAGCAGCATCGGATCGACACCCTTCGGTTCGCCGACAGTGAATTGGGCCTGATTGACGGTGGCCGGATCGAGCTTGGCCGCGCGGGCCACGCCGCATGCAAGGGCAAGCGTGGCGGCAAAGACGAGGAGGAGCCTGATCATCGATGTCCTCCCAGGACCGCAGCAGGAGCCCGCTTCTATGACGCGGCATGGCCCTGTGCGGTTCCCTCGCCCCATCGAAATTCTGCATTGAAGCGGCTTGCCGAAGAGCCGTACCGCGGGAATCAATATTCCCCCGTCGCCAAAGCCCGGGCAGATTCCATCCTGGCCCGGCGCCCCAGTGACTGGATGACCGTTAGAACGGCGTGCATCCATTTCGACGCTGAGATACGGTCTGAGCTTCGGTTCCGGCATCATGCCTTCCGAAACCGAGTCCCGATTCGTGGCCGACGCCATGGTCCGCCGAGGAAGCCATGAATCCGATCCGCATAGACGATCCGCACGATCCCCGCGTCGCAGCCTATCTCGACATCCGGGAGCGAGATCTTGCCGGCCGGCAAGGCCGGTTCGTCGCCGAAGGCAAGGTGGTGCTTGACACGCTGCTCGCCGCCCGGCGCTTCGAGGCAGAATCGGTGCTGGTACTCGAAAACCGGCTGGCCGGCCTCGATGACGTCTTGCGCAAGGCGCCTGCCGGGCTTCCGATCTATGTCGCATCCGGCGAAATCATAGACAGGATCGCCGGATTCCACATGCATCGCGGCATATTGGCGATCGGCCGCAAGGGCGCGGCGATCTCCGCCGAAGCCTTGCTTGGCGCGCTGCCCGCCCGCGCGCTGATCGTGGTGCTGGTCGGCATCGCCAATCATGACAATATGGGCTCGATCTTCCGCAATGCCGCGGCTTTTGGCGCGGATGCCGTGCTTCTCGACCCGACCTGCTGCGATCCGCTGTATCGCAAGGCAATCCGCGTCTCGGTGGGTGCGGCCTTGAAGGTCCCCTTCGCCTGCTTTGCCGATACCGCCGGCTGCACCGCCATGCTCGACCGGCAAGGCTTCAGCCAATTCGCCTTGTCGCCGCGCGGGCAGATCAACATTCGCGATGCCAAGAGAAACGAGCGGCTGGCGCTCTATCTCGGCACCGAGGGCGAAGGCCTGCCGGAAAGCCTGCTTGCCCGCCTGCAGACGCTGCGGATCGGTATGGCGCAAGGCTTCGACAGCCTGAACGTCGCCGCCGCGTCAGCCATCGCGCTGCATCATTTTTCCGGAGCCTGATGCATGTCGCGCAAAAGCGTGCAGCGGTTTCGCGATAACGACATGCATCAAACAAGAACTTAAAGCGCGTCCTATGAGGCGGTCGAACGCGACGCGCTTCAGAGCCGCCGCGCTTGCGCTTGCGGAATCTCAGTCGGTCGAAGCGGCCTTCTGCAGCGCTCGCACCCGATCGGCAAGGCTGCGTCCGCTGCTCCCCGGCCGCGTATCCTCAGCCGCTGCAAGCGCCCGGGCGATCGGCGAATCCGGCCCGTCGAGCCTTGCCGTCAAGGCCACGACTTGCGCCGCCAGATCGTTCATCTCTTCGCGCAATGCCGCGCTGGCGCTGCCGGCATCATCTCCGGCCCGTGATTTCGACGTTTCGACGGCAGCAAGATCTGTCTTCAGCCGCCTGTTCTCGCGTGCCAGCGATGTCAGCCTGGCCTCCAGCCGCTCGCGGTCGGCGTCGAGCTTGGCGGTTGTCTTTTCGATGTCGCCGTTGGCGGCCACATTGACCTGACTGCCTGGCACGCCGGCAAGACCCGCCGCAGGCGCCCTTTCAGCGCCTTTCGGCTTTTCGCGAAGGCGCACCAGTTCCTTCTCGCGGCGCTCCAGCCTGTCCTCGCGATCGGCCAGCGTGGCGAGCAGGCGTTCGATTTTCTTTTCGAGGTCGCCGGTTCTTTTCTTCTCGGCCTTCAGCGCGTCCCGCAAAGCCTTGCTTTCGGCTGCCAATTCCTGGCTGCGCCTGTCCGCCTCCTTACGCTGGCCGCGCAGCAGCGAAATGTCGCTCGCCAGCTTCTGCAGCTCGGATTCGCGCGCCACCAGCTCGATCTGCCGGCTGCTGGATAAGAAACTGGCGTCGTCATACATGTGCTCCAGTTTCCGCAGTTCGAGCCCGCGCTTTTCGTGGGCGCGCTCGGTCTCCGCAAGCCGCTCCGACAGCTGCTGCAGCTGCTCATCGCGCTTGCGAAGCTCCTCGCCCCTGGTTGTAAGATCGGCGACGACCCGGTTCTTGTCCTGCCGCTCGGCCGCCAATTCCTTCAGGGCTTCGCGGTCGCGGCCGATCTCGACCAGCTGTTCGGCGGCCTTCTCGCGCAATGACTTGACGGTCATTTCAAGCCGGCGCACCGAAACCGCGAACTCGGCGCGAATGCGATCCTTGTCCGCCTGGATCTCGGCCAGCGTCAACGGCATCGAACTCTCGACGCGCTTGCGCGTCAGCGCCACCGCCCGCCGCCACACGGCCGGAGCAATCATCAGCGCCAGAAAGCCGGCGCAGAGAAAGCCGAGAACAAAGAACAGGATCGACTGGACCAAGATGACTATCCGTTGTGCATGGCAACCGCCAAAGGTCGACTTTGCCATCTTCGCATGACGGAAATCCGGCGCCACGGCAAGAGTATGCCGCGGCAAAGCTCGGGCCGCTGGATCACAGGCCCAATCGCCGTCGCTCCGTCATGCCGGTCAGAACGGATTCCAGGTCGCGCGCTGGGTGAGCTTGAGGTAGCCGAGATTGACGCCGAGACGGGCGCCGACGCCGGTACGGATCGGCACGAGCAGCACATTGTTGTTCTTCAGCACGTTGAAACCGACGCCGGCGACGACATAGGCAGAGCCGGCGACGCCGCCAAAACGGTTATAGAGGCTGCTCACATCGTCCAGATTGTAGACCAGCATCATGACGCGCGAGCCCTCGCCGCCGAAGTCCCAGCCGAGCGACGGGCCTTGCCAGAACACTTTGTGATCGCCGGCATTCTTGGTATAGAGTGTGCCTTCGCCATAGGTCAGGCCACCGATCAGCGCCCCGGACCCCTCCTCGCCGAGCAGATAGCCGTTCGGCAGGCCATAGGTGGCGAAAATCTTCTCGACGACGGTGGCGAGCCCGCCCGATGTCGCGCCGAAGAATTTATGACCGGAATCGACGATCTCCTGGGCCGTGTATTCCTGCGCCCGCGCCGCCGATGCCGAAAAGGCGACAAGGCCGATGAGCGCGATCGTCATTGAGATGACACGGAAAAAAGTCCGGTCGTAGAATCGGGAAACCATGCTTCCAATCTCCGTCAGGGAGCACTTTCGCCGACGCCTCGCATCCGTACAGCTCTTTGGCGGCCGTTAAGGATGACTGTTAGGGGCAAACTATGCCGTAATCCTTTTTCAACCATTAAACTCTCACATGAAGATGGCGGTTCGAAGGCTGTTTCGCATCGCCCGCGCAGCACCCTGCTGCGTGAACACACCATTTTCGACAATCAAAATTTTGGATTTGTTGCTGCACGCATAAGCGCTGTGTATTCAGAATGCTTGGGAGAGAGCGTGATTCGTGTTGACAGGCGTGATCATGACCGCCCGGTCATTGTGTTGTGAAATTTGCAGGGATTTTTGCCGATGGCCGAGCTTTTCACCCTTTCCGCACCCGACCTGGCGGCGCTTTTGTGCAGCCGGGTCTGCCACGACATCATTTCGCCGGTCGGCGCCATAAACAACGGGCTTGAGCTGCTCGACGAGGGCGGCGCCGACGAAGACGCCATGAAACTGATCCGCCAAAGCGCCAAAAACGCTTCCGCCCGCCTGCAATTCGCCCGCATCGCCTTCGGCGCCGCCGGTTCCGCCGGCATGCTGATCGACACCGGGGATGCCGAGGCCGTGGCCATCGCCTTCCTGAAGAACGAGAAGCCGGAACTGGTCTGGAACGGGACCCGTGCGCTGTTGCCCAAGAACAAGGTCAAGCTGCTGCTCAATCTCATCCTCGTCGCCAACGCCGCCATTCCGCGCGGCGGCAGGCTGGCGGTCACGCTGGAGAACCTGGAGACCGAGCCGCGCTTTGCGCTCGCGGCGAGCGGCCCGATGCTGCGCGTGCCGCCCAAATTCCTGGAATTGCATTCCGGCAACAGGCCGGACGAGCCGATCGACGCGCATTCGGTGCAGCCCTATTACACGCTGCTCCTGGCCCGCGAAGCCAACATGACGATTTCGATCCACGCGACCGCCGACGAGATCGTCCTTTCCGCAGCCTGAAGTTCTCCGAAAGAGCGGGGAAAGTATTCTCTCCAAGTCCTATTTACGGCGTGGTCTTAACATCTGTGAGACGCGCTTGCAGCTTGATTGCGTGAAGCATTGGGAAAGAAGATTTCACTAAAACACCTTCAGGAAAATTTTACCTAACGGCTTTTCGGCTTCTTTACCAGATCGGCCCTATGTTCCCAGGCAGATGCCACGACGCTGCCGGTTCGCCAAACGGCAAGAGGGTCCAGGAATGAAACGCTGCATGTTCGTCGATAATTCGAGCGTCATCAGGAAGGTCGCAAGGCGTATCCTGGGCGGTTCCGGCATGATGGTGATCGAGGCCGCCAGCGGCCACGAGGCGATCGAGATGTGCGCGGCCGACATGCCTGATATCATCGTCGTCGACGGCGCCTTACCGGACATGCAGGCGCAGGACCTCATCCGCCGCGTGCGCGCCATCGAAAGCCCGGTATTGCCGCAGGTTTTGATTTCGCTGGTCGAGGTCGATGTCGGGGCGATCATGCGGGCAAAACGGGCCGGCGCCCAGGGCTACCTGCTGAAGCCGTTCAACCGGCCGCAACTGCTCGAGTGCTTCCGCGCCTTGAAGGTTGCCGCCTGATCAGAGCTGTTCCATTCCGACCAAAATCGGATCGGCTCTCTCTTTGTTGTTTTGCCAGGTTCTTTTCCGAAAAACCCGGCGCCCACCTTGGGATCACGCCCCTGGTTCAGGCGCTGACGCGGATATCTTCGGGCTCACGCAGCACATAGCCGCGGCCCCAGACGGTCTCGATGTAATTCTGCCCGCCAGACGCGGCGTCAAGCTTCTTGCGCAGCTTGCAGATGAAGACGTCGATGATCTTCAGCTCCGGCTCATCCATGCCGCCATAGAGATGATTGAGGAACATTTCCTTGGTCAGCGTGGTGCCCTTGCGCAGCGAGAGCAGCTCCAGCATCTGATATTCCTTGCCGGTCAGATGCACGCGCTGGCCACCGACCTCAACGGTCTTGGCATCGAGATTGACCACCAGGTCGCCCGTCGTGATGACCGACTGGGCGTGGCCCTTGGAACGCCGCACGATGGCATGGATGCGGGCGACCAGTTCGTCCTTGTGGAAGGGCTTGGTCATGTAATCGTCGGCGCCGAAGCCGAGGCCGCGCACCTTGTCCTCGATGCCGGCCATGCCGGAGAGGATGAGGATCGGCGTCTTCACCTTGGAAAGGCGAAGCGTTCTCAAAACTTCATAGCCCGACATGTCGGGGAGATTGAGATCGAGGAGAATGATGTCGTAATCATAAAGCTTGCCTAGATCGACGCCCTCTTCGCCAAGGTCGGTCGTATAGACATTGAAACTTTCTGATTTCAGCATCAGCTCGATGCTTTGTGCGGTTGCACTGTCATCTTCTATCAGCAGAACGCGCATTTCATTCCCCTTTTCTGCTGCCGGACCATTTCACGACCCGTCCAGGACCGGAGCAGTGATTGCCCTGAGCAGAGGCTGCCATCGAATGGTTAATAAAACCTAATTCCCCGTCCGTGACGGTATCAGATTTTTTAACCCCTTTCTACACCTTGTTGAATCCAATAACGAATCACAGACCCAAACCGTTAATGCGGCACATTAATAAGCCAGACTAAGTGACTCTTCGGACTCGCTGGCCGGGTTTCGCGACGAGAAGCAGAATTTTTACCCGCCCTTAAGTCCTGAGCCGTATGATTAACAATGCCCGTAAACGAATGGTTACCGCCGGCAAAAAACTTTAGGAGTTTGTTTCCCATAGTTCCGGGAAAGCCGGTGGAAACGGGTCAGGCCTGGGCCGTGCCGGGTGAATTGGACGATATGTGCAGGTGTGCGTTTCCGGGAGTACCGAATCATGAAGTCACGTGAAAACCTCGTTCGGCTGAAGCAATTTCAGGTGAGCGAGAAGCGGCGGCAGCTGCTGCAGCTCGACATGATGATCGCCGAATTCGAGCGCATGGCCGTCGAGCTGGAACTTCAGATCGCTGCCGAAGAGAAGAAGGCCGGCATCACCGACATCAATCACTTTGCTTATCCAACCTTCGCCAAGGCGGCACGTCTACGCCGCGACAACCTTAGAAATTCGCAAAGCGACCTCGCCCAGCAGCGAAATGTCGCCGAATCATTGCTGGGCGAAGCCGAAGCGGAGCTTTCCAAGGCCGAGATGCTGGAATCGCGCGACACCAAGGCGCGCGACACGGAAGCCGGCGGCCGCAGCGCCATGATCGGCTGAAAACAAGACTTTAACGCGCGTCGCGCTTGCGCGCTATTGCTGCGCACCGAACTGTGCCCGCCTCAGGCACCCAGATCTTCTTGCTGTTCCGCCGCCCGTGCGCGCGCATTTTTGATGTCGGGCACATGCTGCTCCGACCAGGCTCTGATCTGATTGAGCAGTCCTGCCAGGTTCTCGCCAAGTTCGGTCAGCTCATATTCGACACGCGGCGGAACGACCGGGAAAACCTCACGCCGCACAAGCCCGTCGCGTTCCAGGATACGCAGCGTCTGCGTCAGCATTTTCGGCGTGATGCCTTCGAGCTTGCGCGCCAATTCGCCGTTGCGGAGCCGGCCCCGGCGCAGCGCACAAATCACCAGGTAGACCCATTTGCTGGCGAGCGTCTCGAGCACGGCGTGTGACGGGCACGACCGCCGAAAGGCGTCATAGCCGAAAGGGGAAACATCTTCACTATCCATGAGGTGCGTATATATCAAAAAGGTACATACTAGACAAGAGAATGTAACTATCCAAATGATAGTGGCACATCAAAACCAGCAGGAGAGCCTTCCATGCGTGCCATTATTCAGAATTCCTTCGGCGGACCCGACGTCCTCGTCATTGCGGATCGCCCCGCGCCATCACCCGAGGCCGGCGAAGTGCTCGTCCGCATCGAGGCGGCCGGCATCAATCCGGTCGATGGTGCGGTGCGCGGCGGCCACTATCCGCTGCTTGGCGAGCCGCCTTTTGTCCTTGGCTGGGACGTTTCGGGAGTTGTCGAGGCGCTGGGCTCCGGCGTCTCCGGCCTCAAGGTCGGCGACGCCGTGTTCGGCATGACGCGTTTTCCCAAACAGGCGGCAGCCTACGCCGAACTCGCCGCTGTCCCGGCTGATGAGCTTGCGCCGAAACCTGAAGGCATAGATCACGCGCAAGCCGCCGCGCTGCCGCTGGCCGGCCTGACGGCCTGGCAAGGCCTTATTCGCCATGGCCGGCTCGAACCTGGTAAGCGCGTGCTGATCCACGCCGGAGCCGGTGGCGTCGGCCATCTGGCGGTACAGATCGCCAAGGCGCACGGCGCTTACGTCGTCGCGACCGCCAGCCCGGAAAAGCTCAATTTCGTCGGCTCGCTCGGCGCCGACGAGGTGATCGACTACACAAGGGATGATTTCACCGGGAAGGCCCGCGACATCGATCTGGTTCTGGACCCGTTCGGCGGCGTGCATGCGGAGCAATCACTGAAAGTGCTCACCGCTGGCGGTGTTCTGGTGTCGCTGCTCGATGTCAGCGATGCCACCAAGGCAAAGGCCAGGACGCGAGGCATCCGCGTCGAGCGCATGTCCGTAGTGCCCGACCGTGCCGCCCTGGTGGAGCTCTGCAAATTGATCGACGCGAAAAAGCTGGCCGTCCACGTGGCAAAGGCGTTTCCGCTCGAACAGGCTGGTGCCGCCCATGCCTTTCTCGCCACCAGGCCGATCGGCAAGGTGGTGCTGACGGTCTGAAATTGCAGATCGTCGCCCCTCGCAAACGTAAGGGCGCGGATCAGCGCCCTTATCGGCCTAATGCCGGTATTGCTGGATGCGCGTGGTGCGCAGGCCGGCAAGGCCGTATTCGTCGATCGACGCCTGCCAGGACAGAAATTCCTCGGTGGTGAGCTTGTAGCGCTGGCACGCCTCTTCGAGGCTCAAAAGCCCGCCACGCACCGCCGCCACCACTTCCGCCTTGCGCCGGATAACCCAGCGACGTGTGTTTGTCGGCGGCAGATCGGCGATGGTAAGTGGGCTGCCGTCTGGCCCGATAACATATTTGACTCGCGGTCTAATTAGATCGGTCATCGTACTCTCTACAAAAAACTCAAAGACCCAATCGCCACCACATTACCGCCACAGCTTTAAAATTTGCCTAAGCAGACCCTAATGGTTAGGTAAGGATCATGAACGCGGCGTTAGCCTTTTCATCGGCATTTGAAACATCTGCGGACAAGCGCATTGAACCCGGCAGGAAAAATGAGCCGGCCCGGCAAAGCTGGCGCAGCCGAGACGCTTGACCTATATTCCGGCCATTGGCATTGAAGCGCCGCGCAGAACGAAAGAAACATGAACAGCCTCGATCTTCCCGGACGCCCCGAAAATACCCGCGTCGTCGTCGCCATGTCGGGCGGTGTCGATTCGTCGGTCGTTGCCGGCCTCCTGAAGCGCGAGGGCTACGACGTCGTCGGCGTCACGCTGCAGCTTTATGACCACGGCGCGGCAACGCACCGGGCCGGCTCATGCTGCGCCGGCCAGGACATCGACGATGCCCGCCGCGTCTCCGAGACGCTCGCCATCCCGCATTACGTGCTCGATTACGAGGAGCGCTTCCGCAAGGCGGTGATCGACCCGTTCGCCGAGAGCTATGTAGCCGGCGAAACGCCGATCCCTTGCGTCTCCTGCAATCAGACGGTGAAATTCGCCGATCTTCTCGCGACCGCCAAGGAACTCGGCGCCGATGCGCTGGCCACCGGCCACTACATCCGCTCCGGCGCCAATGGCGCCCATCGCGCGCTTTACCGGCCGGTCGACGCCGACCGCGACCAGAGCTATTTCCTGTTCGCCACCACCCAGGCGCAGATCGACTATCTGCGTTTTCCGCTCGGCGGCCTGTCGAAGCCTGAGGTTCGCGCCATCGCCGAGGAGATGGGACTGACGGTTGCGGCCAAGCAGGACAGCCAGGACATCTGCTTCGTGCCGCAGGGCAAGTATTCCGACATCATCGCCAAGCTGAAGCCGGCTGCCGCCAATCCGGGCGACATCGTCCATATAGACGGGCGCGTGCTTGGCCGTCACGAGGGCATTTTGCGCTACACCGTCGGTCAGCGCCGCGGCATCGGCATCGCCTCCGGCGAGCCGCTCTACGTCGTCCATCTCGACGCCGACCGGGCTCGTGTCGTCGTCGGCCCGCGCGAGGCGCTGGAAACCCACAAGATCTTCTTGCGCAACATGAACTGGCTCGGCGATGGCCCGCTGACCGATATCCCGGCGGCCGGGCTTGAGCTTTTCGCCAAGGTGCGCTCGACGCGGCCGCCGCGCCCGGCGGTGCTGCATCACCGCGCCGGCGTCACTTCGGTGGAGCTGGTTGACGGCGAGTCGGGCATCGCCCCCGGTCAGGCCTGCGTGCTCTATTCCGACCACGGCAACGAGGCGCGCGTGTTCGGCGGCGGCTTCATCGAGCGCTCCGAGCGCGGCGCCGAAGCCGAAGCGATGCTGACGCGGCTTGCCGTCCAGCCGGCGCGGGTTCCCGCCGAATAGACGGCGTTTTCTCTTTAGGGTCTGGTGTGGGCAACGGTGCCGGCGGTCAGGATGCGCAGCACGCGGATGGCTTCCTCACCGCTGGTGCGCGGTTCGGCCCGCGTCTCGATGCAGTGGATGAAATGCTCCAGCTCGCGCGTCAGCGGCATGCCCTCGCCGACCGCCACATAGGACGGCTCGTTGGCGGTGAACGCCCATTGGCCGCTGTCCTGCCACACCGCATGGCGGTAGACGGCAAGCTTGCGCTCCCACGGCTCGACATCGTCGAACACCGCCATCGCCTTGGTGCCGACCACGGTCAGCCGCCGCTCGCGGTAAGGGTTGAGCCGCGAGGCGAACAGATGGCCGCGCAAGCCGCTGGGAAAGCGCATGTGCAGATGCGCAAAGTCGCTGAGATTGTCGAGAAGGGCAGCGCCTTCGCCGCGCACTTCGACCGGTTCGGTGCCGGTGATGGCCAGGATCATCGACAGATCGTGCGGCGCCAGATCCCACAACGCGTCGTTTTCGGTGTGGAACTTGCCGAGCCCGAGCCGATGCGAGTGGATGTAGCGGACTTCGCCGAGTTCGCCATTGTCGATCAGCGCCTTCAGCGTCTCGAAGGCGGGATGAAAGCGCAGCACGTGGCCGACCATGAAGACACGGCCATTATCGGCGGCCGCCTGCACCGAGCGCTCGGCATCGGCCACCGTCAGCGCGATCGGCTTCTCCACCAGCACGTCCTTGCCGCCGAGCACGGCGCGCACCGCCATGTCGGCATGGAACTGCGGCGGCAGCGCCATGACAATGGCGTCGACATCGTCGCGGGCAAACAGCGCCTCCGGCTCGATCGCCAGGCAATCCTGCTCGCTGGCAAAACCCTCCGCACGCGCGGGGTTGACGTCCGAAACCGCGTGCAGCGCGCCGAGCGCCTTTAGGGTGCGGATGTGGTTGCTGCCCCAGTATCCGCAACCGAGGACTGCAATGCGCGGTTTCATCAATTCATGACCATGGCTTTCGTGGCCGAGACATAGCGACGTGCCTCGCTGAACTCAACCCCGGCCTGTGCGCCCAAATGTCTGCCCGGCAAAGCTTTAGGCGCCAGCAATATGCCGGCGCGGCAGCCACTTCGATGCTTGACAGGCTTGGCCTCGCAACCTTATATCCGCGCGACCTTGGCGAACGCGCCGATATGCCTGCCGATTTAAGCTGGATTTCGGGCCTTCGCCGCCCTGGCGGGGTAGCTCAGTTGGTTAGAGCACGGGAATCATAATCCTGGGGTCGGGGGTTCAAGTCCCTCTCCCGCTACCAAAAATCGAATAAGTTACTGAAATAACTAGTAAATCATGCATATGTGGTAGCGCCCCCAGACGGCTCCAGCTGGAGCAAGGTCATTTCCATTGCTGCAGAGCGCCGGACTTCGCGTCGTTGCCGTCCAGAACCCACTGACCTCGCTTGCAGACGACGTCGCTGCCACTGAACGGGCCATCGAGGCCGCGCCGGGAGATGTGATCCTCGTTGGCCACTCCTGGGGCGGAATGGTGATCACCGAGGGCGGAACGGCGGACAAGGTCAAAGCCTTGGTCTACGTTGCCGCCTTCGCCCTGCCGAAGGGCAAGTCAGTCACCAGCGCTACGGCGGGAAGTCCGCCGGCGCCTTGGACGTCGACCCCTGCAGAAGGACAGCGGCGACTTCCTGACCGTACCCCAGGAGGGGCTGGGCAAGTATTTCGCTCAGGACGCGACGCCCGAGGAGGTTGCGGTTCTCGCGGCGACGCAGCAGCCATCGGCGGCCCGTCTCTTCGACGAACGGCTGACCCGGGCGGCGTCCGAGACCAAGCCCAGTTGGTTCGTGGTTGCGAAGGCTGACGGTGCGATCCCGCCGGCGTTCGAAGAGTCGATGGCCAAGGCCATCAAAGCGCATATCACCGAGCTCGAGGGCAATCACTTGATCATGTTGACCAAACCTCGTTCGGTCGCAGACGTGATCATCGACGCTGCAAAATCGGTGCGGTAGCTGTGACGGCGATGTCTCGATAGCGGTGGCAGCGCGCCTAGTGTGCGCTGTCGCTTAGGACTGTGCGAGTGGCGCCCTCTCGTGACCATCCAGCGACGCTTGCCGCGGGTCAAACTTAGCTATCCACATGCCATTGTGCGCCAAGGCCCGACACGGTGACTTACGGGCCCCTAGCGCGACTAATTCCGCTATGAAGGGACCCTGTCGATTTCAGTTCGTTGCTAGGTCTTTTGGTTCAATAGGTCCGCCAGCAAGTGCCTGCTTGGAACTACGGGCCAAGAGCGAGGGAGGGGGTTCGTCTCTTTACTCCAAGGCGCCAGCAGGCGAGGTTCTTGTTGCGCAGCTCGTCGGCGTTCTCGGCGACGAACTGGCATGTTCGCTCCAGCGCCTCAATATCGGGATCGGCGCCGACGGCAGAAGGCCGGCGAGCAGCGCCTGCACCTCAACGGTCAACGGTCACGATCTGCGCGAGATGGCCGTCGAGGAGCGCCGCGAGTTCCTGGGCGTCATCCCGCTGGACATCCGTATCCAGTTCAGCCAGGCGCTGCCGATAGGCTTCGATACCATGCCCTCCAGTCCGGCCTGATCGAGGAATATCACCTGCACGTGAGGCCGTTCGTGCTCGGCAGGGGCAAGCAAGGCCTCCGCTGCAACTGGTGTCGAGCACATTGATCGATGACGATACGGTTCATTTGATCTATGTGTGCCGCGAGACTGAACGATAAGGCGCTTCGGCGCCAACAGGCGAACCAACACGTACGTCCGCAATGGGCCTGATCCCGGACCTTCGCACCGAGGTCTCACATGTCCGCTCGCGTGCTGGGTACCCTAGCAGCGGACGGTCTGCTCGGCCCCATTTCTGCCGCCTCGGACCGCGTGGGTAGTGGAGAAATACGCCCGATTCCATTCATCCGCCCCCGGCTGTCGCAAAAGTTATATAGCGCAAACGATGACATAGGGGTTCTCAGTTTCATCCTGTCGGGCGCAGCATTGCCGCGGTTCGCTTGCCGACAACTATTCCTGCTGGAATTGACAGGGCCAATCTTCAGGCCTCGTCAGGCCAGAAGGCAACTCGGTCCGGGCGTCTCCGCAAGCCATGTTGAGCTGCCACTGGGACAGACCCACCGAATTGGAAAGGTCGACGCCCTCGATACGGGTCAGAAAGAAAAAGGCGCGGTCAAAGTCTATCGGCGCGGTGAACCTCGCTCCTCGGAAGTCCGCCCGTGCGAGATTGGCAAACGAGAAGCGGCTGCCGCTGATATCGGCGTCATGGAACTGCGCACGCCCCAGTTCTGCCTTTGTGAAATCAACATTGGTCAGATTGGCGTCCTGGAAATTCGAACGCTGCATTTCCGCGCTCGCAAACACAGCGCCCTGCGCGTCCATACGGCTGAAGTCGGTCCTGTAGGCCTCGATTCTGTCGAACCGGGCGCCTTTGGCGGTCGAGTCGGCCAGGGAAGCACGCACAAGAGTTGCCTTCTCAAGATTTGCGGCAACGAGATTGCTGTTCCTGAGGTCGGTCGAAGTGAAATCAACACCGAACAGGTTCGCCCCGCTCAGGTCCTGTCCTTCTAGGATGAGAAGCTTCTTGTCACACTCGTGCCAATTGACGCCAGGCGTCGCGGCTGCGTCGCAATTTTGAGCGGCAGTGGCGTTCTGCCAAGCAAACACAGTGCAAACCGCTAGAACCAAGCCGGATGCGCCGTAAGCTCTGGTTCGTCTCAAAGTCATTGTTGCTGGACCTCTGCCACTCGCCGACACTCAACCTTACCACATCTGCTGACACTCGAGCCACGGTGACCACCGCCGTCACAGTTGGCGCATTTCTGATATTCAAGCTTTGATGTTAATCAACCGATCAACCCGCGCGTAGGGCGCGATTTGCGAGCGCCTCCCCATATCATCCGCGGTCCAGCAGAGATTCATTTGTCACCGGCCAGGCGCATCATTCCGCAGGTATGTTTGACTAAGCCGAGGAGAGCGGTCGTTCAGGATGGCGCAGTCGCGTGCCAAGATTGGCCTCCGCTCTGGACGTTTGTCTTGCTAATGAGGAGCCTGCTCGGGTGCTGATCGCCACCGCCGGCGTCCGCTGCCGACAAGCGTGATTCCGCTTGGTTCCGCACCGATCGGTACTTGCCGACGGCGAGGTTGACCCGGCACGGGGTGCTCGTCGCGTATCCTGATTCCGCTGTCGGATAAACCCCACGACTTCGCTTAGCGAGGCCGAAGTTGATCTCTGCCATCTACCAGGTCGAACCATCAACCCCGCATATTTGTGTCGTAAGCTGACGTGCCGCGAATACGCCGTTTTCGGTGAGGGAGGATTCGAACTCCGCGCTTGGAAGAGCGTCCTTCTCGTCTTCACCGTGCATGCCGGTTACGTGGGCGGCCGAGTGCCCTTCCGCGCTTCGCCAAACCTGCCGTGGAAAAGGCCCTGCCGTTTTTTTCCGGCGGGGCTTTGGTCAGATCGCGACTATTAGTGATTTATGCTGAAACTGGTTGCGGAGTCCGGAGTCGGACTTATTTGCACTGATTAAGAGGCCCCGTCAGCAAACGAACTCGGTCACAGCACTGTATTGGCGGTATCCCTCTACCGACTCGAACCGCGACCGTTTCTTAGGTCGCGCCTACCGTTTTGCACGCCCTCCCCTGCCCGGCCGTGGCGGAAGGTTGAACCAGTTGGGCGACTGCTAGGTTCCAGACTGGAGGTAAGGTCGGCTCGCTGAAAGCGCGGCAGGTGGCACGCGGCACATGCGCGACAACGGCGGTGGAGGGTTTGAGAGGGCCGGAGCCCCGACCATTCGGCACAAAGATAACAAATAGCATCGGCGATCGGCTGAAGCCGCTCCTTCTCAGTCTGCTGGCGAACCGCGTAACCGGGGCAGATTTCCGGGCGAAGGGGTTTGCAGGCGAGCGCGTTCGTGATTCACCCTATGCGTGACGCTACCACCGACTGATTCGTTTGAAGGCTGTCGCTCGCGGAACTCCGCGGGTTGGTTACTGCGCTGATCGGCGAAGTGCGCGGTCCAAACATGGTTCGAAGTTGCCGATCGCAGGGCCGCGTCGCACGGTGCAGAAGGCCATGCATCGTTGATTATGCGCAAACTGCTATCGCGCGCCTAGTCGGAACTCGCGCATCGAACAGTACATCACATCGTCCGTCCCCAGCGCACCGGCGGCCTCCCCGCTCGCAATCCAAATAGACGTCTTTCAGCTGTTTGATTGGCATGTCAGCGTGAGCGAACGCGAGGTCCTGGGCGTCAGAAGCCGACAATGAAGCCGGACTGATTGCGATCAGCACGGTGCCGAGCGTCACAGGCGCGAGGGACTTAACAACTGACATGATCATTTTGAGATCCTCCCCAGCTCCCGTCGGTCAACATCCAGTCCTTGGGGTCGCAGGTGTAGTGCCGTTCGAAGGTCCCGTCCGCGCGCCGCTGCTTGTCGAAACCTCGATGTAAGGCTCGATCGCGCGCTCGTGGACCAGCCAAAGGGGATCTCGGCCGAGGCGTAGCCACTGCCGGCGGCCAACCGTTTCGGGATCGAGGCCGAAGCGATCCTGGTGCGCTCGATCGTCGTGCCGGCCGCGCCTGCCTCCGCATGACGGATGGCGCGGCTTCGCAAATCGCACATGATTTCGTCACGTGAGATGCCGATGTCGCCAAGGACGTCATCGGGTAAACGGCTCAACTGGTCCGTTGCCGACAAGAGAGCTTTTCGCTCGGCGCGGAGGCGTAACCACCTGCGAAATGGACCAATGGCGGCAGCATGAATTATAACCATGATTAGATCCTCCCTTCATTGATCTGAATTGACCGGTACGGAACGGCGCGAACGGCACTCCGGGCGAGAGCGTCAGCCGTCCGCGAGGCAAATTAGGCGTAGTGGTCGATGGATTGGTTTTGCCGCGGCGTGCCCATACGGCGGGCGGTGGCTGGCCCCGGGCCACGCATGTAATAAAGCTCCGGGCGGTAGCGCGGCGCGACGAATTTGCGAAACCCCGCAGCAAGTTTTGTGACGGGAGCCAAGAATTTCATGACTGTTCCCTTTCCCTTCGCCGGCTTGCACACGAGCCGGCGGGCCTGACGTTGCAACAAGGATATGACAGTCGAACCAGGCTCGGCTGTGGGAATTCCCACACCGGGAAAAAGATTGGCGAAATCCGCTCCCAGTTTGCATCCCGGAAAGCGGGGCCTGCGGCCATCAAATTTCCTTGGATAGGGAGTAAGGTGAAGTACACTTGATTGAACAAGAGACCGTTGTGACAGGCTCTCTGGCCTTCATCTCAAGACTTTGCGATGCCGACCTCGCCGCGCTGACCAAACGGTGGCACGAGCGCAGCTATCGACACAACGAGCTAATCATTTCCCACGGCGACACTGGTCGCGATGTCTTCTTCCTGCTGGAAGGACGTGCTCGCGTGACACTGGTTTCAGCGGACGGCAGGGAGATAGCGTATCGCGATGTCGAACCGGGTGACATTTTCGGGGAGCTCGGAGGCATTGACGGGATTGCACGCTCCGCCAGCGTAGTCGCGCTGGAGGCAACCCGCGCTGCACGGCTGTCCGGCACAGCATTCCGGGATATCGTGATGACCCACCCGACTTTTGCCTGGGTGCTGCTTGAGCATCTGTCTGCCCAGCTCCGGCGCATGACCGAGCGGGTATTCGAATACAGCACTCTGGTCGTGCGAAAACGGCTGATCGTCGAGATCCTGCATCGGGCGGAGAAAGCCGCACTCGTGGACGGCGAGGTGTCCATAAGCCCGGCACCGACGCATTCCGAGCTGGCGGCAACGATGAGCACGCACAGGGAAGCGGTCTCGCGCGAAATGAGCGACCTCGCCAAGAGAGGCCTGATCGAAAAGCGCGGCAGCAGGTTATTGCTGCATGACGTCTCGGCACTACGGGCGCTGGTCGACAAGAAGGAATAGCGAAGGCTGTCGCTGCGGCGGGGGGCACCGCACGTTTCATACTCCTCGGCCGCAAGTGAAGCGTTCCCGCATCTCCCGGTTCAAGGTGATAAAGGCGCTCCCGACATAGCGTCCTGTGCCACGCTCGGCCATTAGGGCGAAAGCCGGCTCGGCGTAGATGATCGACTGGATGTAGAACGCTTCGTGAGGGGGATAAATCCCGCCATACTGAACTGCAGTCAGCGTCTCCCGCCGTTTCCGAGTGTCTTCGTCCAAACCTTCCACGGCAATGCTCCCGATCCCGTCTTCTGGCCCCACTTAGTCCTTCCCGAGGACAAGGCGCAATCGTCGGTCGAAGTAACGCTTGTGAAAGACCTCACGGCCGCTCCGGAGCTTATAGGTCGTCCAGAAGTAAATGGCGTTTCTGTTGCTGCCGGCGAGATCAATCCCGGCCATTGCCTCCATGTTCGGCCTCGAAGCGGTTCGGCGGCATTCCTCAAGAAGTGCCTCGAATGGCACCGTCAGAAACTGCTTCAGTTCCGCTTCCGCGAACAGGTCCTCCACGGGATCGAACTTGCCGATGCCGACCCGCTCGCATTCGCCCAGCGGCCTAGCTGGCTTAATGCTGCGAAACGCTAGTTCAAAACCCCTGATTTCCCCCCTCCACCGGTCGCCGGTCCATCACCTCGCATACCCGCGCGGCGTGTTCAGGTTTGACACGGGGACCCAGGCACACGCGACGAAGCGCATCGTCGAGAAAGTGCTTAGGCCCGGCTTGGCCAGTAACGAAGCGCCATTCCTTCTCGTGAGCCCATTCACCGCGCTTGCGCGTGATGCGAGCGATCACCGCCTCTTCGAGATGCTGCGCCCCCATGTCGGCGAGCGTGAGCGATGGCAGAGCGTTGCGCACGCATAGGTCACCGGGCGCAGTTTCTCTGCATGGAAGTCACTGATCATGAGGTCAGCAGTATCGAACTCTAGGCACATGCCCGCGAAGTTGCTGCCGTGATAAGCCCACATCGGCAGATGGGTGGGCCGATCTTGCTCATGAGGTTCTGGGCTTGGTAACGTTCTCCAAGATCAGCGCCATCAAGCAATGCTCCGTTCGTAACAATCAAAGGCAACGTGGGACCCCCTGTCAGGAAGGCGCGGCGACTACTTCGGCACGGCTTTGAGCATTTCACCTTTAATCCTGACGGTCTCAAGCTTGTACGCCCCGCCGTCGTTGTTGAACCATTGACACATAAACCCGCCGGCACTCTGCGCCTCGTTGATCGTCATGTTAGGACCGCCAGACTTTAGCTCCACCACATCGCCAACTTTGAAATCAGACATAAATTCTCTCCCAATGTTTGAGAACGACCAGTAATCAGACGTGGGACGCGGTGGAAAGCGGAATGGAGACCTAGCTAGATTTAGCGTAGCACCCCCTCCTCCTCGGCAGCTTCCTCGAAGGCTTTACGGACATCGTTGGGCGAGACCCGGCCCTCAAAGGCGTCGCTGCAGGCTTGCACCGCCAGATTCCACTTCGGTCCCCTCTCGGTCCACTTCATGAGTTCCTCGGCGGCACCCTCGACATTGTTGCAGCCGTAGGTGATCCCAGGTCGGTCGGTCTTGACGTACACCGGAGGGGAGAACCAATGGGTTGCCATGAGGGGGCCGCTCTGCGCTCATCATCGAAGGCCGTGGGCATACCGCTTCGCGAGCCAGAGGTCCGCTTTCGTTGCCAGACGGGCAGAGCGCCTAAACTTCAAATCGCACGGCCCAGAGCAGATGAAACTACAGCCGCATGTGTTGCCGGCAGTTCGAACAGCATGGGCAGGTGGCGACACTCGGCTTCGTCCACGATCAGCGCCTCAATAGTCGCAATGGAAAGATGGCTTCTGAGGCGCAGCCGGACAACCGCGGCGAGCTTGTGAACGGGCACCGGTACCGCCCCTGCGTACTGGTCTAGAAGATTGTTGATCTCGGCAACTACTTTTGGATCGACGGCGTGGGGCAATGGCAGCATGAGAGCGCTTCCTTTCGGAAGTAACTCTAAGCCGATCGGGGCGATGAGTCTTGGCGCGTACGTTTTTAACCAATGTCGCGGACATCATTGGACGTCAGGTCACGCTCGTTAGCGTTGCGCACATTAGAGCGGCAAGGGCCCGCTGCACAGCCAATCGCAACGCAAGCGTGAACCATTCTCGCGTTACTGTGTTTGTAGGGACGCCGCGCTATTTCTTCGACTTCACCGACACGGGCAAAGTCTTCCTTGACGTTGTGGGTACCGATCTCCCGGACCTCGAAGCTGCAAAGGCGGAGGCGGTAAAGGCCTTGGTCGAGATTACTAAGGATAAGCTGCCGGATGGCCCCTCTCGAGAATTTGTGATGACCGTTCGCGACGAGTCCAACGAAACGTTCTTAGAGGCTATGATCAAGTTTGAGATGCGGGCGCGCTAGTCTAGCTCTGCAAAGATGGTTTCCGATTGGTATCACTTAATAAACAGCTCTCGCTTACAAATAGACAGTTCTCGGTTGAATGAGCGTCGCGCGCGCGCAGACATGGATGACCTTCGGCTCTCCCTTGATGCAACCCGCCGCGTAATTGCGGCATCCCGTAAGCTGCTGGACCGGATGGCGAACCGGGTCGATGAACACGAGTGGAGGGTTCCTACTCTGGTGAGAGATACACCTTGGCTTCCTTGGCGGCAGCCTCAAAGGCCTTTCGTACCACCTGAGGGTCAATCGGATCGCCCTCTAGATCTGACAGGCAAAGGTTCACCGCCTTGTGCCAGCGGGGTCCACTGCGGGTCCACCTCTTGAGTTGCTCAAGGGCTGCCCTCGCATTGTTGCAGCCATGCCTGTCGCCGGTTTCAGTCTTCACGAACACCGAAGGAACGAACCAATGGGTTGCCATTGAGGGATAATTAGAGGGGGTGGGAATGTTTGGTAGAGATGTCTGGGCCGGTGATCGAATTTGGCTCGCGCGAAGAGCGACGCGGCCTGCTAATCAGGAAAAAGCCTACCCTCCTCCTTAGCGGCAGCCAGGAATGCCTTACGGGCCTCCTCAGCTTCCATCTCGTCGAA